>NZ_CP092832.1:3187035-3533442 GCF_022532105.1 Flavobacterium sp. HJ-32-4 | reverse complement strand
AAATACTGATAAATTTTTTGTTTGTTTGAAAGGCAAACAGGAGAAAAATCCGCGCTGCCTTATCGTGTGTTCGGGAAGACAAATATGTGAACAAAATTCTTTAGAAAAAAATTTTTGCAGGGTTGATTTTGAAAAAAAAATACCCTATAACAAGCAATAACGAAACGTTAAATTTACTATGCGTGACTATGAATTCCAGGTACGCGTGCGCTACGCCGAAACCGACCAGATGGGGGTTGTCTATCACGGAAATTATGCCCAGTATTTTGAGATGGGGCGCGTGGAATGGCTGAGAAACCTGGGGGTTTCGTATCGTTGGATGGAAGAGAACGGTATTATGCTGCCGGTCGTTTCCCTGACGATGAACTACAAGAAGCCGGCCCGTTACGATGATGTCCTAAATGTTAAAACAATGTTTCGGAAACTGTCCTCTGTCAAGATTGAATTTGATTATGAGATCCGTAACGAAGCCGACGAGTTATTAACAACGGGTCACTCGATTTTGGTCTTCGTTGACATGAAAACGGGGCGTCCGGTGAGTCCGCCGGATTACATTTTGGAACGCGTTGGGAATTTGTTGTAAGGGTGTCGTTTTTTTTACCGCTAGTTTTGGATTTTTACGTCAATTCCGAACATGGAATTGAAGATTTCGAAAACGGCATTTTCGTCTCGTTTTCGACACGCCACGACCAATCGACAATCTTCTGTCATATCCTGTTCGCAAATCGTCAGCCGGTTCTCCCTTACGGCGCGCATTACGCGATTTAGGTCTTTATAGGAAACGCGGATCTCCATCCGGCTCTCAATGGTTTTTTCGATGATGTCGGATGCTTCCAACGCCATTCGGGCGGTTTCGCGATAAGCGACGATCAAGCCGCCGGCTCCGAGTTTGATCCCGCCGAAGTAACGCGCTACGATCACCAGCACATTCGTGACGCCGAATGATTGGATCTGTCCGTAGATGGGTGTTCCGGCCGTGTGCGAGGGTTCGCCGTCGTCATTGGCGCGGTAGCGGATGTCAGTGGTGCCCAGTTGCCAGGCGTAGCACCAATGCCGCGCGGTAGGGTGTTGTTTGCGGATGTTGTCGAGTGCGCTTCGGATTTCTTCTTCCGATTCCACCGGAAAGGCATAGCCAAAGAACTTGCTGCTTTTTTCTTTCAACAGCACTTCGTCCGACGGTGCGGCGAGCGTTCGATAGGTGTCTTCCATTGTTACAGCAACAGTCGTTCGCGTAGTTCCACTACATCTTCCCGTCCCACTTGCAGGTTCCATGTTCGGAGTCCGAGTCGCGCCGCTGCATCGGTATTGTCGCTGCGGTCGTCGACAAAAAGGGTGCGTTCGGGTATGAGTTGGTGTCGATCAAGTATATAACTGAAAATAGCCTCGTCGGGTTTCCGCATTCCCATCTCAAATGAGAAATAGGTTTTTTCGAAACAACCGTAAAAATCCTTGATAAAGGTCGCGCCTTCCCGCTCTTCGAAGTGCCGGATATGGATGGCATCGGTGTTGCTTAAGAGAAACAGCCGGTACTGTTTGGAAAGGGACTGAAGGAATTCTAGTCGGTAGCGCGGAAAATCACCCAAGATCGTGTTCCAGGCATCCCGCACATCGGAAGGAGCGGTGCCCGATGTCGCAAAACGCGTGAGGGTACCGAGGTAGTCGTCTTCACTGATTCTTCCGACCTCAAATTGGCGGTTGGCTGCCTGCATCTCAGGGTTCCAGGCGTGGAGCCCCAAGGCAGCGAAGCGGGCGGCCACGAGATCGTGGCGGAGGTTGATGAAGATATCCCCAAAATCAAAAATAATCGTGTCGGTCATCGTCGGTACAGGCGTATAATGTCGTGTTGGATCTCGAATTGTTCGTAGGGTGCGAAAGGGAGAATCGGAGCGGGAAGTCCTTCCCCAAACGATATACGGCCGGTGATGACGCGCGCTTCGTCCCAAAGTCCAGCGTCAAGAAATGACTGCAGCGTCGTTCGGCCGCCTTCTACCACCAGTGATTGGACGTCACGTTTATAGGCCACTTCCAAGAATTCCCGCACCGGATCATCGAAGGGAACGGCTTCATATTGAACGGCCCCGTTCGAGTCTCGTTTCTTTTCGGTTAATACGATGGTAGGTTGTCCGTCCTGCAGCAAGGCGCTTGCTACCGGCAAACGTCCTTTTCGATCGAGTACGAAACGAAGGGGAGAGGTCCCCGACCACCGTCGCGCGTCGAGTTTGGGATTATCGTCAATGGCGGTTTGGGTGCCCACAAGTATAGCTTGTTCTTCCGTCCGCCATTTGTGCACAAGTTGCCGCGTCGTTTCCTGTGTGATCCAGACCGGACGTCGCTCGTTGCGGTGTAAAGGCGCCAGGAAACCGTCGGCTGATTGCGCCCACTTTAGGATGATATACGGTCGTTTTTGCTCATGGAAGGTGAAAAACCGTCGGTTGAGGTCGCGGCATTCGGCTTCGAGTACGCCAACGGTTACATGCCGCCCGGCTTCGCGCAATCGCCGTATTCCTTCACCTGCTACCTTTGAAAAGGTGTCGGTGGTGCCTATCACGATGTTCGGGATGTCGTGTTCCAGGATGAGGTCGCAACAGGGCGGTGTACGGCCAAAATGGCTACACGGCTCAAGGCTTACATAGAGTGTCGCTTCTTTTAATAATGACGCATCCGTCACGGATCGAACCGCCAGCACCTCGGCATGGGGTTCGCCGGCCTTTCGGTGCCATCCTTCTCCAATGATGCGGTCGTTGTGCACGATTACGGCGCCGACCAGCGGATTCGGATTGGTCGTTCCGAGTCCATGCCGGGCCAGTTCGATGCAACGCCTTATATATTTTTCGTGTACCTTCACCACGCAAAAATACCAATACGCGCCATGACATTGTACGAAATGCGCACGAAATTCCGGAAGGCGATGCAGCCGCTATACGGGGCAGAGGAAACCGATAGTTTTTTTCGCCTTGTCCTCGAGTTCCGGCACCGTATGTCGCGTGCCGACCTGGCATTGCGACCTGAAACGTTATTGACGGCGGAAGATGTCGTGTTTTGGGAGGACGTGTTGGCTGCGTTGTCCGTGCATCGCCCGATACAATATACACTGGGTGAGACAACGTTTTTTGGACGGCGTTTTAAGGTCGGCCCCGACGTATTGATCCCGCGGCCGGAAACGGAGGAGTTGGTCGCGTGGATGGTGTCGGACATCCATCCCGAAAGCCGGATACTCGATATCGGAACGGGTAGTGGTGCCATCGCTTTAACGCTGGCGTTGGAGCTGCCTTCGTCCCGGGTGACGGCACTTGATGTATCGGAAGCGGCGCTTTCGATGGCGTCGGAAAACGCCCGGTTGCTGGGTGCTCAGGTGGCATTTTCCCAAACGGATATCCTAATCGCTGAGACGCTCGATACGTTTGATGTAATCGTGTCGAACCCGCCGTATGTACGCCAGATGGAAAAAGCGGAGATGAATCCGAATGTGCTGTCGTATGAACCGCACCTGGCGCTTTTCGTTGACGACACGGATCCGTTGTTGTTCTATCGCCGTATCACCTCGTTGGCGCACAAAGCGTTGGTGCCGGGCGGATGGCTGTATTTCGAAATCAACCAATATCTTGGAAAAGAAACGGCGGATGTGCTGACACACGCAGGGTTTGAAGACGTGACCCTGCGCCCGGATATTTTTGGCAATGACCGGATGATACGTGGCCGGAAGCCTTATTCGTAGCGCAACGCTTCGATTGGATCGAGGTTGGCGGCTTTGATGGCGGGAAATAGTCCGGATACCAATGCCACTATAAAACTCACTACAATCGCCCAGATACCGGCGGCCCATGGCACTACAAATTCGAGGTCAAAGGCGGCGGATATGCCCCATTCTGTCAGAAGCCCCAAAATAATACCCAGCAGCCCGCCCAACTGCCCAATCACCACGGTTTCGATGAAAAACTGTGTGGCAATCGTACGTTTTTTAGCACCGAGAGCCTTCCGGACGCCGATTTCGCGGGTGCGTTCGGTTACTGAGACCACCATGATGTTCATCAGCGCGATGGAGGACCCCAAAATGGTAATAATACTGATGACGATGGCCGCATACTTCAGGTAATCTGTTACTTCCGCGATACGATGGATCAAATCGTCGCTTCGTTCGATGCCGAAGTTCGGTTTTTTGGCCGGGCCTACCCGACGGATGGTTTTCATGGCGAGGGTCGCGTGGTCAACGGCCGCATCGATGACATCGCCGCGCTCTACTTTCACACTGACATTGTAATTGATGCCGGATGCCGAAAAGAGGGAACGGGCGCGTTGTATCGGGATCATTACCCGAAGATCCTGGTTGTTGCCGAACGTGGCGCCTTTCTCTTTCAGCACGCCGATAACGCGAAAACGGGCACCCCGCACCGAGATGACTTTGTCGATGGGATCAACGTCTTTCAGCAATCCTTTTATAAAGTCGGAGCCGACGATGCAGACGCTGGCGTTGTTGGTAATGTCGAAATTCGTGAAATTGCGCCCTAGCGTGGTTTCCGATCCGGTGTTGGAAAGGAAATTTTCGTCGACGCCCCACACCTGGATGTTGGGATCGGTCTTTTTGGATTCGTAGCGTACTTCCGCTTTTGCAGTTGCCTGAAAGGCGAGTGAGACGGTGCTTTGCGGGAAGTCGTAGCGCTCTTTGAAGGCTTTGGCCTGCGGGTAGGAGATTGCCGGATTTTCTTCGCGCTCGGATTCATCTTCGAGCCGTTCTGACCAGTCATACTGCGTGATGCTGAAGGTGTTTGAGCCCATATCGGCGAAATTGGCGTTCATCGTCGCCTGCAGCGCCGCCACACTGGCAAGGATGCCCACGAGGGCCCAGATACCGATGCCGATGATTACAATGGTAAGGACGGTTCGCAGCAATTGCGAACGAATAGAGCCGAGGGCGGTGCGGATGTTTTCGCGCAGCAGTTTTAACATGGTGCCGGTTTGTCACGAAGTTACGGCATTTGTTACAGATATTGGGCGACTGAAATCGTCTGGTACGTTTCTTTTCTTTGACATAAAGTGGGATATTTGCACCGAAATTCCTTCATCATGGCACAGAAACCCGGTATACCAAAAGGCACACGTGATTTTTCCCCTTCGGAAGTGGCCAGGCGCAACTACATCTTCGGAACCATCCGGACGCAATTCGAACGCTTCGGGTACCAACCGATTGAGACCCCTTCGTTTGAGAATTCGGAGACCCTGATGGGGAAATACGGAGAAGAAGGCGACCGGCTGATTTTCAAAATACTCAACTCCGGCGATTTTCTATCGAAGGTCACGCCGGATGAGCTGGCTGACAGCCGGAAAGTGGCGGTAAAAATATCCGAAAAGGCCCTTCGATACGACCTTACGGTTCCGTTTGCCCGCTATGTGGTGCAGCACCAGAATGAGATCGAGTTTCCCTTCAAGCGCTACCAAATGCAACCGGTATGGCGCGCGGATCGTCCGCAGAAAGGACGTTTTCGGGAGTTCTACCAGTGCGACGCCGATGTGGTGGGATCGACTTCTCTTTGGCAGGAAGTAGAGTTGGTGCAGTTATATGACAGCGTGTTTTCGGAACTTGGCCTTGTCGGTACGCGCATCAAAATCAATAACCGTAAGATATTGTCGGGTATTGCCGATGCCATTGGAGCGTCTGATAAATTAATCGATTTCACCGTTGCCCTGGATAAGCTCGATAAGATAGGGGAAGAGGGTGTGCGGAAGGAAATGCTCGAAAAAGGACTTACAAATGAGGCCCTGGATCACCTTGCTCCTTTGTTTCATTTGACGGGAAGTGTTTCCGAACAACTTGTAACATTGACATCGTTATTGGCAGAATCGGAAACGGGACTCAAAGGCATCGAAGAGGTGCGTTTTATCTGTGAGGCAATTGCGGCACTCGGACTGCGCTCATCGGAGTTGGTGTTGGATGTGACACTGGCACGCGGACTCAACTATTACACCGGCGCTATTTTTGAAGTCGCGGCTCCAGATACGGTTGCCATGGGTTCAATAGGTGGCGGCGGACGATATGATGACCTGACGGGTATCTTCGGATTGAAAGGGATGAGCGGGGTCGGTATTTCGTTTGGCCTCGACCGGATTTACCTGGTATTGGAAGAGCTCGGCCTTTTCCCCGCGGAAGTGACTGCGGCGTCGAATGTGCTGTTCCTGAATTTTGGCGATGCGGAAGCGCTTTATGCGAGCAGGGCCATCGCTTCCCTGAGGAAAGCGGGCGTTCGGGCAGAGTTGTATCCGGATGCGGCGAAAATAGGCAAGCAGTTCCAGCATGCAGATAAAAAAGGCATTCCGTATGCGGCATTGGCCGGTGATACCGAAATGGAACAGCAGGTATTTACACTAAAGGACTTGCGATCGGGCGAGCAACGAACCGTTACGCTACCGGAGTTAACGGCACTGTTGCAACGTTTTTCAGCCAGGTAGCAAGTGGAGTAGTGGGTGTAGAGAGCGAAGGGGGCTGGAGGTGTAATTTGTCACCATCTGATACTTTATCCATACACTATCCATACAGTATCCATACAGTATCCATACTTAATCCATACAGTATCCGGGTCGTTGTCGCGTCCTAAAATAGCTTACAGTCGGTGCATCCTATGTACGCATTTTTGTCGGACGATTTGCCAATTACTTACAGCCAATACGTTTCTTAGTCAGGGTTCGCAAACGACAATTAGTGGGGCTTTTTAGCTTCCTCCGCACTCCTCCCCCTGTCGTGACCGTCACCTGATCGAAGGTTCTGGTTTTGTAGTTTGTACATTATACCCAAAAGGAAAGGGACTGTCTCACAAAGACAGCCCCTTTTTATTTTGCGACAGGTCTATCTGTCTATCGAATGCTGATTTTTTTCGTCGCGGTACCGGTCGAGGCATTCACGGTTACAAGATACACGCCAGAGGCGAGTCCGGTAAGGGCGACATCGGCTTCCGTGCCGTTGACCGTCCATGAAGACACGACCTGCCCCGTCATAGAAATCAAGGACATCGAAGACAGCGTCGACGCGCTATTTGTTGCTGCAACATGCAATAGGTTGTTGGAACTGTAGTAATGTATACCTACCGATTTAGATGGTTCCAATGTGGGTGTACTCAAGGACGTTTGGCTAAACCGAAGAGAGAACCGGTCGTTGAACGTGCCAGTGCCGACTGCTACCGTCATCGTACCACCTTTAAGACTGTGGTAGATACCCGTTTCGTTGTCGTAGATGTAAATCGGTTGCGTCGGATCGAAATTTTCCGTCTCCAGTAACTGAATCGTAATGTTGCCATCGTCATCCGATTTTACGCCGAGCGGATACACATTATCCGGATTAAATTCACCAACTCCCTGAATGAAGAGTTCGGTTTGGTTGACCCAGAAATACGCATCGTTTGGCAGGTCAAAGATGTTGATGGCATCGTAACCCGGGTCGACGCCGTCGGTGCAGGGAGCACCCTGAAATCCGATCAGTAATTGGCGTTGGGCGTTGTTGTGGCCGTAATAAGCCAAACGTACTTTAGGGAAGGTGTCGGACGGAAGCGGGGTGTCTTCGTTGTCGTCCTGGCTGTAAACCTTGCCGCTGAAAAAAACGAGCATGGCTACGCCTGCGAGGTGGGTAATTAGGTTTGGTTTCATAAGATTTTTGGGCTTCTTGTAATCTTGGGGGCTAAGGTAACAGTACCTTAACAGAATCAGGCTTTTTTTCGATAACAGGCGCAAAAAAACGATGTATGACGTAGACTTACGTAGAACTACGGGTCGTTTTTTAGTAGTTTATTTCGTGTTCTTATGCGTGCATAAGATATTGACAGTCAGCGCGTAATAAAAAAAGCCCGACACGGGTTGCATGTCGGGCTTCTTTTTTTAAAAAAGGTGTTTTTATCGGATCGCTACTTTTTGGGCAACTGTACCTTTGTCGGAGGTTACTTTCGCGATATAGGTACCGGTACTCAATTTCGATACCGGAAGCACAATGTTGGTTTGATCAGCCGTGGCCTCCACTTTCCAACTTCCGACCTGTTGGCCCATGATGTTGAACAGGCGTACGTCTTTCACTGTTGTGCCGGTCGTATTATTGTGGATCACCAGTGTGCCATTGCTGTTGAGGTACGATACTTTGATCGGCTGTGCCATTTCGTCTTCACCTGTTCCGAGTGACGGGTTAAGGAAGCGAAGGAAGAAACGGTTGTCGTATGTGCCGGCGTCAATCGTTACCTCGGCAGGGTTCTGCTTCAGGTCGTGGTAGATGCCGGTGGTATCGTCATAAAGGTAGATAGCGCGCTCAGGATCAAAGTTTTCCAATTCGTCAATTTCAAATCGTACCACTCCGCTTAGGTCTGATTTAACTGTCAGTGGGTAAGAAGCTGTCAGCGTGAAATCAGCTACTCCCTGGATCACGAGTTTGTTGGTATCCTGCAGGAAGTTCATATCGCTTGGGAAGTCATCGAAATTGATTGAATCGTACCCGTAGTCAAAACCATCTGTTGCATTCTGGCCGTCGAAACCAATGGCGATTTGGCGGTGCCAATGATCAACCGAGTTAAAGCCGAGCTTGATAACCGGAGTTGTTGAGGTGGTTGCAGGATTTTCTGAGCCTCCGTCGGCCTGTGCCTCCGAAGTACGCATAAGGGAAGAAGAGTTGGTATCGTCTTCCGTTTTGAAAATACGCTGGCTGTTTTTGAAGGTGATGCTTCCGCCGGTCGTATTTGCCTGAACGAAGAAACCTTGTCCTACCGGGATGTACTGTTTCGGGGCAGAATAACTTCCCGCACCTAACCCGTTTATTCCGGATGGTACTACACCCGTTACAGAGCCCAAAAGGTTCATAGACGCGTAACGGCCGGTATAGTTAGCAAGTATGTGGGAGGCGTTATCTGCCCCCTGCTGCCAGAAGTACAATGTGCCGTCGAGTGAGGCACTTGAACCTGGGTTAGAGTTGCTGCCGGAAATATTGTCTTTAATAAATTGAACTGCATCCAGTGCCGATGGGTATGGGTTTCCGCACAGTACCAGGTTGTTTGCCGTTACAGGGATCGTAATGGTTCCGTTGTGGGGTTTTCCTACGAAAACATAATTTTGGGAAGCGCCCGAGGCACCGCTTCCTTTCATCGTAAATCCGAGTCCGGATGCGATGTTGCCGGTGGTGCTTTGATAAATCCACTCAGAGTAAGCTCCGTTGGCGTTGTTATAGGTGTAGATCCACTGGTCGCTCAAGGTAATCGGTGATGTAGCAGAGCCGTTCAAACTACTTGTCCAGCTAATAGACGCCGGAGCCGACGGTGTTGTGCCGTCACGCAGCACGCCACCCAGGGTGTACCCATTGTTGTTCGAGGTCGTATTGATCGTACTTACCGGAGAACACCAATAGTTATAGTTGAAAAGGTTTCGGGTGCCCTGTTGGTCTCTCTCGATTGATCCTCCGCTACTAGTGGCAAGCTCACTATTATTCGTCTGAACCAATTGCGCCTTGCCAACCAAGTCGATTTTGCCTGATAGCAAGAGATAATGGGATACCTCGATATTGGTTGCGGTTGCTGCGGATAGGGTGTTGGAGTTGACGAACAGACCCATTACCTTGACGCTATTGTTGGACGTAATGTTATGGCTCGTTTGCACGATGTTCCAACCGACAACAGTAGTATTATCTACAATTGACACCGAGCTTGGTGCATCTACAAGGGTTCCATTCGTCCAGGTTGCGCTATTTGTCCAGGTTGAAGCAGAAGCACTCGTATAAGGCAATGGGGCGGTCTGTGCATTGATGCTTGGTGTGTTTGATACCAGAAAACCTCTGTTCTTGCTGTTTGAATCATCCGATACGTGCGACCCGATAAAATTGTTCATCGAGTAGTAGGCAGTGAGGGAAGCCCACGTTGTGCCACTTATATCGTGCATCGGAATGGTGGTGGGGAGTACCGTTCCACGCGTTGCCGAACCGTTTTGGGCAATCTCCTGGTTCATAACGAAACGTATCTCCGTCATCGTAAGCGCTTTATTCCATATTCTCAATTCGTCAATATCGCCCCTGAAATAGTTGGAAATCGATGATTTAGAGTTGTACTCAGCGCCAATTGTAAAGTTAGCCGTCGTTGCAACGGGCGCCGTATTTATGGAAGCGGTTGAATCAACGACGCCGTCGATGTAAAGCGTAAGGGTAGTTCCATTGTAGGTGAAACAGATATGGCGCCATTTAAGGTCAGGTAGTACCGTATTGGATGTGAGTCCATAGGTAGTGCCCGATACCGTCCATTCGGCGCGCACTTTATTTGACGTAAGCAATAAAATGCGGTATCCGCTGGTGCTTCCTGGTCGTTTCGCTATGATCGTTTCGTTTGACGCGAGTGTGTTGGCTCCAGTTGGACGAATCCAGGACATTACCGTGAAAGCACTTCCCAATTCGTTTACATTGTCCATGCGAACATAATCGTCTACTCCGTCAAGGGTTAGTCGTGACGTGCTCGCTTTTCCACGTGCCACCCCAAAAGTAACAAACTTCGCGCCGTCGAAATCATAGTTTGCAATCAGGTCAGATCCGGAGACCGACATGAAGACCGTTTCCACGCCTGATGTGAAGGCTGCATTGTCGGAGACAACCATTACATAAGCGTCGGATGCGGAGACTGTGTAAAGTGAAGAAAGCGTGGTGGTAGGGATGGATACGCGAGCTGTTGCAACGTCGCCTCCCGTTTCGACAAATTTCCATCTGCGGTTGATCACGTCTGTTGAAGTGAACACACCCGCCCCCGGATATGTAACAGTTACCGGTGTAGTAGCATTGGCAATCGTACCATTGTTGGATCCCCACATCAAAAAGCTCCTGTCTGTAGTGAATGTATTGGTATTGGCCGAATTGGTTGTGGCAATCGTGCCCAAACCAACGGTGACTACTTCGCCCGAGTTGGCGCTGCGGGACTGCTTTTGGTTCAATGTACCCGCGTCATCGCGTCCGATGCCCGCAATGTTGAAGTTGTAACCGTTGTGAGTACCCGTATTCCAAATGATACTGCCGGATGAGTCAACATAGTTTTGAGAGGTACCGTTCACTCCGAGTGTAACGCCGTATTTTATCGCCAAATAACTCTCAACGCGGGAGCGCTGGGCGTTCGAGAGGCGAGAGGAGAAGGTGATACACTCCGCTATACGCCCGTTAAGACTGCCATTTGTTACCTGTGACCTTCCTAACCAGTACCGCCTGTTCGACGAATTCACGAACTGCGCCGCTCCGACTTCTGTTGTCTCTATGTCGGTGCCGTTGAGGTATAGTTCGAGTCCATTGGCAGCCGCCGTATTTCTGCAGTTGAGAAAACCACGCAGATTGGTGTAGGTCACATTTTCAGCGGCTACTCCGTATCCCACGGGCGTGCCGGTGGTGCCAAGCGAATAGTTGATTACTTCGTTGTTAAATCGACCGGTGAACTGCCCGACTGCAAATCCGCCCGTATCGCGATCCCACGGGTTTGTCGTTGACATCTGGCCTACGTAAATCGACTGTATCGGCGTAGACGAGTTGATTGTCGTAGCGTAGTCGATTGCGAACACCACGAACTGTTCATGGGTGAAAAAACCACCGGTGCCATTCATTTCTGCCCGGTTGGTGAGACCTGTATATTCACTGAAGTTTACCGTCGTGGGGTCGTTGCCGAAATACACCACGGGGTTAAAGTTCATATTCCGGGTACTGTTGTTATTGTAAACAGGACGAAGGGTGAGATTGGTTGCTGCCCAACTGCTCGAGTTATCCATAACGCTTGCATCGTGTCCTTTCGCACAGTCTCTCCATGTAGCCAGATTTGCGTTGTCGGTTCCAACGGTTGTTCCGTTGACGCGGTCGGCCCGAAGCCATGTTTCAAGGCCGGACGTGATGCCTCCCGGGCCTTGTGAGATCGTATTGTAAACCGTGCCGCTAACGGTTAGGTTGTCAATGTAGAGAAATCGGTTGCTGCCAGACAAAGACGCCACAAAACGGAAGTTGCCTGTTAAGCTGTAGGGGCCGAAACTGCTATCGGTTCTGAACATTGTCGCGATGAACGCATAGCGGTTTACATTGTCATTGATGTCTGCCGGGGTGGTAGAGGAACCAATAGTGAAACGCCTTACCGGAACATACGATGCAAGCGCGGTAGGACGGTATTGCAATTCGACATAATCGCCGGCAGTGGTGGAGTTTGTGTAAAGAAAAAACTTGACGTCAATCTTGTCATAGAGTGACAAAGTGGCAAAGACACTGGAAGTAAGCGTGGTGTTGGATGTGGTTCCGCCACTTTGAAAGCGCATGGATCGCGAGCCGTCATGCGCAAAGGTGGTGCTGAGCGAGGCGTTTGTACCCATCGTCCAAATACCGGTGACCGAGCCCGAAGCCGACTCAAATGTCTCCGAATTCAGTACGACGGGCTGCCCAAAAGCGGAAAATGCAAGTAGGATGATTCCGAATTGGAGTAATGATTTTGTACTGGTTATGTGTTTCATGTTACGGTCGGTTCCAGGTTTGGGGACTGAAACCGGGGTCGAAATTAATCTCCCTTTACGCGTGCACGAAAAATAATCGTTGACGGGTGTATTTCGTCGATAAACTACATGTTTTGCATAGTGTTTTTGAGGGTTTTCGCAGTGTTAATGGGAAGTTTGTTGTTTTATTCTCGTTTTGCGAAACGTAATTTTTATCCTGCTTTTTCTCAGGATTTTAGATAAAAAAGAAAGACCGCCGGTTAGGGCGGTCTTTCGCGGGCAAAAAGGGTGAGTAAACTACTGGATTACGATTTTCCTGCTGACAGGCCCCATACTTGTCAGCAACTTCACGATGTAGGTCCCGGAAGTGGCTTTTGTAATCGGAATCCGGATCATTTCCTGTCCCATTTTCTCTAGTTCCCAATTGGCAATTTGTTGCCCCAACATGTTGAATAACAATGCAGAGGTGACCGTTGTGGACGGTGCCGGTTCGATCACCAGTTCGTGTTTGGACGATTCATAACGTATACCCGTAGTCGCAGTGGTCGGCACATCGGCGGTTCCAAGCGTATTGGCTGTGCTGAATCGGATATAAAAACGTTGATTGTAAACGCCTTCCGGAAGCGTTAGCTCATATTCGGATTGGCTGAGGTTATGATAGATACCCAGATAGGCGTCATATAGGAAACAGTTCATCGCCGTCGGGAAGTGTAGCATCTCATCCAATGAGAACTTCACGAATCCTTTTTCGGAAACCTTTACACCCAATGGGTAATTGCGGCTGACGTCAAGATCACCTTCGCCCGAAATCACCAGTCGGTTTTCCCCGTTGACAAAGTACATATCATATGGCAGTTCGTCGAACAGTACGGCATCGTACCCAACGTCAATGCCATCGGTAGCATTGGCGCCCATAAAACCGAGCAGAAGTCCACGGTGGTAATCATTCGGCATGGTAAATCCGATTCGAACGGTAGGGAAGTTGTCTTCCTGTACATTTGTTTCCGAAAGGTCATCCAGTGATGCTGCTGCGCTGTTTCCGCTTCGGAACATCACACCCGACTGACTGTTGTCTTCCTTGACATAGGCCCGTTGGTTGTTGTTGAACGTAATGGTACCGCCTGTCGAATTGGCCGTGACAAAGAACGCTTGTCCGACAGGGATATAGCGCTGCGGAACACGGGAGTTAGAACCAAGGCCGCTAACGCCCGGCGGGCTCACCGCATTTGTGCCACCTACCAACGTACGTGCCGCATAACCACCCTGGTAATCCGCCAGGTTGTGCGTGTTATTGGTGCTGTAGTGGATCCAGAAATACAGGGTTCCGTCGAGAACGCCAAGGTTGTCGGTGATAAAGGTATTCGCGTCAAGTGCCGATGGATACGGGTTGCCACACAGGTTGAGGTTGGATGCCGCGATCGGAAGCTCGATGAGTCCGTTGTTCGGTTTGCCTGTGAATACATAATTCTGCGAAGACCCCGCACCGCTTCCTTTCATGGTAAATCCTTCGGCGGCGCGCATAGTCCCATCCTGACCTACATATTGCCAGTTGGCATAGTCGTTCGACAGGTTCCCAAATTTATAAATCCAGGAACTTGACAGCGTGATAGGGGTTCCTGCCGCGCCGTTGTATCCCGATGTCCAGTTAATGGCGAGAGGATTGTTCTCGTCAGTACCGTCACGCAACACGCCACTAATGGTATAGTCGGTGTTGTTGGCTGTAGTGCTGGTTGCACCTACCGGAGATGACCAGTAGTTGTAATTATAGACGTTGTTCGAACCCTGCTGGTCGCGTTCAATCGATCCGGAGCTTGTGATGGCCAGGTCGCTGTTTTGTGACTGCACCAATTGCGATTTTCCAACCAGGTCGAGTTTTCCGTTCAGCAGCAGATAGTGTGATACACCGATACGGGTATCGTTGCTGGCTGTGAGGGTTTTTCCGCTGGCCAGGTCAAGGCTTAGTACATCTTTGTTTCCGGTTGACACCACATTGTGGTCAATATCGACGATGTTCCAGGTCACACGGGTAGCGCCGTCCACAATTGAAAGCGCGTAGGGTAAATCCTGTGTGCTGCTATTTTTCCAGGTTCCGGCCGTATTCCAGTTCCCGTCGGCATTGCTCACATAGGGAAGCGGGGCGGTCTGGTAGTCGACAGTGGTGAGGTTTCTCAACGACGCCGTGTAGCCATTTACGGATTCGTCTTTTGCGTTCGTGTAGGTGTAGGTCGACATCGGATAATACGCCCTAAGCTGGCTCCACGCTACGGTCTTGATGTCGTTCGATGTGATCGACTGTGGCACGATACTGCCGTTTACGGTGCCGTCTGAATGCTGGCGGACCTCCTGGTTCATGATGTAGCGGAGCTGGGCAGCCGAGAGGGCGGTTCCGAACACACGCACTTCGTCTATCGTACCATCAAAGAAGGAAGTGGTTGACGTACCTCCTGCCGCTGCAATCAGGAAACTCTCGTTCGTATCAGGAACGGTTGAAAGGGCCTGTGATACATTGAGAACACCATCAATATACAGGCGGGCGGTGGTGCCATCGAATGTGACGGCGACATTGTGCCATACGTTGGTTGGGATAGAAACGGTAGACGTAATGGTCTGCAAGGTACCGTTCATCCAACTCATTTCTACGCGTCCCGCATTATTGATGCGTAGGTCATATCCGGATGTGAAACCTGCATTTCGTTTCGATACGATACTTTGGTTCGCGCCCGAGCGCTTGATCCAGGCCGAAACGGTAAAGTTGTTGCCAAGGTTGAGAACGTTTCCGGCATCCAGGTAATCATCTACACCATCGAAGTCAATTGAACGTACAAACGTTTTTTCCGGGGCGTAACCAAAGGTGATGTATTTGGTGCCGCTGAAATCATAGGTTGTCTCCAGATTTACCCCGTTTTTGGTCATGATGCGGTATTCCGCGGTTGGATTAAAGATGGGACTTGACGAAATGAACATGAAGAAAGCGCCCGGAGGTGTGACGGTTGAAGTAAGTAAGTCCTCAGGAACCGATACTTTCACGGTTTTTACATCTCCACCGGTTTCTACCACACGCCATACACGTCCAATCGAAATGAACTCCACTTCTGACGTCAGGCCTGAAATGCCCGCACTCATATTGACTACTACCGGTGCCTGTGCGGTAAGGGTAGCATTGTTATGTCCCCACACTAAAAAGCTGCGATCCGTGTCAAACGTGTTGTTGTTATCGGAGTTACGGGGTTCAATCGTCGCAAGTCCCATCGTAACATCGTAGCTTGAATTCTCGGTCCGCGATTGTTTCTGGTTTAGCCCTGAGTTGTCGTCGCGACCAATACCGGCAATGTTGTAGTTGAATCCGGAGGCCGCAGAGTATACGGTTGTTCCGTTCGAACTTACATAGTTCACACTCGTGCCGTTAACGCCCAACGTGATGCCGTATTTCAAGGCGAGATAGGTTTCGATGCGGTTGCGATTGGTGTCGGTGTTACGCGAGTTATAGCAGATCACTTCCAGCAGGTACCCGTTGAAACTAGAGTCGAAGAACTCGCTTCGTCCGAGCCAGTAACGTGAGTTGTTGATGTCTTTGTATGTGCCAGTAAATACTTCGGTACCGGTGATGGCACCGCCGTTGCAAATCAACTCCATCCGACCAGACGATACGTTTTTACGTGGGTTGAAGATGTTGACGCCATTGTAGGTTTTCGTAGTGCTGATCTCTGCGATACCGTAAGAGGTCTGTGCACCCTGGTTGTACGCCCATGTTTCATTCGCGTGGCGCACGGAAGTGTTACCCATCTGGAATCCTGTTACGTCCTGGCTGTTGCGGTTGGTCGCTATGTCATCGCCACAGAAGATATCCTGCGGACTCGCGAGGTAGCTGATGGTATTGGCCGTTTTTACGACAATATACATGTCAGAGTTGTAGAAACCCTGTCCGCCATACATCGCATCCCCACCGTCAAAGTGAACTACAGGGTTGAAATTGACGTTGTAGGCCGGGTTGTTTCGGAACGTCGGTTCTGACAATGATTGTGCAATGGCGCTTTTCGTACTGCCCGTCGTTTGATCTGCCCAAGTGGAGATCGCATCCCCATCGTTCAGCCCAGAGAGATTACTGGTGGCCTTCAGCCAAAGGCGCAAGTTTCCTGTTACGCCACCAGGTCCGGTTGAAGGAGTGCTGCTCGCCTGTATTTCAGCGCTCACTGCAAACGAATAGGTGCCTTCGTTAGGGTCGTCGCTGGTAACTGTTATCGTGGCGGTTTTCACGCCCAGAGAAGTGTTGGGAGTAAACGTTATAACAAACGACGTCACGGCTCCGGAAGCCAGGGTGCCGGGTAGTGCCGTGGCTGTAAACATCGATGCATTGGTGCCCGAGATGCCCACCGTCGTCGTAAGTGACAACGTGGAGGTTCCAAATGAATATACGTTGAAAGGTATGGCAATGGCAGTCGTAGTATCGGTGACCCCAAAGTTGGTCTGGTCAACGATACTCGGTGTTGTATCGCCCGCGACAATGGATACTTCGTTGCCTTGGATATCAATCTCCCGGCCCGAGATCAGTGCCGCTCCCTGTATGGTGAAATCATAAATCGATTCGTCGTCGTCGCTGTTGATGATCGAGATGATGGCAACCGAGGAACCGGTTGTCGAAGGCGAGAAGGTCACCTGGAAGGTTGTCGAACCGCCTGCAGCAATGGTAGTGGCCGGCGCTGTGACAAGTGTAAAGTTGGCGCTGCCCGTTATTTCAACCACGGGCGTCCCAGTCAGCAAGAGTGGGGCGGCACCTGTGTTTTGGATGGTGAAAGTACGTGTTACGGTGCCCGGTATCGTTACTGTTCCAAAGTCGCTATGGTCAGCGGTGGTGGGTCCGGAGTCACCGTCGATGATCGTTACGCCATTTCCGGTAATGTTCATCTCAGGGTAGAGTCCGGTTCCGCCTATACCCCTAATAGAGAAGTTATAGGGATTTTCGTCGTTATCATTCGTGGCAAACGACAGTGTGGCATCGTGGTTGCCCAGGAACGCAGCGGTGAACCGAATGGTGAAGGTGGTCGTACTGCCGGCTGCGATTGTGGATGCAGGCGCCGTGAGTACGGTGAAGGCAGATGCGTTTGTTCCGGTAATAGAGATCGAGCCTACTGTCAGCGCGACGGTTCCGGTGTTTTGGATAGTATACGTACGCGTGATGGAGGTAGCTACGGGTGTGGTTCCGAGTATGGTATAGTCGGTCGTGATCGGCGTAACGTCTTCATCAGCGATGTCGAAGCCATTGCCTTTTACGTTCGCTTCCGGAAGGTTGACGGTTGCCGTCACGGGTGTACGCGGCGTACTGGAACATCCTCCTGATACGGCTTCGGCATAAAATATGGATGTCGTAACAAGGTCGGGAGTTGTAAACGAAGTGCCTGTTCCTAAAATGGTCGTGTCGCTGGCAGTTGCATACCAATTGACAATCCCGGAAGAAGCCGTCGCGCCCAGAACGACCGGACCGAAGCCCACACGTGAACCGGGGGTCGTAGAGGTAATGGTAGGAGCGGCATTGACGGTTACCGAAAGCGTGCGGGCAGGTCCTGACCCGCATCCGGTTGAGGGTGTCACCGAGAGGGTGCCACCTGTTGTGCCGACCGTTACGGTGATACTGTTCGTGCCCGTACCGGCGGTAATGGTCCATCCGGAAGGAACGGTCCAGCTATAGCTTACACCCGCCACGGCTGTGACGGAGTAAGTCTGTGATGTTCCGGCGCAGGTAGGAGAGGGGCCGGTAATAGTGCTGGGTTGGCTTGGCAGGGTTGTGGATACAACCGAGAGCGTACTGGCCGTGCTGGTGCCGCAGGTATTGCCAGCAGTTACCGAGATGACACCACTGGACGCCCCCACTGTTACCGTAACAGAGTTGGTAGTGCCACCTGCGGTCTGTGTCCATCCGGACGGGAATGTCCAGTTGTAAGTGACGCCCGTGACATTCGTGACGGAATAAGAAACAGACGATCCGTTACACGGAGCGGTGCTACCCGTTATAGATGAAGGTGTGGCCGGGATGCTGAGTGGCGTAACCGCAAGGGTACGTGCCGTTCCGCTTCCGCAGGCATTCGAAGGGGTTACCGAAACGTTTCCGCCGGTGCTTCCGACCGTTACGGTTACACTGTTGGTGGTTCCGCCTCCGGTTTGTGTCCAGCCGGAAGGGAAGGCCCAGGTATACGTAACACCTGCCACATTCGTAACGCTATAGGTAACGGACGTGCCCACACAAGGCGTGGCGCTTCCGGTAATAACGGATGGCTGTGCCGGTATAGCGATTACGTTGACGGTAGCGGTATTCGAACTGCTTATATTGGTAGAACAGTTGAAGGGAGACGCGCCGCCACTCGCAATATTTGTTACGGTTACCGTCGTATTTCCCGCATTTGTGAGAGAACTGGTTGTGAAGGTACCACTGCCGGCAGTAGACACGGTCATGGTGGCGGTGCTGCCTGTAGCTGCGTTCGCGCCCGACAAATTGTACGTTATGGTGTAGGTTCCTGTGGGTAGGGAAGTAGCGCTTCCGGTAAGGGTGACCGTCGCACTGTTGCCAGAACAGGATGTGGCCGGAACGGCTGTAGACGTTATACCATAAGCAGGGCAGGTCCAACGGATGATGACTTGTCCGTCACCGCCATTTCCACCAACGGGACTGCCCGTACTCGTACGCAAAGCACCTCCGCCACCGCCTCCTGGCGCGCTTCCGGCAGTACCATCACCTTGTGAACCTGTGCGGCCCGCGCCGCCATTTCCACCACCTGATGTAAGTCCGATACCGCCGAGGTTGGTTCCGGTGCCGCTAAGGCCGTTACCAAGCGGACCCGCACCGGCACCACCACCACCTCCATAGGTGTTGGCAAGTCCGTTATTGCCGTTACCGCCGGAATATCGAATCGTACCCACACAACTGCTCGCAGCACCTCCAGCGGCACCGATCGTAATATTGTTTGCCACCGACTGGCCACCTACGGCCAGTAAGGTTGTGGTGTTATTGAAATAGGAACTTCCTCCTGCGCTGGCAGCGCTGGTACTTCCGGCGCCCACCACAATGGTATAGGTTTGGCCGGGCGTAACAGTAAGGGTTGAACTTGCGAACGCACCGCCACCGCCACCTCCGTAGCCATTACTTCCGGATACTCGGGAGCCGCCCCGGCCACCGCCACCCCATGCCTGGACATCCAGTTGGGTGACGCCGGCAGGTACTTGGAACGAATAGGTTCCGGCACCGGCAAAAGTTTGGGATTGTTGCGCAAAAAGCACAGGCGTGGCCAGGAGGCAGGCTAGCATTATAGCCAGCCTACCTATTAGTAGGTAGTTTTTTTTCATATCCGTTGGGGCTTAGATATTCAAAAATTATGTCTGTTCACTATGAACGGGGTAAAACTATATTTTTAATCCTGAATAAAAAAATTTTTGGACGAAAAAGTTAACAAAATCATCGATAAAATGCGTTTTATTACCGATGAAATACCTTTGCGGGTAATTTTTAGATGAAAAAGACTACTAAAACGATGGTTTGGGGCTAAAGTTTTAGTAGTCTTTATTTCAGGAAGTTATCAGTAAATGTATTTTTTGGTGATGACCCCTTTATCGGTAGTCACCTGGATAAGTAAAACCTGTTGTTCTGCGGTAAAGTCAGACAGCGAAACAGAAGACGCATTTACCGGTTTTTTCTGGTACAACTGACGTCCTCGGACATCGAAGATTGTAACCTTGGAAATCGCATCTTTGCCGGCATCCAGCGTCAGGATTCCGTCGTTTTTGTAGACGGTTACGGCTGACGTTTCCGCTACCGGCTGATCGATGCCCAGTGAGGTGTCCTGATACACAATTTCAAATCGCGTGTTGAATGTACCGACTTCGCTTGTGAAGGTATACGGCGTCTGTTTGATATCATGGATCACACCCGTAAGGTTATCCTTGATGAATACCGGCTGGTCACCCTGGAACAAACCATCCATATCGGCAATAGAGATGGTATAGTTACCGGCTACTGTCGCTGTGATGTGCATCGGTACCTGATCTGTGACTTCGAAAGCAGGTCGTGCCTGAATGACATACGGAACGTCGTCAATCAAAGTAGCAATCGAATTACCCGTATCAATAAGCAAGCCGTCAAAGCCCGGGTCTACGCCGTAGGTCGTCATATCTGTATACCCCAGGAGCATCTGGCTTTGTCCCTGTCCTTCATACGACAGGTTCAGCCAAAGTCGGTGGATACCATTTGAGGTGCGGAAGAACTGCCCGTCATTGTTGCCGGCGCGCATGGAGTTCGTAAAGTTAGCAGTGGCGATGCCATTGGTGTTGTGGTAAAGGAATCCCTGGCCCACCTGAATGAAGCCATTTGGAACTACGCCACCCGGATAGGCGGCTGAGCCTCCCAACGTCGTAAAGCTGGCGTAGTTGTTGTTCGCACTGTTCTGGTCGTGGTGTGTCCAGAAGTAAAGGGTCCCCGGATTTTGTGACAAGAACTGATACGCGTCAACTGTAGATGGATACGGGTTTCCGATCAGGTTATACCCGAGGTTGGAAGCACTTTTAGTCACCGCAATGTTCACGTTTCCGTTATTTGGAAGTCCGGTAAAGACCCCGGTGAACGTCGGCACCTGTGGAAGCGAACCCGGATTCGGGAAGGTATTCGGGGCACGCACCATATAGCCTTTCGCAGGCACAAATTCGTAAGTGGCCGGTGCTTGCGCCAATCCGCCCGGAGCTGCCGTAAACACACCTTTGAAGCTGTTGGTTGGTTCGTCTAAAACATAGAAACGGTTCTCGAGCGTCTCAGGTGAGAAACTGCGCAGTTTCTGCTGCTGAACAGGTGAGCTCCAGTATACATAATCCTGACGCCACATTTGTGCATTCCGACGTACTTCGATTTTTCCACTGTTTGTATTCGTGGTATAAGCAGATGATTGCAACAGGTTCGAGTTGTTCTGGAAGATCAACTGCGCGGTCGTAGCAACGGTTACCTGCTTGGCAATGTTAAAGTCAAGACCGGAAGGTACTGTCACAATCACAGCATCGGTTACTTCAAGTATACACGCGGTAAGGTCTGAGGACGCGGTGTAATTGGCCGAGATGATCGCTTTCATACCGGCTGTTGGGTAGCCGTTACTCCAGCCTCCGGACGTATAGGTAGTACTTGTCGGAGCCGTTATGTCAGCGGTTTTGGTGATAGAACATCCGTTGGCATCCGTAATGGTACAGATGTAAGTGCCGGCACCGAGCCCTGAAGCGGTAGCAGCCGTTCCGCCGGATGGAGACCAGCTATATTGATATCCGCCTGCTCCGCCGGATGGTACCACAGTGGCGCTTCCGTTGGTTTCACCGAAGCATGACACGTTGGTGCTGCTGATGGTGGCGGACAGAGCGGCAGTGGGTTGTGTAATGGTGAAGTTCTGTGAAGCAGTACATCCGTTGGCGTCGGTCACCGTACACGTCCAGGTTCCGGCTGTCAATCCGGTTACCGAAGCGGTTCCGTCGCCGGTTGGGTTGCCCGGTGTCCAGTTATAGGAGTAGTTGGTCGTTCCACCGCTTACAGTTACGGAAGCAGCACCAGTGGCATTTCCGAAACAGTTGATATTGGTCTGTCCAGCGGCCGTTACTGTCAGGGCTGCGGAAGGTTGTGTGATAGTGAAGACACGTGAAGCAGTACATCCGTTTGCATCGGTCACGGTACACGTCCAGGTTCCGGCTGTTAGTCCGGTTACAGAAGCGGTTCCGTCACCGGTTGGGTTGCCTGGTGTCCAGTTGTAGGAGTAGTTGGTCGTTCCACCGCTTACCGTTACAGAAGCAGCACCGGTAGCATTTCCGAAACAGTTGATGTTGGTCTGTCCGGCAGACGTTACTGTCAGGGCCGCGGCAGGTTGTGTAATGGTGAAGTTCTGTGAAGCAGTACAACCGTTGGCGTCGGTCACCGTACACGTCCAGGTTCCGGCTGTCAATCCGGTTACAGAAGCGGTTCCGTCACCGGTTGGGTTACCTGGTGTCCAGTTATAAGAGTAGTTGGTCGTTCCACCGCTCACACTTACGGAAGCAGCACCGGTAGCGTTTCCGAAACAGTTGATATTGGTCTGTCCGGCAGACGTTACTGTCAGGGCCGCGGCAGGTTGCGTGATCGTGAAGTTCTGTGAAGCAGTACATCCATTAGCATCGGTCACCGTACACGTCCAGGTTCCGGCTGTTAGTCCGGTTACCGAAGCGGTTCCGTCACCGGTTGGGTTGCCCGGTGTCCAGTTATAAGAGTAGTTGGTCGTTCCACCGCTCACACTTACCGAAGCAGCACCGGTAGCATTTCCGAAACAGTTGATATTGGTCTGTCCGGCAGACGTTACTGTCAGTGCTGCGGCAGGTTGTGTGATAGTGAAGACACGTGAAGCAGTACATCCGTTTGCATCTGTCACCGTACACGTCCAGGTTCCGGCGGTCAATCCGGTTACCGAAGCAGTTCCGTCACCGGTTGGGTTACCTGGTGTCCAGTTGTAGGAGTAGTTGGTCGTTCCACCGCTCACACTTACCGAAGCAGCACCGGTAGCGTTTCCGAAACAGTTGATATTGGTCTGTCCGGCAGACGTTACTGTCAGGGCCGCGGCAGGTTGTGTAATGGTGAAGTTCTGTGAAGCGGTACATCCGTTGGCGTCGGTCACCGTACACGTCCAGGTTCCGGCGGTCAATCCGGTTACGGAAGCAGTTCCGTCGCCGGTTGGATTGCCTGGTGTCCAGTTGTAGGAGTAGTTGGTCGTTCCACCACTTACCGTTACAGAAGCAGCACCGGTAGCGTTTCCGAAACAGTTGATGTTGGTCTGTCCGGCAGGCGTTACTGTCAGGGCTGCGGCAGGTTGTGTGATAGTGAAGTTCTGTGAAGCAGTACATCCATTGGCATCGGTTACCGTACACGTCCAGGTTCCGGCTGTCAATCCGGTTACCGAAGCAGTTCCGTCACCTGTTGGGTTGCCCGGTGTCCAGTTGTAGGAGTAGTTGGTCGTTCCACCACTTACCGTTACAGAAGCAGCACCTGTAGCGTTTCCGAAACAGTTGATGTTGGTCTGTCCGGCAGACGTTACTGTCAGGGCAGCAGCAGGTTGCGTGATAGTGAAGTTCTGTGAAGCGGTACATCCGTTTGCATCGGTCACGGTACATGTCCAGGTTCCGGCTGTCAATCCGGTTACGGAAGCAGTTCCGTCACCGGTTGGGTTACCTGGTGTCCAGTTGTAGGAGTAGTTGGTCGTTCCGCCACTTACCGTTACCGATGCAGCACCTGTAGCGTTTCCGAAACAGTTGATGTTGGTCTGTCCGGCAGACGTTACTGTCAGGGCAGCAGCAGGTTGTGTGATGGTGAAGTTTTGTGAAGCAGTACATCCATTGGCATCGGTCACGGTACACGTCCAGGTTCCGGCGGTCAATCCGGTTACGGAAGCAGTTCCGTCACCTGTTGGGTTGCCTGGTGTCCAGTTGTAGGAGTAGTTGGTCGTTCCGCCACTTACCGTTACAGAAGCAGCACCGGTGGCGTTCCCGAAACAGTTGATATTGGTCTGTCCGGCAGACGTTACTGTCAGGGCAGCAGCAGGTTGCGTGATAGTGAAGTTCTGTGAAGCAGTACATCCGTTGGCATCGGTCACGGTACACGTCCAGGTTCCGGCTGTCAACCCGGTTACGGAAGCAGTTCCGTCACCGGTTGGATTGCCTGGTGTCCAGTTGTAGGAGTAGTTGGTCGTTCCACCACTTACCGTTACAGAAGCAGCACCTGTAGCGTTTCCGAAACAGTTGATGTTGGTCTGTCCGGCAGACGTTACTGTCAGGGCCGCGGCTGGTTGTGTGATGGTGAAGTTCTGTGAAGCGGTACATCCGTTGGCATCGGTTACCGTACACGTCCAGGTTCCGGCTGTCAATCCGGTTACGGAAGCAGTTCCGTCACCGGTTGGGTTGCCCGGCGTCCAGTTATAAGAGTAGTTGGTCGTTCCACCGCTCACGCTTACCGAAGCAGCACCGGTAGCGTTTCCGAAACAGTTGATATTGGTCTGTCCGGCAGACGTTACTGTCAGGGCCGCGGCAGGTTGTGTGATGGTGAAGTTCTGTGAAGCAGTACAACCGTTGGCATCGGTCACCGTACACGTCCAGGTTCCGGCGGTCAATCCGGTTACCGAAGCGGTTCCGTCACCGGTTGGGTTGCCCGGTGTCCAGTTGTAGGAGTAGTTGGTCGTTCCACCACTTACAGTTACCGAGGCAGCACCAGTGGCATTTCCGAAACAGTTGATGTTGGTCTGTCCGGCAGACGTTACTGTCAGGGCCGCGGCAGGTTGTGTGAGTGTAAAGCTTTGCGGCATGGCACATCCGCTGGCGTCTGTAATGGTCACGCTGTAAGATCCGGCTGCGAGTCCGGTGACACTAGCTGAAGTAGCGCCTGTCGACCACAGATACGTATAGGGTGCTACACCGCCTGAAGGAGCCACGGCAGCGGAGCCCGTAGACGCTCCGAAACAAAGTACATTGGTTTGTGACGGATTGGTAGCAAATGAACAGATCTCGATATCCGTTGTTTTGGCTTCTGACAGCGCCATGCTGGTGCCTTTTACAATTACGGTAAAACTATCCGGATTGGAATTGGCGCCATTGTGCGTATAGGTCACTGCACCGCTATTGATATCGGCCTGCGTGAATGTTTGCCCCAGTGACAGGGATGCATTGCTTTTTTTCAATGTTCCGTTGTCGGGTAAGTCGGTCAATACATACACCAAGTCAGATGTAGTGGCACCTGGCTGGGCGGCAAGTAGCTTGGATTGGGTGATGGTCGTAGTCAATCCAAGCGGGGCTTTTACGGAACTATTCGTCACGGTTATGTTATTGACGATCTGCAGTTTTCCACAGATGTCTACCCTGAATTCGTTGAAGGTACCTCCGGATGTGTTGGCGCCACGGTCGGTTGCGAGCAATACCCACGTTCCGAGTGACGAGGTGCCATCGAATTTTGACAGCGGCTGGCTCGGTTGCTGTGTGCCTTCCAAGCCGGCATTTGTTGCGGCTGTCACGTTACCACATGTCAGTACGGTTCCGTCGTCATCCCAGGTGACGTCGAAATTCGCTCCGGTACAATCACGGTTGTAGATTTCCGCGAAAATGCCGGTAGGACCGCTAAACTGCATTTTGATATCACCAAGGGCGGCATGCGTGGCCCGCATGTAGAAACTGACTTCACTGATGACGATGTTATCCGCTACGTCAACCCGGGCGCTCACCGCATTGGTCGAGTTCAGGTCCCAAACGTTGTCGTTGAATTCGAAATATTCCTGGTCATAGCTCTTACAGGTGTCGCTCGCGATCTGGAAGGCGAAGCTGGGAGAGAAGTTGCCGTTTACGCAAGGGTTGTTCGGACGCACTCTCCAGTAGTTGATGGTGCCGGCCGACAGCGACGTGGTTTGGTAGGACGTAGCTGTGATAGTGGCGGTTTCGGTCACCGTGGCAAAGGTCGGATCGGTTGAAATTTGGACGGTATAAGACGACGCTGTCGATACCGCATTCCATTGCAATAGGCAGGACGTTTGCTGGTTTGGCGCGCCGTTGATCGGACTGGTAAGGGTCACAGCTCCGATAGTAGAGTCGAAAATACGCAATACCATCGGCAGCGTGATCACGTTACTTCCGGCGGTTCCTATCACGTTGAAATTATAGGTGCCTGGTGTGATGCCGGTAAGGTTACCCACCGTCAGGCTTACGGAACCCGTCGCGTTGCGGGTGGTAGGCGAAAAAGCAGCAGTAGCACCGCCCGGAAGTCCGCTTGCCGTGAACGTAGTCGTAGACGAGAAAGTAGGTGCCGGGGTATACGTAAAGCTGTAGGCCGCATTGGTTGGGGAACAAACCGATACGGTGTTCTGCGCGGTCGTAAGTTCGAACGTGTTGGCTTTGATCGTGAAATTCGTGTTCGAGATATCAAAGAAGATGTTGCTCGCCGCTTCGATTTTCACGCGGTTGTTCGAACCAATGTTATTAGGAACCGTGACATTGGCAGTTCCGTTGTTGGTCACGCCGGATGCAAGTGTGATAGGGTAGGTATAACCGCCGTCTGTCGATAGTTTGATGTTGACATTTGCCGACAGGGTATTGGTGCTGTTGACGCTCCACGTAACGGCTTTGGTTTCGCCCACATACCAGGTTTCATTGGTGTTCGGAGCGGTCACGACGAAAGGTCCGGCGGTGCCGCTTACCGTAAGGGTGGTATTGGTCTGGTTGGTTTGCCCGCCCAATGAGTTGTTATCGCGCGCCGTACAGCGGAAGTTCATCGTACGGGCCACGCTTGGCAGCACCTCCCATGTCGGCGTCACGTTCGCGATCACGGCATTGAGGTTCGGGAAGGTGCGGGTAGGGTCTGTTGTGGGTGTAAACGAACGAAAAGCCGGCCGTGTGGTGTTGGTCGAAGCAGGAGGCATAACTTCTCCAGTTCCCGTACCATTGTTCATTTGTTCCCAGCAATAGGTGATGGTGTCGCCATTGGAATCACTTCCTGTTGCGGTCAGGATGAACGGTGTCGATTTTGGGATGGTGTACGTAGCCGTCGTAGATACGGTTGGCTCGGCATTGTTGATGGCAGTTTCGGTCTCACACGTATATCCTGACATACCGCCGGTTATTTGCTGGATGCTGTAGGCATGGAAATAGGCATCGGAGTTGTTTTGCACGTTCGGTGCGCAAATTCCGGCGTATCCCATAATGGTCGAACCACTACCAGGCTCCATAGCGGCGGCCGCTGCACGTTGACAGGCATTGTTTTGGGTGTGGCTGGCACCGAACTGGTGACCGATTTCGTGGCAGACATAGTCGATGTCGAACGGATCGAATTGCGGTGTTACGATGCCCGTCACGCCTGAACCTTTACTTGTAGCATTACAAGGAGCAGTTGAGGCGATACCACCACCACCCGTACTGAATACGTGTCCGACGTCATACGCGCTGGCGCCGATAATACCCGTAATGTTGCTGGTATTGGCACTCAGCATCTGGCTGCCGTCGTAGTTGTCATACGGATCTGGATCAGGCGTGGTGTCGATGTTGACATTATTGCGATAGACAAGACGGTTGTTAGACGCTACGACCTGGAAGACCACGGCGAAGTCACGCTTATACACACTGTTTACACGTGTGATCGTGGTGTTGATGGCGGCAAGGGCATTCGCTACCGTGTTTCCGTAGTAATAGGTATATTCAGACGTACAGGCAACGGCAAGGTCAAAAGTGCGGAAAATACCGTCGGTAGAGTTCCGGAACTGCATGGAAGGCGGCAGCGATTCTATATCTACGACATCTACATCTGCATGGCACTCGAAGCCGTCTTTTTCGGCACGCGTACATTTGTTCCGGTCATAGACGATATAGCGACCGTCGTTTTTTAGGAAGTCGTAGGTGTCGATGTAGATGGTTTTTTCGCCCGTAACGAGTCCGGCGAAGCCCAACTGCGACAAACTGATATAGATTTTGTTCAGCGGATTTTTTCGGCTCACCCCGAAATACGAGGTAATATCCGGATACAGCGCCTCGAGTTCAGGGGCGAGGGTGTAGGTTTTCTCCATGCTGAACGTTTCCGTTGTGCCGTCTTCCATAGGGAAATCGACCCATACGGTCTTTGTCAGTAATCCGTTCGCGCCACGGACGGCCGTTTGGGCCAGTTCAGACTTAATGGCATTGAAGTCGAGTGTTACCACCCGGAATTCATTTGGAACGGTTTTTCGTTTAGGCTTGTCACGAACGGTTTTTTCAGTACCGTCAAAACGCCAATAGGTTTTCTGGGAAAAGCACACGCCAGTCGAGAAGAGCAACAGGACCAATGTTGCCAGCGTAATTTTTTTCATTTTTTTAAGATTTGGGGCATGTCAAACTTAGAAAAGAAAAAACTACCAGCCAAATTTTTTATCGATAAAGTGATGCTTTTTGTCGACGAAATACACTTTTTAGAATTGCGATATGCCTTAAATAATTATAAATCAACAATTTGTGTTTTTCGATAAAAGTCGCTTTTTACCGCATTTTTTGTCGGATTTGTAGTGTAAAAACGCTTTTGAGCTAAGAAAACACCTATAAAATGAAGCGGAAAAGGAGGAGAAAGATGCATTTTGGCGATAGGGCCAAAAAAAAAGCCGTCCATTGGACGACTTTTTTGTAGCGAGGACGGGAGTTGAACCCGTGACCTCAGGGTTATGAATCCTGCGCTCTAACCGACTGAGCTACCTCGCCTGATTCGGCGTCCGTTTCGGAACGCGGGTGCAAATATAGGACTAAATTCAGATGTGGCAAGAACGGCCTCTAAATTTTTATTTGTATCGGGTGCCAAACAATTAATTTTAATTGTATATATTTCGACTTTCAATCCCCAATCCGCATGGAAGTAAAAGTAAAATACGAACTTGAATTCCCTATCAATTCCTCGCCTCAGCTGCTCTATCAGTATATTTCCACACCCTCTGGTTTATCTGAGTGGTTCGCCGATAATGTAAACGCCCGTGGCGAGATCTTTACCTTCATATGGGAGGACACAGAAGAACGTGCACGCGTAGCCTCACGCAAAACGGGCGAGAAAATCAAGTTCCGCTGGATTGACCAGAACGACCATGATACCGACTACTTTTTCGAGCTTCGCATCCTTGAGGATGAGATCACGAAAGACGTATCGCTGATGGTGGTCGACTACGCACCCGAGTCAGAACTCGACGAAGCGGCCCAATTGTGGGAAAACCAGGTGTCGGATCTTAAACACGTGATCGGATCCGTTTGATTGTGGGACGCTTCATTTAGACGTATATTTGCCCTGATCCTTCAGGGCTTTTTTTATGCTGCACTTCAACGGGGAACTCGTTCCCGACGCTTCCATTCCTTTGGCCCGTAACCGCGGCTTCCTCTTCGGTGACGGGGTTTTTGAAACACTGCGGGTGAACGACGCCAAACCGCTGTTTCTCGAAGACCATTATTTCCGTTTGATGGCCGCCATGCGCATTTGCCGGATGGAAATTCCGATGACCTTCACGATGGAGTTCTTTTCCGCGGCGATTGCCGAATTGGTAACGACATTGGGCTACCAGGCGGCGGCCCGCGTCCGTATTACGGTGTTCCGGAATAGCGGCGGGTTTTACCGACCAACCGACAACACGGTGTCGTGGCTAATGGAAGCGACGGCCATCGATCCGGTATTTGGATGGGAGGAAGGGCCGTATGAGGTAGAGCTCTACAAAGATTACCTGATTCCGCGGCAATTGCTGTCTTCTATCAAATCGACCAACCGGATGCTCAACGTCACAGCGGCGGTTTTCGCCGAAGAGAACGGCTATGCGAACTGCCTGTTGCTGAACGATGCGCGTAATGTGGCAGAAGCGGTGCAGGGCAATGTGTTTATGCTGACCGGCAACCGATTGGCAACACCGCCGGTATCAGAAGGCTGCCTGAACGGCGTGATGCGACAGCAGGTAATGGCCCTGGCGCGAAAAATGGAAGGTATTGAGGTGGTGGAAGAACCGATTTCTCCTTTCGATCTTCAAAAAGCGGATGAGTTGTTCCTTACGAACGTGATTATGGGTATACGCCCGATTACATCCTATCGGAAAAAAGCGTTTGGGGATGCCTTTGCGCGGCGCTTGCTGGTGCAGTTAAATGCCCAGTTGCGCCTGGCCTGATCAGTTCAGGATGGGATTTTCGGGTGCATTCGACCAGATGAGATACTCACCGCCTAATTCCAGTATTTTCTCTTTCCAGAAATGGGTGGTAGGACGTCCGAGGATTTTCTTCTCGTAGATGTTATCGGCGAGTATCCACGAGTGCGATTGCATCTCTTCTTCCAACTGGTGGGCGCTCCATCCGGTATACCCCAGGAAAAAGCGGATGTTGTCTTTCCCGATTTCGCCCCGGTTGATCCGGTCGCGGGCAAATTCGAAATCGCCTCCCCAATAAATACCGTTGGAAATCTCGATACTCTCCGGAATCAAATCCGGTACGTTATGGATGAAATAGAGATTGTCTTGCTCTACCGGGCCTCCATTGTAAATCTTGAATTTGGCGTTCAGCTCCGGTATCAGGTCGCTCAGCGTATACCGAAGCGGCTTGTTGATGATGAAGCCTACCGAGCCCTCACGGGTATGGTCAGCCAGCAGGATTACCGAGCGGTTGAACGACGCATCGCCCAAAGTACTCGACGGTTCCGCAATGAGTAATTGTCCTTTTCGTAGCTTTTCCAAAGTCATGAGACACGGAATTTTTCTTAAAAGTATAAAATTATTTTCATAAAAAGAATGCCTATTCCTACAGCGTTAACAAAAAAAGCCTTCCCAATGAAGGGAAGGCCTTGAGGTTGTATCGAATAGAACGATTAGTTGATGGCTCCTTCGAGGTCAGCACCTGCTTTGAACTTCACTACTTTCTTAGCAGCGATCTTGATGCTGGCACCTGTTTGTGGGTTACGCCCTTCCCTTGCAGCACGGCTTGATACAGACCAAGATCCAAAACCTACCAGGGAAACACGTCCGCCTTTCTTCAGTGTGCCGCCGATGTTGTTGATGAACGACTCAAGAGCCAGTTTAGCAGCATTTTTTGAAATTCCGGCGTCAGCCGCGATTGCATCGATCAATTCTGATTTGTTCATAATAATAGTATTAATTGTTGGTTAAACATTCCTTATACAAACAAATTTAAGAGGAATTCCTTACCAGGCAAGGGCTGGCGGGGTTCAGACGCATTTTTGTTAATAACTTCAATGCATTTGTTCATAAGCAGGCTTGATTTTTCCAAAATGCCGCAAGGCCAGTAACGGCGCGCCCTACAGCGCAAATGCCTCTTCGGAGAACCGGATGCCGTTCAGGAGTTCGGAAACGGTCATTTTTTTCTTACCCGGAAACTGCAACGACAGGATACGCAGGTAGCCGTCGGTAACGGCAATGCGGAGGTCTTTCTTCGTTGTCACAAGGGTGCCCGGACGGTGATCGCATGCCCCGGCCTCGAATTCCGCTTCATATATTTTGACGTTCCATTCCTGGCCTGCATCCGTAAACAGTGTCCAGGCTGCCGGATAGGGCGACAGGCCCCGTATCAGGTTACGGATGGCCTCGCCTGACATTTGCCAGTCAATTCGCGTATTTTCTTTGGTCAGCTTGGGCGCATTTTTTCCCGTGTCATCCATCGGTTGGGGAGTAGTGGTAACGCTTCCGTCGGTCACGCGTCGCAGGGTTTCCACCACCGCATCTTTTCCCAAGGCCATCAAACGGTCGTGCAGGGTCCCCGCATTATCCTCGTGGGTGATGGTCGTTTCTTTACTCAGTATAATCGCGCCGGTGTCGATTTTCTCATCGATGAAGAAGGTCGTAACACCAGTAGCGGTTTCCCCGTTGATCAGCGCCCAGTTGATCGGTGCGGCACCACGGTAATCGGGCAGCAGCGAAGCATGCAGGTTGAAGGTCCCTTTCGGAGGCAATGCCCAAATTGCTTTCGGCAGCATCCGGAAGGCCACTACCACTTGTATGTCAGCCTGAAAAGCAGCGAGCTCCTCACGGAAAGCCTCGTCTTTCAGGTTCAGGGGTTGCAACACGGGTAGCCCATGTTCAAGGGCGTATTCTTTTACGTGGGAAAAATGCAGTTTTTGTCCGCGACCTGCGGGCCTATCCGGGGCCGTAACGACTGCCACGACCTCATATCCCGCCTGTCGGATGGCGTCGAGGATGCCCGTTGCGAATTCGGGCGTTCCCATAAAGACTATACGAAGATTATCCATTCCATTTATATCGGTTATCGGACGTAAGCACGATCTCTTCGTTCTCCAGCAGCGTCCGGAGCGCAAAGATAAGGGCATCCGGCGGTAATCCGGTGGCTTTTTCGAGTTCACCCGACGAGTACGATCCGTTTGCCAATAGGCGGCGTAGCTGGTCGGCGGCCGTTACCGGTCGTGTGGCTTTTCGCGCCAGGCAGGTCGAACAGCGGCCGCAATCTTCACCTGGCGTTCCAAAATACGTCAACAGTTTGCGCGAAAGGCAAATGCCGTCGGAGGTTACGTAAGCGGCAACCGCTTCAAACTGCTGGGTTTTCACGGTATTCTGGCTTTCCAGATGGCGGGATACCCGGCTGATGGTGTGTTCGTCTTCGCGTATTTCAAGGAAGGAAACGGCGGCATCACTGTCGTTGCGCCTTAGATCGGCCAGTTCACGTGCGGCGAGACGCTCCAGCACCTGCAACAGTTCCGCTTCGTCTTTACCGGTTTTTCGGGCGAGGAAGGGAAGATTGAGTGCGGTTTCGATTTCCCAGATGCCCGGATAGGTGCGCAGCAGCAAACTGACGACGGGTTCATCCGCCGGATGCAGACTGGCGTAGCGGATGATTTCTTTTGACTCGGCCGTGAACCGCAGTGTCACTTTCTCGATGCCGTCCTGCGAAAGCGCTACCACACCCGACCGATCCAGGAACTGCAGCGCGTTGTAGGTTTTAATCACAGGGAAGCCATAGTGCACACAAAAACGGTGCAGGCTCAACGGGTAGACCTCGCCTGGGCCTTCTCCATACGCAATCTGTAAGTGGTTACAGAGTTTTTTATAAACTTCCAGAAGAAAGGTTTTCGAGGGAAGCGATCCTAAAAAACGGCCCCGTGCATGGTCAACATCGGCAGGCGCCACTAGGATAATGGCCGCAGCGCTCGCACCGTCACGTCCGGCACGACCTGCCTCCTGATAATAGTTTTCGAGGTTTTCGGGTAATTCCAGGTGAAGGACGGTGCGCACATCGGGTTTGTCAATACCCATTCCGAAGGCATTGGTGGCGACGATACACCGTTTCCGGCCCGTCATCCATTCTTCCATGTGGCGGTTCTTCTCCCGGAAGGGGAGTCCACCATGGTAATGCGTCGAAGCAATTCCATATGCCTGTAACTGGTCGGCCACTTCATGGCAGGCTTTCCGGTTCCGTACATACACGATGGCCGAACCCTGCTGCCGCTCGAGGATCGCAACGGCACGTCCTATTTTATCTTCTGTGGCGACGACATGATAACCGATGTTCGGACGTTCAAAAGAGCCTTCGAAAACCGACGGTTCCCCTAACGACAACAGTTGTATGATGTCGGTCCGCACGCGCGGGGTGGCCGTAGCCGTCAATGCGATCAGCGGAATGCCCGGAAACTGTTTTCGTAAGTCACCCACCTTCAGATACGCTGGCCGGAAGTCGTGTCCCCATTGCGAGACACAGTGGGCTTCGTCAACTGCGATAAGGTTGATGGGTAACTCAGTCAGCCGTGTTACAATCCAGTCGATCTGCAATCGTTCAGGTGAGAGATACAGAAAACGATAGTCGCCAAATTTGACGTTATCGAGCAGGTCGCTGATGTCGTCTGTCGATAAGGAACCGGTAAGGGCCAATGCCTTGATGCCACGCGCAGCGAGTTGGGCCACCTGGTCTTTCATAAGTGCGATGAGCGGGGATACGACCAGGCATACACCGCCTTTGACCAATGTCGGGATTTGGAAGCAGATGGACTTACCGCCACCGGTAGGCAGTAGCGCCACAGTGTCACGCCCTGCCAGCACCGATTCGATGATCGTTTCCTGCAAAGGTCGAAAGGCATCGTGTTTCCAGTAGCTGCGTAAAGCGTCGAGGGCGGTCATGAGGTAAAAATAGGAAAAGCAATCGGTTTGGAAGCCTGTGAGGGTCGCTACTCCAGCGCTGACGGGGGCTAACGCGCCGTTTTGGCTGCTCCGTAGCGCCGTTAATTGCCTCGGTCTCATAAAACTACTATGTTACGGTAGGGTAAAGACAATTTTACCTGTTCTATACCGTTATAGAGAGACAAACAACGCTCCGCGCTATGAAAACCCATCTGAAGCCCGATATCCGCGTAAAGGAAGAAGTTCTTGAGCACTACATCCGGAAGCACAGAGGTGTGCTATGGTTGGCAATTATCCTTGCGTTTGGTGCCTTCGCCCTGTTGTTGTTGTCAATGATTGCGCACCCAGAGGCACATTCGACACTGGCGTCTTCCTTCCGGCACTAATGCGGTACCGCGGAATAATTCCGTTTTTCCTTTTCAGGAAACGATCCTTTATCTTCCTTTTTTTCTTAGTTACTACGGCATACGCGCAGGTTACGTACCCGCAGCGTGCGTTCGACAGCGATACCTGCTGCTGGCGGGTGCTTGCCACGAAAGGCCATTATGTGGAGGCCGCGCAACGTATTGAGGATTTTCTTGCTGATGGGCATCCTGACAACCGACAATCGCTTCGCTGGCACGCCGGACAACTGTATGCTTTCGCGGGTGAGAACAAAAAAGCCCTTCGCTACCTGAGAAGCACCTATTCCGTATTCCAAAAGTGGTTCGGAGACGCTGACGGTGCGGCGTGGTATCGGTTTGCGAAAGGAACCTGTGCTTTCCTGCGAAGGGACCGGACGACGCTCGATCGACAGATCACACGATGGAAAAAGAATCTCCCATCCGACGCGAACCTTCGGGAGCTCGAGCGATTGCAGGCCCGATGGGACCAACCCTATCGATTGGCGACCCAGGCTATCCCGTAATTTCCCCTTGCTTTTCTCTTTTCAGAGGGCGTATCTTTACGAAAAAAGTCATGGACGCGGTATTCTTTTCCTCTCCCAGTAAATTCCGTGAATGGTTGGTCCAGCACCACGAAACAGCCGCCGAATTGCTGGTAGGATATTATAAAGTTAGCACCGGAAAAGCGGGCATGACCTGGTCGGAATCAGTCGACGAAGCGCTGTGTTTCGGCTGGATCGACGGCGTCCGGCAAACGATTGACGCCGACCGCTACCAAATTCGGTTTACACCCCGCAAACCCGGCAGCAGTTGGAGTAATGTCAATATCAAAAAGGTAGCGGCCCTTACGGAAGCGGGGAAAATGACTCCCGCCGGACTCGCCGCGTTCGATTCCGCCAAGGCCGACAAAAAAGGCGTCTATTCATATGAAAAGGAAAAAGCCGCTTTTCCGGCTCCATTTGAAGCCGTCTTCCGGAAGCATCCCGAGGCATGGGCCTACTTCGAAAACCTGGCACCGTCCTACCGGCGGACATCAATACATTGGGTGATGAGTGCCAAACAGGAAGCGACACAGCGCAAACGGCTCGAACAACTCATTGCGCAGAGTGCGGCCGGCACTAACCCTTGGAAAGACAATAAGTATGCGCGGAAAAAGTAGGTTTACGCCAGTTTCTCGAGGATAAAGTTCACGCGGTTCTCTACCGTATCGCGCGGTACCTCAAACATCTCATAACCGTATTTTCCGTAGGTTTCGATCAGGTGCTCGTGTATCTTGACGGCCTGTTCATAGCTTTCGTAGCGTGCATCGTCCGACACATAAATGGCTTCCCACGGTGGCAGCATGAAAATGTGGGTGTAGGTATGGATCCGACAGGTTTCGTCAAAATGAGGTGGATAGGAATCGCCGATGTAGTGCATATAGGCCAACACGTCGGGCAGGCCGCGGTCGATGAAAACCACGTCCGCCTCGTCTTCCTGGGCATCGAGGAATTGTTTGCGGCGTCCTTCCAGCAAGAGTTCGCTGAACAGCAAAGGGTTTTCCAGAAACAGTTGTTCGATGCCGTTCTTACGCGCTTCCAGGGTCACTTCCCTTGAAATTTCAGGATAGCACCGGAAGCCTTTTGCCGCAAGGGCATCGATCAGGGTCGTTTTTCCGCTGCCAGGTCCGCCGATGATGACGATGATGTGTTTTGCCATGGGGGCGAAGGTAGAAAAAGTTCGGGAAGTGGGAAAGTATGATAGTAGTCGCAGTCGCAGTCTCAGACTCGACGTTTTTTATACTAAAAAACGCGGAAACCGTTTTGGAATTACCGAAAAAGGACTACTTTTGTCGTCCTGAATGCCCAAGTGGCGAAATTGGTAGACGCACTGTGTTCAGGTCGCAGCGCCTTCGGGTGTGCTGGTTCGAGTCCAGTCTTGGGCACTTCTAACGCAATCCTCACCGGGTTGCGTTTTTTTTTTTGACGTCGCCCCACCAGTCTTACCTTTAAGGAAATTACGTATTTTTACACCAACTATAACCAACCACACTATCCATGTTTCAATTCCTTCGCAGGTCCGGGCGATTCGCCGTCCTGGCTCACTTTCTCACGTGGTTCGTCGTCACGTCTTCCGTGGTTCGCATCGCACTGCTTATATGGCAATCGGCGGACGTTTCGTGGGCGCCACTTGATATACTCCGCACCCTGGGAACCGGACTTCTTTTCGACGTAGCGACCGCTTTCTACGCCGGGCTCCTGCCGACGTTATACTTCTGTTTTTTCCCGAATCGATGGGTGGGCAGTCTGTTCGACCGGGTTATGGTCTGGTTTTTTACCAGCCTGGCCGTGTTTATTCTCGTATTTGCCTTCTTTGCCGAATTCACGTTCTGGGAGGAATTCCGGAGTCGGTTCAACTTCATTGCGGTTGATTACCTGATCTATACCCATGAGGTCGTAGCCAACATCCAGGAATCGTATCCGCTGCCGCTGCTCGTCGGGGCGGTGGTGGCACTTACGGTGCTTTTCCTATTCCTGTTCTGGCGCAACGCAGCCTTTACTACGGCTTTCCGGTCAAAAGCACGTTGGAACCGAAGCCTGGCCCTCGCTTTGGGTTATGGCCTGGTGGTGTTTCTCTGCACCGTCTGGTTGCGCAACACGGATGCCGAATGGTCGCCGAACCGCTATAATTCCGAACTGTCGAAAACCGGCGTGTATTCTTTCTTTTCAGCGTTCCGCAACAACCAAATGAAGTATACGGAGTTCTATACTTCCATCGACAATAAAAAGGCGTTCCAGTTGGTGCGCTCGAAATTGCAGCAGGAAACGAGTGTGTATTCTTCAGATGGTTTTTCCATCCACCGCAAGATTTCCAATTCGCTGGATACAGGTACGGGAGCTCCCAAAAATGTGGTATTCATTCTCGTCGAGAGTCTGTCGGGCAGTTTCCTGCAGGAATTCGGAAACGAAAAACATATTACACCTTTCCTCGACAGCCTGGCCCAAAAAAGCGTGTTTTTCTCGAATATGTACGCTACAGGAACCCGGACGGTACGGGGCATGGAAGCCGTTACACTGTGTATTCCACCGACACCCGGACAAAGTATCGTAAAGCGTCCGGAGAACGGCGGACTGTATACGGTGGGAAGCGTGTTCGAAAAACGCGGTTACGTCCGCAATTTCTTTTACGGCGGTGATGGGTATTTCGATAACATGAATGCGTTCTACGGCGGTAACGGGTTTACGATTTACGACCGTGGACGCGGAAGTGTGTTGAGCGATGCCATCAAGACAACCCGTCACAACATTACGGATGGTGAGGTGACCTTCGAGAATGCCTGGGGGATATGCGATGAGGATATTTACCGCAAGATGCTATCTGTCGCCGATGCCCACTATGCCCGAAAAGAGCCGTTCTTTAACTTTATCATGACCACGTCGAATCACCGGCCGTATACGTATCCGTCAGGAAAGATCGATATTCCGTCTGGCACCAGTCGTGACGGGGCCGTCAAGTACACCGACTTTGCGTTGCGCGAACTTTTCGCGGCGGCGCGCAAAAAGCCCTGGTTCCAAAACACGGTATTTGTCATCGTAGCCGACCACTGCGCCAGCAGCGCGGGCAAAGACGAGATCGATGTGAAGAATTACCACATCCCGGCGCTGATTGTGAATCTTCCGGCAGAACAGAATGGAAAGATCGCGGAGCAGTGTTCCCAAATCGACTTATTCCCAACCTTCTTCGGACTCCTGGGCTGGTCGTATGAATCGGATTTTTATGGTAAGGATGTACGAGATGCTGCGTTTGAGGAGCGTTCGTTCGTCGGTACCTACCGGAAGTTGGCACTGATGAAAGGCGACCGGATCATGATTTTGAGCGACCAGAAGAAAAAGGCGTTTTACCGTTGGGATCGGAAACAGGATCGTTTGCTGCCGTTACAGCCAGAGCCGTCGTTTCTTGAGGAGACGATCGCCTGGTACCAAACTGCCGATTACCTTTTTACCAACAAACTGCTGAAATAGGAATCAGTCGAGTCCGCCGATGTTCACCAAACGGTTTTGGATTGCAAAGACCACCAGGCCAGCGATGTTGCGCGACCCGGTTTTGACCAGGAGGTTGGTGCGATGCCCTTCGACGGTGCGCTGGCTGAGGTACAATTCTGCGCTGATTTCCGCCGAGTTTTTCTGTTGGCAGATGCCCTCCAGTATCTCCAGTTCCCGCTGGGTGAGAAACGTATTGTCGAGCAGGCTTTTCGGTGTTTTCCGCAGGTCGCCCGACCGGATGATCTGCATAACCTCTTCGTTATAGTAGAACCCTTTTTCGGCCACCTGCCGGATGGTATGGATCATCTCGTCCGGACTCGCATTTTTTACGATATACGAGACGGCGCCTACCTGAATCATATTGGCGATGAAAGGCTTGGTGTTATAGCTGGTAAGGGCAATGATGCGGATATTCGGGAAGTTCCGGTTCAGGATTTTGGTGGTTTCCACGCCGTTCAGTGACGGCATTTTAAGGTCCATGAGCACAATATCCGGATGTTCATGGCTTTCCTTAAGGTAATCGACGAGTTCCTGTCCGTCGGAGGCTTCAAGCACGATTTCAATATCACTTTCACGTCCCAATAGGAAAGCGATGCCCTTGCGGAACAGCATTTCATCGTCGGCAAGGGCGATGCGGATGTGCGTATGCGGTTGTTGTTCCATGGTTACAGTCAAAAGGTAAAGTGAACCCGGACACCCTTGCCCGGCTGGCTGTCGATGTTAAAGGTTCCTTCGAGGATTTCAATTCTGTTCTCGATATTTCGCAGGCCGAGGCCGCGGGCATTTTTCAGTGTCTGTGCGTCCATCCCCGATCCGTTATCGGTGTAGTGGCAGCTGTAGCGTCCGTTTTCTTCCGATAGATTGATGCTGATATGTGTCGATTTTCCATGACGCAACGAGTTGTTCATCAATTCCTGTAGGATGCGAAATACCTGCAGGCTGGTGCGTTCGTCTTCCGGCTCATGCGAAAGGTGCTGGGTAAAGCTGGTCGTAACGCGCTTCGACGCTTCGAACTCCTGCACCAATTCTTCGATGCCCGCCACGAGGCCGAATTTCTCGAGTACGGGAGGCAGTAGGTCATGAGCAATACGCCGTGAATTCTCCAATGCTTTTCCCGTGAGTTCGACAATAGCTTCCCGTATACGGTCGGCTTCGTCCGGTGGCAGGCTTTTTTCCTTCAGCAGGTGTCCGTTCAGCGACACGATATTCAGTTTAGAGCTGATGTCGTCGTGCAGGTCCTGCGCAATACGCGCCCGTTCCTCCTCCTGCGTGAGGATGATGGACCGCAGGAGTTCCTTCTGGTGCGAGATGCGGAGGTCACGTTTTTCGAGCTCTTTTTGAAGTATTTTCTTTTTGGAGAAGTAGAAAAAGGTTACGACAATCCCTCCCATCATTAAGAAGGCGAGAGAGATGTAAATGATTCCCAGAATTAAGTCATTTTCAGTGACCTGCTTCATGCTGTGACAGGGGTCTTTTTAAGTACGTAACACGCAATTCATGTAACACACATAGTTGAAATAAAATATAAAGGATAGAGTTAAGATCCCAACAAATCCGTGCACGATTATTTACCATCAGATTCACCGTATTACCGGCTAGAAAAAGCACGGTACTGCCGAAAAGGTACATCATTATCGACAGATTAATCAGGTGAAATTGTTTCGGACCATCTAGTTGATTGTAGAAATGAAAGGCAGCAAAGGCAATAATCGGAAAGGCCGTTAACAGAATCTCTAAATGATTGAATTTCCAATAGACTTCGGGATCCACTGTGTATTGAATTGCCAGCGGTATAAGTACGGCAGGTTGAGCGAGTAATAGGATGCGCCTCTGTGACGTATTCAAAAGACTGTAATAAAAGAGGCTTAGTAGTAAAAACTGTCCCACGAAATAGTAGTGGGACAGAAACAGATTACGCTCCCCCAAGGTGCTGAGTGTCGTACCGGCCGTCTGAACCAAAAAAATGCAGAACTGGTATACGATAAAGAAGATAATGGTGCGATTCTTTGGTCGTATCGACAGTGACAGTATCAAATTGACCAGAAGAAGAAAGTCACCTATGTAGGAAAGAAGGTGTGCCATTACTTCATTATGAGTGGACTACCGGGGCTACACGTACGTGGGCATGGATCATTAAAATCGTAAACATAATACCCATCTTCTTCATTGATTATATCGTTTCCGCTGGCATCCACACCGACCAACATAAAAACGGGATCTCCCGCATCGTCCAGCCCTAGATAACCTCTAAAATTAGCCACATTTCCCCCTGCAGCCAAAATGGAGTCAATATTGTCTTTTTGAATCAGAAAGGCTTTAAGTGTGTTGTCTTTTTGCCAATTTGCCGCCCAATCCTGTGCTTGTTTGAGCGGAATTACGTTGGGGTTTGTTTTTTCCATGAGGTTTGTTGTTTTGTTTTAGATTCAGTGTGGTAAAAATATCAAAATTAAGAGGCGATAGTTAGACTCTTCAAAAAACACGTAGAATTACGTGGGTTCTTACGTACAAATTACGTTGCTGCTTTAGTACGAATAGGATTCGTAAAGGGCTAACCTGAGAGGATAAGTAGCCCGACGCCGTCCCATGGACGTCGGTATCGAATTAACAACCAGTGGTTTGGAGTTATCGCTTTTCAGGCGGACGCCTGGTAGAAATGTGAAAGAGGGAATATACCGGGCAAACGCGCCAAATTCCTGTGATGAAAAAAAAGAGCCCGATGGCGCCCGTGATGGCCATTTTCCAGTCAAATTCGAAGAAGTACAATACATAAAAACAGGCAGCGGCAGCCACCAGACGGCAGAGGCTCTCGCCGCTGCTGAGGTTTTTTTTCATGGGGTAGTTGGGGTTTGGTGCAAAATGGCAGAAATCGGCGACATGACAAAGCAAAAAAAGCAGAAACGTCATTTTATAACAAAAACAACGGTAAAGTTTGATTTTATTTAATTTTAGGCCTGTTTGTATATTTTTATAACGTTCTGCGCCAAGGGATGTATCTCGCCCTTTTTGACTATCTTAGAGAAAACGTAGCTATGAAGATTGCCACCTACAATGTCAATGGTGTGAACGGGCGCCTTCCTGTCGTTTTGAAATGGCTGGAGTTCGCGCAGCCGGATATCGTGTGCCTCCAGGAACTTAAAGCGCCACAGGAGAAGTTTCCGCTGGCGGCGTTTTCGGACGCAGGCTACCAGGCTATCTGGCACGGACAGAAAAGCTGGAACGGAGTCGCCATTTTAGCCAGGAATGACATCCGTATTCAGGAAATCACCCGTGTGCTTCCCGGTAATCCCGATGATGAACAAAGTCGTTATCTGGAAGTACTTGCGGGTCCGCTCGTTATTGCCTGCTTGTATTTGCCGAATGGCAATCCGGCGCCGGGCCCCAAGTTTGACTATAAGCTTGATTGGTTTCGACGTTTGCAGGAGCGGGCTGCCGTACTGTTATCACACGACACCCCCGTGCTTTTGGCGGGTGATTTCAACGTCATGCCAACCGAAAAAGATGTGTATAAGCCGGAACGTTGGGTAGACGATGCCCTTTTTCGTCCGGAAACCCGGGCGGCGTTCCAGTCGTTAGTGCAGCAGGGGTGGACCGACGCACTTCGAACCCTTTACCCAAATGAGACGATGTACACGTTTTGGGACTACTTCCGCAGCGCTTTCCAGCGCAACGCCGGTCTGCGTATCGACCATTTCCTGCTCAGTCCCCAACTCAAAGACCACCTGAAGGCAGGCGGAGTTGACCGAGAGGTGCGGGGATGGGAAAAAACCAGTGATCACGCCCCTGTTTGGATCGAATTGGCATTGTAAGCCAGCTGTTTTTTTCGTAAATTTGAGAAAATCTCCCAATATGGACAGCTTTACCTTCCAGGAAGACGTTCCGGTTTTTTGTGTGACGGCAGTTGACGGACGCCGGGGTGCCGCCGATGCCATGCAGACGTTGAAGTCACTCCTGCCGCCTAACGAAAGGCGACATTTTTATGGGCTGTTTTGGCCAGGACGCGACGGTGGTACGTATAAAGCCGCCGCGAACGTACTGGATGGCGAAATGGAACAACAGGGGCTCAGTGCGTTTACCATTCAAAATGGTCCCTACAATAGCTTCTATATTTCGGATTATACCTCACAACCCGACGCGATTGACCGCGCTTTCGAAATGCTGCGCGCGCAGCACGAAGTCGATCCGGACGGATATTGCCTGGAATGGTATGTAAACGATCACGATGTCAAGTGTATGGTGCCGCTCGGTCGCCACTACCAATCGTTTACGGGACTTAATCGCTGATTTTTTCTACTAGAGCAGAGCAGAAACGCCCGTCCTATGACGAGCGTATCTTCTCTAAAATATTAACCAAATGCATAATAAACAGGTACGTCCGCCTTCAACGCGCATGAACTGCGGATTCACGCGGTTTTCTGGAAAACGTACTTTGTCTTAAAACCGTATTTTACGGACCAATACCCGACCCGAAGGGTATACAATACGCACAAGCCTCACTTCGCGTTGCGCTGATACAAATGGCAGTGACGCCGTTAACGTAGCAGGCGTTTTCAATTGGGCAATTTCCCGGCCCTGCAAGTCAAATACCTGGATACATGATGCTGTTTCGGATCCGGTATGTACCGTCAAAACACCTGACTCGTCGTAAACGGATACAGTATCTTGTGACGAGGTCGCCAAACCTAATGTTGACGTCTGGTAAAGCAATTGGAAACGGTTGTCGAAGTCGCCCGATTCGGATGTAAATACATAGGAAGCGGCCGATAACTCGGAGCACTTATTTTCCAAACCATCGTAAAGATAAATCGCCTGGCCTTGTTCAAAAACGCCATCGGCATGATCCAGCCAGATTGTAAACGTTCCGGATGATTCGGCATGCAGTGCGAGCGGAACTACATCTGATGCTTCGAAAGCCGGTCGGGCCTGTATAACGTAGTGTTCAGAACCGATAAGCGACGAAAGGCAATCTCCCGCGGGTGCCAGTGCCGAGTCAAAACCGGGGTCGACTTCCAACGTCGCCATATCGGTATATCCAACCAGGATTTGGTTACCTGGATTTTCTTCATGCGACATGTTGAGCCAGATGCGGCTCATCGGGCTTTGAGGAAATGCAACCCATGATACGAATGCCATGGCCAGCGGCAAAAGTAAACGGACATTCAGGTATCGGTTTTGGGTAATTGATAGTGAATCCATTTTTTTTTGGCGCAAATCTACATGCTCGTTTCCATCACGCCTCGTGTTTTACAGACCTTGTCCGAAAGCGGTCTAAGGCAGGGTGTATTCGGGAGATAAAATGGCATATTCGGTTATCTTGTATCCGTTAGGGGGTACTGTGGCGACATGGGATGCTCTAACAGCAAAGAATGCCGCGAACTGTTCCGGATACGCCTCCAGTCGATGGAAGGGCTATAAGGGAAGGTTGATTCACCTAGCTCTCGTCTTTCGTTCCTTTCAATAAGCCGATACCGGAGACAAAAAACACCAGGCCGAGGAGACCGGAGATGATGATGCCTTTCACATCCCGCGTTTGACCTCCTGTGTTGATGAACAGGATAGCAGCATAGATGAGTCCAACGATGCCTAAAATAGTAAGGGTCGTGCCGAAAAGTCGTTTTACATTCATGGAGTGGTATTTCGACGCAAGTTCCGGCTGGAAACCTTTTTTTGCGCTACACAATTCCGTTAGAGAGTTGCAAGTTCATTAGGGCATGTTGCCGGAGAGAAGAAGCCCGTTAGTCAAGCGCCCGTTCCGGATCGGCCTGGAAGTCGCCTTCCTGTTTTGAGATCACGATAGCGGCCACTCCATTTCCAATGCAGTTGGTAATGGCACGTGCCTCGCTCATGAATTTATCGACGCCCAACAGAAAGGCAAGTCCTTCCACGGGAATCTTTTGAAGTGCCGTGAGCGTCGAGGCCAATACGATGAAACCACTACCCGTAACGCCAGCCGCCCCTTTTGACGTGAGCATGAGCAGGAAGAAGATCGTCATGATATCAGTTATAGATAGGGGGACATTATATAATTGTGCCAGGAAAATAACGGCCATTGATAGATAGATGGAGGTGCCATCGAGGTTGAACGAATAACCTGTCGGAACGACCAAACCGACCACCGCCCTTGAGCATCCCATTTCCTGGAGTTTTTCCATAAGACGCGGCAATGCTGATTCCGACGAAGATGTTCCTAACACCACCAATAATTCTGCCTGTATGTGCCGCAGGAACTTGCGAAGGCTCAGTCCATAATACCGCATGATGCCTCCTAATACAACGAAAACGAAAATCGCCATCGTGACGTACATGGTCAGCATCAGTTTTCCCAGAGGCAGAAGGGTTGCAAGGCCAAATTTCCCGATGGTGTATGCCATCCCGCCAAAGGCACCGACGGGCGCGAGGTACATCAGCCATTTTAATAACTTGAAAACGAACGACGATATTCTATACAACCCGTCGACCACCCGTTGCCTATGGGAGGAATAGTTCAGCGCAATACCACACACGATGGCAGCTAAAAGCACCTGTAAAGTGAGGTTGTCGAGAAAAAACTGCATCCAGTCAAAATGGCCATCGCCGTTTCCCGGAACCGGAGTTTCCGGCAGTGCGAGTTGCCGCCGGTCGATATGGCCGGGTTCGATGAGGTAGGCCGCGGCGACACCAATGACCAGGGCAAGGGTGCTGACGATTTCGAAATATACAAGCGCCTTAAGTCCGATGCGTCCGACTTTTCGAAGGTCGCCCATGCCCGCGATACCCAACACGATGGTGAGAAAGATGATGGGGCCGATAAAGCACTTGATACCGGCCACAAACCATTCGCCCAGTACCTTCATCTGTTGTCCGGTTTCGGGTGCCCAGTGTCCGAGCGCAATCCCGGTCAGAATGGCCAGCAATACCCAGGTCGTGAGGTTGGTGAAAAGGCGGAACGACCAGGAAGACGTAGAAGGAGAAGCAGACATTTACGATTTTATTGGGAGAGGATCGGTTAGGGAATGCGTATTTTCAAGTACCTAAAGTAACCAAAAACACTTGCCTATGAAAACGATCACCCAAACCCGATATATTGTAGCCCCCAAAGAAACCATCTGGATGGTCTTGCTGGAAGACGAATTCAACCGAACCTGGCTGGCGGAGTTCGCCCCGGGTACGTATTTCGATACCGACTGGATCATCGGGCATCCGCTCCGTCTGTGGGACGGATCCGGTGGCGGACGTGTCGGGACAATAGAGGAAAAGCGTCCCTACGACCGAATTGAATGGGTATACGACGGCATCATCACACCTGAGGGCAGCGACGATACGACAAGCCTGGAAGCGATGCAATGGAAAGGGGGTAGTGAAGTGTTTGCGTTGGCATCCGTAGAAGACGGCACCCTTTTGACCGTTTCGTCCGACGTATCGGATGCCTCCTACGATACGATGAAAATCCGATGGGAAGCGGCTCTTGACCGCATACGAGAGCTCTCGCTCTCTGTGTAGCAGTCGGTGCTATAACTTCAGTTATAATTGACAAATGCTACCCGTCGCGCTTCGGCCTCGGTTTCGGGGCCGTCGCAGCAGCGTCGCAGCCGTTCTTCGAGCGTTGCCCGTGCCTCTGCGTCGAGCTTGCCGCGCTCGGCCAACAGCAATTCCTGCATCAGGCGTTCAATCAGTAACCAGTCGCCGTCGGTCATACCCGCTTTTTCAGCAGGCGTGGCATAGAGGTTCCAGTCGGAACGATCGGCATTGAAATATTGATAGAGATGGAGTTTGCGCCGGGTAATCATGGTCGGTGTTTTTGGGGCGGGCTACAACAAAGTTCGTGAGGCGGGAGGTGACGGGAGTTACATAATTTTCGGAAAATGTAGTGGGGAAGGAGCAAGTATCAAGTATCAAGGAGCAAGAGGAGAGAAGAAAGAAGAAAGAGGAGAGAGGAGAGGAGAGGAGAGGAGAGAGGATGGAGGAGCGGCTACTAGACGGGGTAGAGTGGAAGGTTGCCATAGGCAAATAGCGATTGTAAAACGGACACAGTTCGTCGAATGCTCCTTTAGAAAGCCGCAGCATTTGGTAGGCATCCGAATTTTGGCTCCAAGCCGGGATACACTGGTGTCCGCGTCCGTCGTTATGCTTCGTTCATTTGTTCTGTTTTTCCGCTTTCATTTTTCTTTCCGCTCCTTTTGCTTCTTACCTCTCACCTCTCACCTCTCACCTCTCTCTCCTCTCGCTCCTCACTCCTTCACCACATCTTGTGTCTTCCCCCGCTTTACGTATCTTTGCCCTTTATTCCCAAACACAACAACGTGATTCATCTTCATGATAAACGATTCGTCCCTTTCATCTCCTCGGGCGAAATCGAATTTGCCATTCAGGAAATGGCGCGCCGCATCACCGACGACCATGCGGAGGAGACCCCGGTTTTCATCGGTGTACTAAACGGCGCCTTTATGGTGGTTTCTGATCTGGTAAAGCACTTCCGCGGCCAATGCGAGGTGCAGTTCGTGAAGGTGGCATCCTATGAAGGAACCGCCTCAACCGGAGCCGTACAGGAATTGATTGGACTTTCCTCCGACCTGTCGGGGCGTTCCGTCATCCTCGTAGAAGACATCGTCGATACCGGTGCGACCATCGTCGCCCTGAAAGCCATGCTCAAGGAACATAATCCCAAGCACGTGAAGATCGCGACGTTGTTCCTTAAACCCGAGGTATACGACAAAGATGTCCGGTTGGATTATGTCGGCATCCGCATCCCGAACAAGTTTATCGTGGGATACGGACTCGACTATGACGGACTCGGCCGGAATCTTCCGGATGTCTACCAATTGGCGGATTGATCCGTCGCCTAAATTCGTAACTTAGCTAAACACCCTACATAACTGATGACCAATATCGTTTTATTCGGCAAGCCGGGCGCGGGAAAAGGTACCCAGGCAGAATTCCTGAAGGAGCACTACGGACTGATCCACCTTTCAACCGGTGACATTTTCCGGTTCAATATGAAGAACGAAACCGAGTTAGGCAAATTGGCCAAGAGCTATATCGACCGGGGTGACCTGGTGCCGGATGAGGTTACCACGAACATGCTGATCGATTCGGTCAACAGCCATCCCAACGCGAACGGATTTCTGTTTGACGGGTATCCGCGTACGCTTGCCCAGGCAGAAGCACTCGATGGTTTCCTGCAATCGAAAGGCTGGGCGGTAACCGCTACCATTGCCCTTGAGGCCGATGACGAAATATTGGTAAAACGTCTGCTGGAGCGGGGCAAAACATCCGGACGCAAAGACGACCAGGACGAATCGCTGATCCGCAACCGCTACCAGGAATACAACGAAAAAACGGCGCCACTGATCGCCTACTACGAACAAAAAGGCAATTACCACGCTGTCGACGGTATTGGTGAGATCGCTGCCATCACCGATCGATTGCGCGCGGTGATCGACGCCTTATAAGAACCAATCGTTTTCCGTATGGAAATCCTTATCATCCTGTTCCTGATCTTGCTCAACGGCGTCTTTTCGATGTCGGAAATCGCGCTGATCTCGTCGCGGAAGAACCGCCTCGAAACGGCCGCCAAAAAAGGCAATGCCGGGGCACAGACCGCGCTGGAACTGTCGAATTCGCCTAACAAGTTCCTTTCGACCGTACAGATCGGCATCACGCTTATTGGCATCCTCACAGGTATTTATTCCGGCGACAAGATCACCGACGACATGCAACATTTCGTCGAAGGATTTCCAGCGCTCAAACCCTATGCGGCCAATATTGCCACGGGTATTGTTGTCGTCATGCTGACCTTCTTCTCACTGGTGCTGGGCGAACTGTTGCCTAAACGTATCGGGTTGAACTACCCTGAGAAAATCGCCAAGGCCGTGTCGATTCCGATGAAGTGGATTTCCATCGCAACAGCGCCTTTCATCTGGTTGCTGACGTTTGCCACCGAGGGACTGATGAAGCTGTTCATGATCAAACCCTCCGCCGACGGAAAAGTGACGGAAGAGGAAATCAAAGCCATCATCAAGGAAGGAACCGAAGGCGGTGAAGTGCAGGAAATCGAGCAGGATATCGTGGAACGGGTGTTTCATATCGGTGACCGGAAGATCAATTCCCTCATGACACACCGGGGTTCGGTAGTGATGCTACCCCTCGATTCCGACAAACAAAAGGCCCGCGACCTGATGCTGAAGGAACTGCATTCCGTCTATCCGGTCTATGGGGAGAACTTCGATGATATCGTCGGCGTCGTAAACCTCAAGAACATCTTTGCTCATTTTGATGAAGCCGATTTCGACATCGCGAAGATTATGACCGATGCTCCTTATATGATGGAGCAGACAACGGCCTACAAAGCCCTTGAAAACTTCAAGAAAAGCGGGGTGCATTATGCACTGGTGTCAGACGAATACGGCGTTTTCCAGGGAATCATCACACTGAATGACATCCTGGAAGCCCTGGTAGGTGATGCCTCCGAATTTTATAAAGACGATTTCAAACTCATCGAGCGGGAAGACGGCAGTTGGTTGGTAGACGGACACTATTCCCTCCACGATTTCCTTACCTTCTTCGACCTCGATGATCTCATCAACGACTACGAAGTCACCACCGTAAGCGGCCTCATCATGACCGAACTCAGCTACATCCCCAAAGAAGGCGAGGTACTGGTCTGGAACGATTACGAACTCGAAGTCGTCGACATGGACGGCGTGAAAATCGATAAGGTGATCGTGCGGGCGCGGAGGGAGCGGTAGGAATGAGCAGTTGGCAGTCGCAGTAGGCAGTAGGCAGTTTGCAGTGGGCAGTTTGCAGTGGGCAGTGCCAGCGGTTTGTGGAGTTTAGACGATTCAATTTTTATAAGAATATACGCCAAAATGAAAAAATATGGATTTCAGGGACTTACTAGCTTACCAAAAGGCCTATGAACTAGCTATGGAGCTATTCGAAATTTCAAAAGGACTCCCGACAGAAGAACGATATTCCCTAATAGACCAGGTGCGACGGTCATCTCGAAGCACCTGTGCGAACCTTGCCGAGGCCTATCGCAGGCGACGTTATCCCAATCACTTCATAAGTAAACTCACCGACAGCGACAGCGAAAACGCAGAGACAGCTGTTTGGATTGACTTCTCATTTTCCTGTGGATACATAGGGGCTGAGCTTCGGGACGCACTTCTTTTCCGGTCGGAAGAAGTGGGAAAGCTGTTGGCCTATATGATTCAAAATCCGACGAAGTTTGGCGCAAAGGCCAATTAGGCGTAGTTTTGCACTTAATTTCAATTCCAGGAGTTTTACTGCCTACTGGGACTGCCAACTGCCAACTTCATGACCGAGGGAAATTTCGTCGACTACACCAAAATTTACGTAGCGTCCGGCAAAGGAGGCCGCGGCTCTTCGCATTTACACCGCGAGAAATTCATCGAGAAAGGCGGTCCTGACGGGGGCGACGGCGGCCGTGGCGGCCACGTCATCCTGCAGGGAAGCAAGAACCTATGGACGCTCTTCCACCTCAAATTCCTCCGACACGTAAAGGCCGGACACGGCGGTGACGGGGGTAGCTCCCGAAGCACGGGGCATGATGGCGAAGATAAAATCGTCGAGGTGCCGCTCGGGACGGTTGTAAAAGACGCCGAAACCCACGAAATCCTGTTTGAGATCACCGAAGACGGCGAGCAAAAGATCCTGGCATCAGGCGGCAAAGGTGGACTCGGGAACTGGCATTTCCGCTCGTCGACCAACCAAACGCCGCGTTACGCCCAGCCCGGACTGCCGGGCGAGGAGAAAGACATTATACTCGAACTCAAAGTACTCGCGGATGTAGGACTGGTGGGCTTTCCGAACGCCGGTAAGTCGACCTTGCTGTCGGTACTCACCTCAGCCAAACCGAAGATTGCCGATTATCCGTTTACGACGCTGAAACCCAATCTGGGTATCGTCGCCTATCGCGATTTCCAGTCGTTCGTCATCGCCGATATTCCCGGTATCATCGAAGGAGCGGCAGAAGGCAAAGGACTCGGGCATTATTTCCTCCGCCATATCGAACGCAACTCAACGCTGTTGTTCCTCATTCCGGCCGATTCACCTGATATCGCCGCCGAATACGACATCCTGCTGAATGAACTCGACAAATACAATCCGGAGTTACTCGACAAAGACCGCCTGATCGCTATCTCTAAATGCGACATGCTCGACGACGAACTGATAGCCGAAATGCGCCGCGATCTCGACAACGCGTTTGCGGGTACACCGTATATGTTCATTTCGTCGGTGTCGGAGTTGGGACTGACCCAGTTGAAAGACCGACTGTGGTCGATGCTAAACCCCGTCGGGCACTAGTTGTAACGAAATCGTTATAGCAACTACAAACCCTGCCGTTATCAATCCTAAAATTGCGTATATTCGCGGCGTTTGCCGGGTTTCGGCGCATTATAAACTCTCACTACATGAAAAAAATAACGTTATTCATCCTCCTGGCGTTATCGGCATTCCCAATGCGGGCCGACGAGGGGATGTGGTTCCTGATGTTCATCGAACGTCTCAACCACCGCGACATGGAAAAAATGGGCCTTCAGTTGACCGCTGAAGAAATCTACAGTATCAACCACCACAGCCTCAAAGATGCCATCGTGCAGTTCAACGGCGGTTGTACGGCCGAGCTGATCTCAAAAGACGGTCTCGTGCTCACCAACCACCACTGTGGATACGACGCCATCGCCGAATTGTCGTCGCCTGAGCACAACTACCTGAAAGACGGGTATTGGGCACCCAATAAAAACGGCGAGATGAAACCATCAAGCCTGTTCGTGCGCTTCTTCGTGCGGATGGACGACGTGTCGAAACGCATCCTTTCTAAAGTCAACGACAATATGTCGGAAGCCGATCGCGCCAAAGCCATCGCCGACGAAATGAAAGTCATCGAAAAAGAAAACAACGAAGGCGGCAAATATACCGTCGTCGTGCGTTCGTTCTTCCAGGGCAACGAATTTTACTACTTCGTGTACCAGGATTACAAAGACGTACGCCTCGTAGGAACACCACCTGAAAGCGTCGGTAAATACGGTGGCGACACCGACAACTGGGAATGGCCACGCCACACCGGCGACTTCTCGATGTTCCGTATCTACGCCGATAAAGACGGCAACCCGGCCGATTATTCACCCAACAACGTTCCGTTACATCCGAAGCACTACCTTCCGGTCAACCTGAATGGGGTGAAAGAAGGCGATTTCGCCATGATCCTCGGCTATCCGGGCCGTACCAACCGCTGGATGCCGGCAGGCGGGATCGAGCAGAACGTCAAATTTGCCTACCCAGCTTGGGTGGAAGGAGCCAAAACCGGCATGGACAACATGAAGAAGTATATGGAGAAAGACGAAAAAGTCAACCTTCAGTACGCTTCAAAATACGCTTCAACCGCCAACTACTGGAAAAACCGGCAGGGTATGATCGATGCCCTTAGCAAATTCGGCACCGCCAAAGCCAAGGCAGCACAGGAAGCAAAATTTGACAAATGGGCCAACAAACCGGCCAACAAAGCCAAATACGGCAACGTCATCCGGGATATCAATGCTTGGTATGCACTGACAAACGAGAAGGCCCGTCACGACAACTACCTGCAACAATTGCTGCGTACGACGTCTTTCGGTACCGTTTCCCGCGTATTCGGCAAACAGCTCGAAGCCTACGCCAATGCCGATGCCACAGCCCGCGCCGGCATGCGTCCGGATCTGGAAGAGATGATCAAAGGTTTCTTCTCAGAAGTGTACCTGCCGGCTGAAAAAGACATCATGGCCGCACAACTGAAACTCTATTCAACAAAAGCGACCGGATACGCCATCGCACCGATGGTCGACAAGATTGGTAAGGAAAACAATGGTGATTTCACGAAGTATGTAAACGCGATCTACGACCTGAGTATCCTGACGTCGGAAGCCAAGATGATGGCCTTCCTGGATGCTCCCGATGCCGCCCTTGTAACCAACGATCCGGTGTATAAACTGTCAAACGACCTGCTCACGCACCTGGCGTCGAAGTCGGATGCCATCGCGAAAGCGCAGAACGACTATGAAAAAGCGTTCCGCAACCTGGTAGCCGGACTCCGTGAATCAAAACTCAACCCGATCCAGTATCCCGACGCAAACTCGACCCTGCGCCTGACGTATGGTAAAGTGCGTGCCCTTCCGGCCGACAAGCGCAACGATGCCAAGATCAACAACTACACCACCCTCGAAGGCATGGTGAAGAAATACAAAAAGGGCGATGCCGAATTCGACCTGCCACAGGCGATGCTTGACATCTACAAAGCAAAAGACTATGGCCGTTACGCCGACAAAGCCGGGTATATGCCAGTCAACTTCCTGACCGACAATGACATCACCGGAGGTAACTCAGGCTCACCGGTATTGAACGGCAAAGGCGAACTCATCGGCCTTGCCTTCGACGGCAACATCGAAGCCATGGCAGGTGACGTCATCTTCGACAAGAACCTACAGCGCACCATCAACGTCGATATCCGCTACGTACTCTGGCTGATCGACAAGTTCAGCGGCGCGAAGCACATCGTCGACGAGATGACGATCGTGAAGTAAAAAGAAAAGGCTGCCGTGAGGTGGCCTTTTTTAGTTGATGGTTGATGGTTAGTAGTGGGTAGTTTGCAGCGTTCAGCGCCGTCTACAACCTACAAGGTTTTTAAAACCTTGTAGGTTCAATTAGTAAGCAATAGGCACGAGGCAGTCTCACTAGGCAGTGGTAGGCCGTTGATAGGGCCATTCCTCGTTACGCGAAACTGGCTTGTGCAAACGACGTCCTTCCGAGCGCAGCGAAGGAATGGGCGTGCCGGCGCGTTCCAGTGGGCAGTTGGCAGTGCAGTTGGCAGAATAGCATCCGTTCAACTACCCGCAGGGACGCCGTCGGGCTGTTTGCTATAGCCTCTTGCGCTCAGGCGGTTTTGCACCGTCGCCGGGCGCTTCCTGCGGTCGCACCCGCCTGCCGGCAAAACCAGCCTTCGCGCCGCGTGGCTGCCGCGCCCATCCCTCACGCAACTTCCGGAAATGGACTACTCCTTTGTTTCGATACGGCCTCCTGATGACCGCCCGGAGAAGGCCGGTGCATACATACTTTCTATCGTCGCGATACCCGCCGAGAAATCCCCGGCATTGTTCACCTTCACCTCATATTCCAGTACGTAAACGCCTTTGGGCAGGCGTTCAAAGAAATAGTGGGTGGCGGCGTCGCGGGTGGTTTTGTAGTAACCGGCTCCCTGCATCCATTCGTAGGCTGACAACACATCGACAGGTTCCAGGCATGATGCCCGGACGTCTTTGAGGTGCACGAATTCAAAGTCATGGTCAGCGGTAACCGTAAGTCGAACCAATACGCGGTCGCCGATTCTGATTTCGTTGTTTTTCAGTAGCTCCGTCGGGCCGGACAGTGGTTTGTAAAACAGTTCCTTCAGCACTGAGAGCCCGGTGGGTGTGCCAGTTTGGACCTTCTCCATTTTTTCAAAATACTGCCAGAAGATGCCCCCATAGCCCGGCACTTTGGAATCGTTCCTAATTTCAATCTGCGAAAGTGCGGGTGAGATCTCAGAAGGTTTCCACTGAAGCTTCATATAACCGGTTCCTGCTTCCTCTTTACTCTCTTCCCTTTTTTGTTCAAGTAGGCGTTGATCACCGGCTACAATAGTTGTATTCTCTTTGACGCTCAGCCAATCACGACCTTCCATGAGCAGCGCATAAATGGCGTCAGCTGATGCCTTTGTGGTTGGCCAATGGCTTCGGCTTCGCTGGCCCAGAAGCCAGACTTTCATGCCATCGACGGTTTTTGCATCCTTCCCGATTTCGGCAAACGCTTCAATAAGCAGCGACTGCGTCTCAATAGGCAACTGGTTCCAACTCCACCCACCCACGTTGGCATTCCAATGGATACCGTCTGTGGTGTCGCTTACCGCGGTTTCTTTCAATTGTTCCAAAATAGACTTTGCGAGGTCTTTTTCACCCCATCGATGGGAGGCAAGTGCTGCCATTCCTTTTTCATAGAGGGTATACTCTTGCCAATGCTGCCGCACGTCCGACAATAAGGCGGGTAACTGTTGTGCCACTACATTAGGAAGTTCCTTGTAAAGAAAGAAGCTACGCACATACAGGTAATGAAGCCCCGCCGAGCGGTTCCGCCAGCGCCCTTTGCCAACGGGGGCGTCGTACACCAGCACATCCTCATCGATATAGGCGATTCCCTCATCCAGAAGGTCCTTTACTTTTACATTGAGCGTATCAAGTGCGCCAAGACGCAGTAGATGGCCGAAGCCCCCTATGATATGACGCGTAATGAACGCGTTCTCGTGTTCGCCTCCATACCAGCTAAATCCGCCGGAGGACAATTGGCGTTCGCTGAGTTTTTGAAGTGTAGCCGATGATTCCGATTCTAGTCGCGCGGCGTCAAAAAGACGGGCAAGATGTTTTTTCTTTTCGCTTTCCTTTTTCAGGTCGTCGGCCCAGGGTGTTTCAGCTGCAATCAAGCGACGGAGGTCGTCATTTTGTACCTCGGTACTGTCGCTTTTTGCCCATTCGGTAAACACCCCCGCGATTTTTGGATTTGCTTCAAGGAGGCGCCGGGCGAGTCGCTGTGCATAAAACCGACTGAAAAGTTGTTCCGAGCATTCGTGCTCGAACTCCATGAGGTAGGGCAGTGATTGCAGGGCACTCCAGGCCGGGTTTGAGGTATATTCCAGCGTGAGCAGGTGCGGACGCTGGGTGTTAGAGGGTGTAGCCAGGGTAGGCAGTGTGATCTTCTGGGTGCTACCCTCCCGTACCCAAAGGGGTTGGCTTTCGGTTACCAGCATCGCGTCGGTCAGGACGGGAATAAGGTTTTCCTCACCGTCGGAGAAGTCCCCGGCTTTCGCTACTACTTTATACCGCAGGCCTTTTAATCCTTCTGGTACGGTTAACGCCCATGACAAGGTCGTAGTGCCCATAGACGGTGCTGTAAAAGATTGGATCCCATCGCCAATTCCCGTCTGTTGATTTTGCTCGAGGCCGGTTTCCTGGTCGGTCAGGGTCAGGCGGATGGTTCCCGTTTTCGGAGTCGCGGTAAGGTTTGAGACGCGCACTTTTACGGTTATATGATCGTTCTCGCGGAGAAAACGGGGGAAATTCGGCGCTACCATGAGGTCTTTTTGTGTTCGTACGACACCCAGGAACAAGCCTGACACCATTTTTTTGGTATGGGCGAGCATGCGGAAGTTCCATTCTGTCAACGCTTCCGGACTCTCAAAGGACACGCGTAGCAGTCCCTTCTTGTCGGTCTGCAGATGCGGAAGAAAGAAGGCAGTTTCCGATAAGTTTTTACGTGTTGTCACCGAAACCAGTTCTGATACGGCTTTCTTAGTGGTCACCACGATGACCCCGTTCGAGGCGCGATTACCATATAGCGCGATTGCGCTGGCACTTTTTAGGGTAGATACGGCAGAAACCGAAGTGGGATCCAAGGCAAGGAATTCGTTTCTTGAAAGGGGAACACCATCAATAATGTAGAGCGGCTCCGAACCATTTCGGATGGTGCCCACACCGCGAAGGATCACCGCGTTTGATCCGCCGGACGCGCCGGACGCAGTGGAGATGTTCAGTCCTGCGACCTGACTTTGTAAGGTGGCAAAGAATCCCGCCGACGTTTCATACTCAAACGAAACGGATGAAACGGTTGCAACGGCGGCGTTCGACTTACTTCTTAGCCGTCTTATCTCATAACTTTTCACTACCACTTCCCTCAATTGGCCGGGCAGCGCCTTCATCCGCACTTCTATAGAACTCTTTCGCGCTTTGGTTTGGGTGTTGAGCATGCCTGAAGAGACGAATTCCAGTGTTTCTTCCGGTGCCGCTTCGATTTCAAAGGAGCCATCGAGATTCGTCAGTGTGGCACGCCTGCTTCCCCTCACAAATACCGAGACCCAACTGAGAGCGGCTCCGGTATCATCCGTCACCACACCCCGTACTCGCCGCGCATCAGCGGGGGCAGGCGATTTGCGCTGCAGCATGGCATTGTAGGCATTTCGGTCGAACCACCCATTATTGATGGAAAATCCAAACCAGATCAGTCCGGGCTTTTCCTGACGGTAAAGGGGTTCGGGCGACCATTCATTCAACTGCGTGAATTTTAAGTGCTCTGTTTGTCCTGTGTGCGCCAGACGCTGTGCGAAACTGCGGTTGATATAGTGACTTTTGGTAGGCGATTTCCATGATTCTTGGGTAAACATATCCAGTGAACGGTCGTACATCGACGCCAGAACTTCGGTTTCGGGTTCGTTTAGGTCAAATAACCATTCTTCTCGTTGGCCGGGCGCAATTCGGTTGCGGAAGGTTTGGGTGCCAAACGCGATCTTTTGTTCCTCTCTGGGAATCGTTACGGCATGGCTTTCGACAAAGAAACAGCCTTTGTAAACGGTTTCCGCCGAGATCATAACGCCGTCCTGAAATTGTGGAAGGAGGGGTATCCGCACTTTTCCCTGGCCCGCCTCCACTACCAAATCCTGCTGAAAGAACTGCTGTCCGTCGTAAAAAGCCGCAATACGGATGGTAAGATCGCGCACTGGCGACGCCACCTGTACCACTACGTTCTTAGCGTCCACCAAAACATCTTTTGTTGTTAGCGTTACAAGTTCGCTTCGGTCAAAAGGATCGCGATGCTGCTGTATACGGAAGTCGTAACTGCTTTTTTCTTCCCTTCCGTCTTCTTCGACAGTGAAAACCAGTCTATAGTCTCCGCTCGGGTAGAGGTCAATAAGGTCAAGCGGCCATTCTTGTTTGAGTGCAGTGTCGACAGGGATTGTGGCCATCAACTCTCCATCTTCATCCTGAGTCTCACGGTCTATTCCAAACAACTGCTGATTTTCTTCGTCTGTTTTTTCAACCGGAAAGAGTCGATCGTACGTAAGTGAGTCGATTACCGGTCGGTCGGGTTTTGCCCAGGGTCGGGGCATATAGGCCTCCCGAACCAGACGACGACGAAACAACCGCACCGTTCCTTTCGTCGGAACCTGTCCGCCATTGAGGTTGGTCGCCGAAACCGTAAACGTATTTTTTCGAAACGTATCACATCGCCAGGGGGCAGATATGCGTATGATCCGCTTTCGGTTTCCGGCGGTCACCGATGTCGAAGCCTCATGTGTTTCTCCTGAGGTATCGGTAGCTTCGACCCGCACATGATAGTCGTAGACGGTTTCGGGGCCGTCCTCCGGATGCGGTAACGCCGCGAAGGCAAAATGAAACTTCCCTTCCGCATCGGATTGTAAGTTGCCCGAAACAAGTGCGGGTTCGTCATCCTCAGGATCGTACGTCTCGTCTTCTTCGGTTCGATGCACCGCAAAACGTATCTCTGCCTTGGCCAGGCTGCTTCCGTCAAATGCCTGCAGACGACCGGAGAGCCGCACCGAATCGCCCAGCCGCACTGCTTCTTCGAACGTCTCCATCACCACCTCGAATCGGGGACGCTTGTATTCTTCTACCTCGAAGGAAGCATTTTCATCATCCCACGAGGCAAGATGCCAAAACGAACGTTCTGGTTCGGGAACGTCGGGAAGAAATTGATCTTTCTCATCTGTCGGCTTCCCGACTGTTAGACTATAACGCCCGGTGGGCGCTGCTTTAGGAAGGTCAAAATAGCCCGAAGCAGATCCAAATTCATTTGTCAGCACCAATTTCGTCACGATGGTGTCGTCGTCGTTTTCGAGTGTCAGCAAAACGTGTAGCTGCGGTGCGGCCTCCTGCCCCATAAGGGTTTCCTTCACCACAATAACCTTATACCAGACGCGCTGGCCAGGTCGATAGATGGCGCGGTCGAAATAGATCCGGGCACCCGTTTCAAAAGAGGTGTCAGAGGACGAAAAGTTGTAAAAGCGCGGTGAATAGCGGAAATCGACATCCAGCGTATCGCCAGGTTGCGCAATACGAACCTGGTTTTCCCTTGAATAGGGTAAAACGGCTTCCCCGTCGCGGTCCGTAATAGAGGTGCCCGTGATATTTGATATCTGTACACCTGACATCGGCTTTCCTGTCTCGCGATGCACTATCTGAACATAATGGCGCTCGTTCAGCTCACGTGCCAAGGGCATCAGGTTCGATGCCGTTACGGCAGAATAGTGACGCTCGTTTGTCGTTCCGCTGGGGTCAATGGGGGTGAAGGCAAACAGGTATTGACCTGGCTCCATCGAAGGCAAAAGAACTTCGGTGGTATGGGGTAGGTAATCCGGGCGCTCTTTCACGAAGTCGACGCGAAATGCCGTTACCCGGATGTTAGAAAATACCTGGCCGAGGCTATCGTGTTTTTGCGGGAATTCACGCCAAAGCGCAGTTTGTTTTCTGTTCAACCGAAAAACGACCACATCCACTCCGGTGAGGTTCCGGTAGGCGAGATGTATTCGACTTTGCCGTCCTGCCGTAACCACGGAAGGGATTCGCACTTCTAATTCCCGATTCTGCATGGTCTTTTTTTCCATGACGGATTTCCAATACACATTTGATTTTTCAGGGATGGACAGAATGCTGTCAAGAAGCCTCAACCCCTCTATATTTCGATCTGGTGCTTTGCCTGAAATCACTTTGCGGTATCGCCGAAAGAAGATTTCCTGGCGCACAGCCGGATCGGTTGTATGGAAGTTGTCGAACGCGCTTTCGAACTGTAAATCGTCCCCTATCAGATTTTCGATTCTCAGTAAGCGTTCAAATCGGTTTCGATCAGACGGAGAAAGGCGTTCAATTTCCTGTAAGCGGGCAATCACCCGGTCGGTTTCGGCGTTGCCAGTCTGCAGCGAATCGGCCGTAAATTGCGTTGCATCGGCGAAAAGGGCAATAGGTACAGGTCGGGTTCGTTTTTTGGCTTTCGTAAGTCCGACGCGTAATTCGACGTGCTCGCGAAGTAAACACTCCAGAAGAGAAAGTTTTTTGGGATCGTCCTCGTAACGGAAATCGAACAATTGACGATAGTCATCTGCCTTGATATGCTGTAGTTGCCCGCGATTTTTAAGTGAGTTCTTAAGCCGCAAGGAGATCGCGTCGCTAAAATCCTGTCCCGTCCACGTCAAAGGGTTGCCTGGGTCGGTATGGTTTGCGGTGCGCCCGTCAATTTCCCAGTAATGGTTGGCGTAATATTGTTGCAGTATTTGCGCCTGGATGAGCAGCATCAGGGCCTCTGATGGCGCTGACAGTCCGACAGGTGGTTTTGCAGCTTCTTCGAGTATGGTTTGAACGGCGTGGTCACTAAGCGAATGTAGAAAGCGGTTGTGATAGAAAAAACAGCGGAGTATTTCCGGTTCGCGCTTCTCTTTTACCGCCCGCGAGAGAATTTCGTTTATTTCCGCATCCGCTGATTTGATTTTTCTGGCTTCTTCCAGCGTGTATACTTTTTCCCACCTGTCTTCATACTGCGCCCAGGCCGGTAAACAGATTAATAGCAAAAGCAAAACGTGTCTCATGGTCCAGGTGTTTGGTTAGGTACACCGCGTGATAAAAGGTTGAGATCCTCAAAGCGCACCACGGTTTTTAAGAAACTTTTTCCGTTTAAATGTACTACCTTTGGGCGCTTAAGGCAAATTATAGCACGAATTCCCTCCGAAATTTCCGCCCTCCCGATGATGAAACGCTGTTATATCCTCCTGCTGTTAGTTGCTGTGTCGGCATTCGCGCAACAGCCGAAGCCCATGGGTGAGGGGTTGAAGAAAATGACGAAGGAAGAGCGAAAGGCGGCCGGCCAGACCCCCGACGCCAAAGCGACCATCGACATGTATCGGGTGTTTACCATTGACAATGATACGACCTACATCGATACATCACTGACCATCCAGAAAGACTACCGTTTCAATTACCTGCGCCGCGACAACTTCGGGCTCTTGCCGTTTGCCAACGACGGGCAGCCCTACAATACTCTCGACTTCGGTCTTGACGGGTTTTCACCGTTTCCGCAGTTTGGCATGCGGGCCAAGCATTTCAACTACATCCGCCCTGAGCAGATGCGGTATTACCAGGTGGCCACACCGCTGACGGAACTCTACTTCAAAACCACCATCAAACAGGGGCAGTCGGTCGATGCCTTCCTGACCCTCAACCTACACGAACGCCTGAACATATCGGTGGCCTATCGCGGACTGCGGTCGGTCGGTCGGTATGAGAATGCAATGTCGAGTACGGGTAACTTCCGGTTTACCTCCAATTACCAAACGAAGTCGGGGCGGTATTTCCTCAAAGCGCATTTCACCGGCCAGGATTTCTTCAACATGGAAAACGGTGGCGTGCTGAACCTCGAAGATTTTGAAAGCGGCGACCCAGCCTTCGATGAACGGGGGCGTTTGCAGGTCTACCTCACCGACGCCCAGTCGACGATGAAAGGCAACCGTTATTTCTTCGACCATGGTTTCCGCGTCAACGGAAGCGACCGGCAGAACAACCTGTGGCTGTTGCACCAGTTCAACTACGAACACGAGTTTTTTGAATACTACCAGCCAACCCTACGCACCGATGTGGTCAATTCGAATGACGATTTCCAACGGTTTGGCGAGTCTTACGTGGCGTCGCGGCTGCGGGATAAATCGCGCTACAACCGGATGTATAATAAGGTCGGAGTGGCGTATGAAAATAAGTCGCTCGGACAGGTGCAGTTCTTCATCGAAGATTTCAACTACAATTATTTCTACCAAACAGCCATCGTGCAAAATGGAGAGGTAATTCCAAGCTCACTCAATGCCCGTATCGAGAATTTCGGGGGACAGTATACCTACAAAAAGGGAAGCTGGTCGGGAACGGCGCTCCTTCGAAATGCCATCACCAACCAACGGCTTTCGGAAATCGATGTCAAGGCGGATTACCAACTCAATGACGACTATCTGTTTGCCTTCCGTCTCCAGAAACTGAACCGATTGCCCAATCACAATTTCAATCTGTTCCAGAGTGATTACATCGCGTACAACTGGTTCAACGATTTCAAGAACGAGAAGATCACGCATTTTGAAGCCACGGCCGACACGCCCTGGATCAACGCGAGCCTGCAGGCTACTGTACTCGACGACTACCTCTATTTTGACGATGTAAGTACCGACGACCGCGTGTTGCTCGTGTCGCCAAAACAGTATGGGAAAACCATCAAGTATCTTTCCGTAAAGGCCTCAAAGGAGTTCCGCCTCGGCCACTTCGCCCTCGACAATACCGTGCTCTACCAACAGGTGGGCCAGGACGATCCAGTGCTGAATGTGCCGAAACTGCTTACGCGAAATACCCTGTACTACTCCGGCACCTTGTTTAAGAAGGCGATGTTTATCCAAACCGGATTCACCTTCCAATACTTCTCAAAATACAAGGCAAACGACTTCAACCCACTATTGGGCGAGTTTTACGTGCAGACCAAACGCGAGATCGGCGACTTCCCGCTCGTTGACTTTTTCTTCAACGCGAAGGTTCGCCAGACACGCATTTACCTCAAAGCCGAGCACTTCAACTCGCCTTTTACCGGAAACAAGTTTTACTCGGCACCGAATTATCCGTATAAAGACTTCCTCGTACGCTTCGGCCTCGTCTGGACCTTTTTCCAGTAGTCCCAACTTTCGACTTTTGACTTTCGACTTTCAACGCAATCGTTTCCGTATCTTTGCGCCGAAATACAGTCAAATGAACTACGCTGAAAACATATTGGGTACCATTGGGAACACACCCATGGTGAAACTCAACAAGATTACAAAAGAGATTGATGCACTGGTGTTGGCAAAGGTCGAGACCTTCAACCCCGGCAATTCCGTGAAAGACCGGATGGCCGTAAAAATGGTGGAGGATGCCGAAGCCGACGGGCGCCTGAAACCGGGCGGTACCATCATTGAAGGTACGTCGGGCAACACCGGAATGGGACTGGCACTGGCCGCCATCATCAAAGGATACAAGCTGATTTGTGTCATTACCGACAAACAATCCAAAGAGAAAATGGATATCCTGCGGGCCGTAGGAGCGAAAGTAGTGGTGTGCCCGACGGATGTGGAGCCCACTGATCCGCGTTCCTACTATTCGGTATCGCGTCGTCTGGCAGAGGAAACGCCAAATGCGTGGTACGTAAACCAATACGACAACATGTCGAATACCCAGGCACATTATGAATCAACCGGACCGGAGATCTGGGAGCAGACCGGCGGGAAGGTGACGCATTTTGTAGTGGGTGTGGGAACAGGAGGTACGATCTCCGGCGTGGCCAAATACCTGAAAGAAAAGAACCCTGACATCAAGTGCTGGGGTATTGATACCTATGGCTCGGTGTTCAAGAAATACCATGAAACGGGCATTTTTGATGAGAACGAAATCTATTCGTATATCACGGAAGGCATCGGCGAGGACATCCTCCCGAAAAACGTCAACTTCAGCCTCATCGACGGTTTTACGAAAGTAACCGATAAAGATGCAGCCGTCTACCAACGCCGACTGGCCCTGGAAGAAGGTATTTTTGTTGGGAATTCGGCCGGAGCTGCCGTCAAAGGCTTGTTGCAACTCAAGGAACATTTCAAACCGGATGATGTGGTCGTCGTCCTGTTTCACGATTCAGGCAGCCGTTACGTGGGCAAGATGTTCAACGACGACTGGATGCGCGAGCGTGGTTTCCTCGAAGAAGAGATTACAAAGGCGGAAGACGTCATCAAAGACCACGTTGACAAGCCACTGATCACCGTCCGTACCGAAGAACTGGTGTCACACGCCATCGAGCGGATGCGGAAGTACAACATCTCGCAAATCCCGGTTATCGATATCAACGGATTTGTGGGTTCCGTCGACGAAACCGATCTGTTCCGTCATTACGTAGCCGACAAAAACGTAGCCGAAAAGCCGATCCGCGAGGTGATGGGCGCGCCCTATCCCGTGGTGAAAGCCGGTACGGCCATTGAAGAGGTATCGAAACTCTTTGGAAAAGACGGACAGGCCGTGCTGGTGGAGCTCGGCAACGGCAAACACCATATCATTACGAAGCACGACATCATCGGGTCCATTAAATAAGGGCACCCATGTCTTATAGAAAAGCGCTCGTGAGCGCGCTTTTTCTTTTTAGAACAGGGAGATTTTTTTTAGTTGTATTCCAGCACACCCGACACATTCCATGCGCTGAAACTACCACCTTCCGGGGCGCCCATCGGGATTTTGACCTGGAGGGTATGCGTGCCCGGGGCCAGGTCGCCGAGGTCAATCCAAATAGGATTGGTAGTAGTGCCCGGACACCAATTCGAACGGCTGTAATCGCTGGAAGAGAGACCGTTTTCAAAGTTCCCTGACGCCGGGTTCGCAAGTCGATAGCTGCCGCAGTCGGTCCGCCAGGGTGTGAACGCAAACCGTTCGGCCCCGTCGAGGAAAAGCATGTTTTTCTTTCGCATGAATTCATCGCCGTGTTCCCATCCGCCATGTCCCGTTACGATATACCGCAACCGCGCGTTTCGGGCCCCTTCGGGCAGTGTGAAGGTGACTTCAAGTCCTTTTTCCACATCAAACATCGAACCGTAGTTCTGGCCGCGCATCTCCAGTATGTTCACCGTATTAAAAAGCGGCAGGACCTTCGCCACCCCGAGCTTCTCCGAATCCGGATCCGTGTGCACGGTGATGTTCGCATTGACCGTATGTCCTCCTTTATCGTAGTTTCCGATCACGATTCCCACATACATTTCCTTACCCGAAAACGCCGGGATGAGGTCGGTAATGTCCTGTCGATAGGAGACGCTGTCCTGCCATACTTTGTTCTTTAACTGTAAATGGTTGTAGCCTTTAACGCCAAAAGGAGTAAAGAACCGCATCAATTCCAATAAGGGTTCGTAGTCGCCTGCCCGTACCATTCCCTGGTATTTCTTGCCGTTTCCGTTTTCATATACCGGCACCGCCTCAATCCCTTTCTCAAGTGCGTCCCAAAAACTGGGGCCTGTGACCGGCAGGAGGAATACCGATCCAGTGCGGTCGTAGGCATCGCCCGTAGATTGCTCGGTGACGTCCAGGAAGGCCACGCTTCCGGATCCTATTTCCGGGAAACGGATTTTTCGAACGGCGATACTGCCACCGCCAAAACGGAAAATACTGTCATTAGAGGTAGCGTCGTCCGAAAAGTTCAATACCTGTTGGCGGAACAGGGGGATCGTTGTAAAGCGGCTTCTCCACAAAAGGTCGCGGTAGGTGAGGAGGTCCGATAAGGGTGCTATGGCAGGAAAAGGCGGAAAACCCTTCACCTTTTCAATTTGGCGTGCCCTGACCACGAATTGTCCGTTGCGGATGGTTTCGAGTACGAGTCCGAGCCGTTGTCCTAATACCGACGGCCCTCCCTGCACGCCCAACGCCTCCGTATACCAGATGTCGATGCTATTGGAATTGATCACCGTGTGCGCCAACTTACATTCGTATCCGAGTATCTTTTTGCGGTCCGGACGAAGTTCCAGTTGTTGGCCGGCAATGGTCGTACTGTCTTTGGTCGCGACAGTCCGGTTTGCTCCTAAAACGGCTGATAGGTAAAAGACGCCGGGCTGATCGCGAAAAAGCAGTGTTTGCTCGTAGGGAACAGATGCCTTCCCGGCGAGGATGGCCGATTGGGTCACCACGGTCTTATCGGAGTCGGTAAAAACGACCGGGGACGCTCCGTCTGCGGGCGTACCGTTGGAAATGCGGTCATACGAGATTTTATAAGTCTGGGCTTGCGAGGTGACGGCGGTCAGGAGTAGGATAAGTAAAGCGCGCATCCAATACGATTTTGTGTAAAGATACCGAAACGCGGGCATGTGCTCCTATGTGGACGTTTTTTGATCGCATCGGACGCAGCAGGTTTGTGGGAAAATATGCGGTTTTTCCCGTAAAATCGGAACAGAAAACCGTGTTAGCTTGCGACTATCTAAGCCACTAGTCCAGTTTACGCCATGAGAGAGGATTTCCTGCATTATGTATGGAGGTATTCAAAATTCGACAACCACTCGTTGACGACCGTCGACGGAAAAGACCTTGCGATTGTGCATCCGGGCCAGTACCTACAGGTGGCCGGTCCGGATTTTTTCAACGCGCAGATTGTACTCGACCGACAGAAGTGGGCCGGGAACATCGAGATACACCTGAAGTCATCCGATTGGTATGCGCACCGCCATGAAGCGGATCGGGCCTACGACAGCGTGATCCTGCATGTGGTGTGGGAACACGATACGCCGGTGTTTCGGGCCGACCAAACTGAAATCCCGACGTTGGAACTTCGGGGGCGCGTTCCTTCTTCAACGCTTTTGCGGTATAACCAGTTGCTGGCGCCCAAAGAGTGGATTTATTGCGAACGCCAGATTGCCGATGTCGATGCATTTCACTTCTCGGCCTGGCTCGAACGCTTATTTTTCGAGCGGTTGGAACGGAAGTCGCTTCAGATACGGTCATGGCCGGAATACCAGGCGGGCGATTGGGAGGCGGTGCTGTTTCGGATGCTGGCACGTACGTTCGGACTTAACCAAAACGGGGAAATCTTTTTTGCCATGTCAGGTCTGTTGCCGTTTTCGTTGGTGCGAAAGGAAGCAGACGACCCCACCCGGTTGGAAGCGCTTTTTATGGGGCTCTGCGGGATGTTGGATGGAGAGAAAGAAGACCACTACTTCAAGACCTTACAGGGCGAATTTGCCTATCTGTCGACCAAGTACCGGTTGCCGCCGCCTGTTTCAGAGCCTGTTCACTTTTTCAAACTGCGTCCGGATAATTTCCCGACCATCCGGTTATCGCAGTTAGCGTGGCTTTACCATCGTTCCGCACATCTTTTTACCTCGGTTATGCTGGCCTCATCAGGGCGGGAACTCCGAGCGCTGCTGAAGAGCCAGACAACGCCTTATTGGGAGACACATTACCTGTTCGATCGCCCGTCGCCACAGCGTAGAAAAGGGCTATCGGATTCTTTTATCGATTTAGTGATCATCAATACCATTGTGCCGCTGCGGTTTCTTTACGGACAGGCGAAAGGCGATTTGCCCGACGAAGACCTTATCGTACTGTTACGCGAACTGAAACCCGAACGCAATGTAGTAGTGGAACGCTTTGGGCAACTGGGAATCGCAGCGGCCGATGCCTTCGAAACCCAGGCGTTGCTCGAGCTGAAGACCTCTTTTTGCTCTCGCGGACGCTGCCTCGAATGTACCGTAGGGCACCAGTTGTTACGAACCGAATAATCCGTATTTTTATGCACGTATATGTCAGTAGTCACCCGACTCAAATATTTCTTCGAAAAACACGGCTTCAACGCAGCTTCGCGGTTAGCCGATCGACTGGGGATGCGCGCCAGCAGTGTCCGCCTGTTTTTCATTTACATTTCCTTTGTGACGGCCGGACTTTGGTTCGGGGTGTACCTCACACTCGCGTTTTGGCTCAAGTTGAAAGACCTTATCCGCGCCAAGCGATCGTCGGTGTTCGACCTTTAAGTTTGCATTATGGGAGCTAGCCTGACCTTTTCGCGCCGCCAGCGAAGGGGATTGACGGTGCTCGCGCTTCTTATGGTAGTTTTCCAGATCGTTTTGTACGGCAGTGATATCGGTGCATCCGGTGTCCCATCGAAGGACGAAACGGAATGGATGGCCACACAACGAATGATCGATTCCCTCAAGACCATCCGGAAGTCTGAACAGCCCAAGCAGTATCCATTCAACCCGAATTTTATCAGCGACTATAAAGGATACCGGCTTGGCATGTCAGCAGCCGAGATTGACCGCCTGTTGGCTTTCCGTAAAACCGGACGCTACGTTAACTCCGCCCGTGAATTTCAGAAAGTAACCGGTATCTCGGATTCGTTGCTGGAGCGGTTGTCACCCTTTTTTCGATTTCCCGAATGGGTAACGCACCGAAACGCGCGGGGCTCTTTTACCAAAGATACCGTGAGGATTGAAAAGCGTCAGCAAAAGCCACTCGATATCAATACGGCCACACAGGAAGACCTGATCAAGGTGTACGGCATCGGACCAGCCTTGTCGGAACGCATCCTGAAGCTTCGGGAAAAATTTGGGGCGTTCGTCTCGATCGACCAGTTGGAACTTGTTTGGGGGTTGCGGCCCGAGGCACTTGCTGAAGTAAAGAAAGCCTTTGTAGTGGGCCCGGCGCCTGCGGTGAAAAAGGTGCGTATCAATGAAGCCACCTTTCGCGAAATCATGCAGGCTCCCTATTTTAATTACAACCTGACAAAAGAGGTAATGGTATACCGTAGCATGCACTCGGGAATAAAGAATGCTGAGGATTTAGCAAATGTTGAGGGCTTTCCACTTGAAAAATTAAAAATAATAAGTCTATATTTGGAATTCTGAAAAATAAACCTTCGATTATGACTTTTGACTACCTGGAATCCAATACCATGATTGCGGAATCCGTGCGCGATTTTGCCGAAACACATATCCGTCCACACGTTATGGAATGGGATGAGGCGCAGCTGTTTCCGGTTGACCTTTTCCGAAGACTGGGCCAGATGGGCTACATGGGTATTTTAGTGCCGGAAGAACTTGGTGGTTCGGGTCTGGGCTATCACGAGTATATTACGATCATCGAAGAAATTTCAAAGGTCGATCCGTCTATTGGATTGTCGGTTGCAGCCCACAATTCGCTTTGCACCAATCACATCCTGACGTTTGGTAACGATGAGCAGAAACGCCGTTGGATTCCGAAACTGGCGACCGGTGAACACATTGGCGCCTGGGGATTGACCGAACACAATACCGGATCGGATGCAGGTGGGATGAACACGACTGCGAAACGAGACGGCAACGACTGGATACTGAACGGCGCGAAGAACTTCATTACCCACGCAATCTCCGGAGAGGTGGCCGTGGTGATTGCCCGGACGGGTGAGAAAGGTGATTCGAAGGGGATGACCGCCTTCGTACTTGAGAAAGGTATGCTTGGATTTTCATCCGGTAAGAAAGAGAACAAACTCGGTATGCGGGCGTCTGAAACAGCGGAATTGATTTTTGATAGCTGCCGCGTACCGGATGAGAACCGTTTGGGTGAGGTCGGACAGGGTTTTATCCAAGCAATGAAAATCCTTGACGGCGGCCGTATTTCGATTGGGGCGCTTTCGCTTGGCATTGCGAAAGGGGCCTATGAAGCGTCATTGAAATATTCGAAAGAGCGGGTGCAGTTCGGAAAGCCAATCAGCGAGTTCCAGGGGATTTCCTTTAAGTTGGCCGATATGGCCACCGAGATCGAAGCGTCGGAATTGCTGTTGCGCAAAGCGGCCCACCTGAAAGAGGCCCACCAACCGGTTACCACTGCAGGCGCCATGGCCAAAATGTATGCATCGGAAGCCTGCGTGCGCATCTCGAACGAAGCGGTGCAAATCCATGGCGGATATGGTTACACGAAAGATTTTCCCGTTGAGAAGTTTTACCGTGACTCGAAACTCTGCACGATTGGAGAGGGCACTACCGAAATCCAGAAGGTGGTGATTTCACGTAATTTGCTAAGGTAAGTAGCGATACATAAAGCATAAAAGGCTGTCTTCTTATCGGAGACAGCCTTTTTTCTTTTGTAATCGTTCCTGTCTACCAGGTGGAGACCTTATATAGGAATTGCACGGTTGTTATGGTCGAAGTCAGGATGAACAGCCACATCACCACATATCCTCCTTTTGGGTGTTTGGCCCATAGCTGTCCCATTAGTGCGGAAATAGTCAATAAGAAGGGCACCAAGGCGGCGTTATAGTGCAAAGAATCCATAACGTCACCGCGGAGTAGTGCTATCAGTGCACGTTGCATACCACAGCCCGGACATTCGATGCCGAAGGTAGCCTTCATCGAGCAGGCGAGCATATGGGCCTCCAGCCACTCGATCATCCTATTGCTCCATCATGTACCACGGCACAGTCGACATGGCGGCTCCTACAATTATCACGTACAAGACAAACAGGAAGTACACAGCGGAAAGGCAGATTCCGATGATGGCGCAAATCCGGCCTGCATTCATGTTGTTATAGGAGGATGGTGTATAAGCACTAGGCTGTGCCTCATACATCGCTTTGCAACGCGAGGAAAGCACGAGTGCTATGATGCCCAAAATAAGACCCACGATGCCGTAACAGAAGCAAAGCGCGATGGATAAAATACCGAGTACCAACACGGCGTTGGCGTTCGGGAGCGCGGCTGGAAAAGGGCGATACCCGCCTCCATAGGGATTTGCGGGTGGGTATTGTGAATGGGTTTCTTCCATTGAGAGAAATTTTTGCCGAAAATAGGAAAAGGTTTTTGAAATGAACAAGTAACAAGGAACAATGAGCAATTAAGATGAGTAAGTGAGAATAATGATAGGGTAGGTCTAGGGATAACGGCGCGTTGTGGGAAAGGCTCTTGATAGCGTACTTTTACCTCTTTTGCAATTGTTACTCCTTAATTGTTGGTAATTAATTAAAAACACTATCTTTGCCGCCTAAATGAAAGGAGGTGTCTCGCTATGTTGATTATTCCAATTAAAGACGGAGAAAATATTGATCGCGCGCTGAAGCGTTATAAGCGTAAATTCGATAAGACCGGAACTATCCGTCAGCTCCGTGCGCGTCAAGCGTTCGTAAAGCCATCGGTAACCCGTAGGATGCAAATCCAGAAAGCTTCTTATATCCAGGGTCTTCGTGACGCTGCTGAAAACTAAGAGCGTTTTCTTTTTATCATAAACCGCCAGTCGACAAAGATTGCTATCTTTGAGACTGGCGGTATTTTTATGCACGATTATAAGGCAGCTTTTCGGGATTATCTTCAGGCGGAACGTCATTATTCGCCACATACCGTCTTGGCCTACACCAGCGACCTCGATGTTTTTTCGGTTTTCCTGCGGGCAGAGTATGGGCAGGAAACGCTACAGGATGTCGTGTATCCACAGGTGCGCACCTGGATCGTGCGTTTGGTCGAGGAAGGGTTATCGCCTTATTCCGTAAATAGGAAGGTTGCTTCGTTAAAAGCCTTCTACAAGTTCTTGTTGCGGAGCCGCCAGATAGAGGTGAGTCCGTTGCAACAGCACAAATCACTCAAAACACCCAAGCAGGTGCAATTGCCATTCTCTGAAAAGGAGATGGAAGAGGTCTTGAAGGACATCCGATATCCAGAAGGATTTGACGGTGTGCGGGATAAGCTAATCGTTGAGTTGCTGTATACTACCGGCATCCGGCGGGCTGAACTCATCCACATCCGTACGGCCAACGTCGACCTCGACGGACGGATGCTGAAAGTGTTGGGGAAACGGAACAAAGAACGTCTTATTCCGTTGTTGCCGTCAGTTGTCTCATCCATAAGACATTATCTTGTGGCAAAAGCCGCGCTCGAATCAGTCGCGGACCAAGGTTATCTTTTCGTTACGAAAAAGGGAATTAAAGTGTCAGAATCGCTTGTTTATCGACTCATAAAGTATTACTTTAGTGATGTCTCCGGTAAGGTGAAGAAGAGTCCGCACATCCTGCGGCACACCTTCGCAACCCATCTTCTAAACAACGGAGCGGACTTGAATTCGGTTAAAGAACTACTCGGACATTCCAGCCTGGCATCCACGCAAGTATACACCCACAACAGTCTTGCTGAACTCAAGAAGGTGTATGGGGATGCGCATCCTCGGAATAGACGGTAACAATTGTTCAATTAAAACATTTAGATTATGAAAGTAAATGTTCATGCGGTCAATTTCACGGTTGACCGGAAGCTGGTGGATTTCACACAACTACGTCTTGACAAACTGGAAAAGTATTATGACAGGGTGGTGGCGTCGGACGTCTATTTCAAGGTTGAGAAGACGAGTGAAAAGGAAAATAAGATCGTAGAGGTCAAGATTCATGTACCCGGAGACGACCTGATGGTCAAGAAACAGTGCAAGACTTTTGAGGAAGCGGTCGACCAGGCAGCCGAGTCGCTGGAGCGTTTACTGGTAAGAAGGAAAGAGAAAATCCGGGCCCATACCTGATACAAAAATTTTCTAGTTTTTGTTTTGGATTACCAAACAAAAACCTATACATTTGCAGTCCGTTAGAAATAGCGGACTTTTTTATTGCTATATGCCGGTGTAGCTCAGTTGGCCAGAGCAGTTGATTTGTAATCATCAGGTCGTGGGTTCGAATCCCTCCATCGGCTCGAAAGTTGCGGTTCTTTTACATACTGGAGCACAAAAAATTAGGGAAGATACTCAAGCGGCCAACGAGGACGGACTGTAAATCCGTTGGGAAACCTTCGCAGGTTCGAATCCTGCTCTTCCCACGAAATTTTTGATTGAGACAGCGTCGAAAGCTCTGCTTTCGTAAGCTGGCGAAAGCAAAAATTTGGTAAGGGTTCACCCTTACGGATCACCGAAGCGCAGCGGAGGTAATTCGTGGGAGGCCTGAACTGGATGGATGCTGGAGGAGTTCAATCACAAAAGTAAAATTGCAGGTGTACGCCTGTGATTTTTGACTCCCTCGGGAGTCTAGATCCGGGCTTTTGAATCCTATACAGCTTCCACTTGTTGGGATTCAAAACCAGGGTTGATTACAAGCCGGTGTAGCTCAGGGGTAGAGTGCTTCCTTGGTAAGGAAGAGGTCACGGGTTCAAATCCCGTCATTGGCTCAACTTTCTAAAAGTTTGAACACTAATATATAACTAAGTTAAATTAAGTAAAAATGGCAAAAGAGAATTTTAGTCGTACCAAGCCGCACCTTAACATTGGTACGATCGGTCACGTTGACCACGGAAAAACTACCTTGACGGCTGCAATTACTAAAGTTCTTGCAGAAGCCGGTTTTTCTAAAACAGCTGCTAAATCGTTCGACCAGATCGACAACGCACCAGAAGAAAAAGAGCGTGGTATCACCATCAACACGTCTCACGTAGAATACGAAACAGCTAACCGTCACTACGCACACGTTGACTGTCCAGGTCACGCCGACTACGTTAAGAACATGGTTACAGGTGCTGCCCAGATGGACGGTGCTATCCTTGTTGTTGCTGCTACAGACGGACCGATGCCACAAACACGTGAGCACATCCTTTTGGGTCGCCAGGTAGGTATTCCACGTATCGTTGTGTTCATGAACAAAGTGGACATGGTAGACGATGCTGAGCTTCTTGAGCTCGTTGAAATGGAAATCCGTGACCTTCTTTCATTCTACGAATATGACGGCGACAACGGTCCAGTTATCCAAGGTTCTGCTCTTGGTGGATTGAACGCTGACCCGAACTGGGTTCCTAAAATCCTTGAACTGATGGAAGCTGTTGACAACTGGATCGAAGAGCCAGTTCGTGACAACGCGAAGCCTTTCCTTATGCCAGTTGAAGACGTATTCACCATCACTGGTCGTGGTACGGTTGCTACAGGTCGTATCGAAACAGGTGTTGCCAACACAGGTGACCCAGTTGAGATCATCGGTATGGGTGCTGACAAACTGACTTCTACGATCACTGGTGTTGAGATGTTCCGTAAAATCCTTGACCGTGGTGAAGCAGGTGACAACGTTGGTCTCCTCCTCCGTGGTATCGATAAGAAAGACATCCGTCGTGGTATGGTTATCTGTAAGCCAGGTTCCGTTAAGCCACACGCTAAATTCAAGGCTGAGGTCTATATCCTGAAAAAAGAAGAAGGTGGCCGTCACACGCCATTCCACAACAACTACCGTCCACAGTTCTACGTTCGTACAACTGACGTAACAGGTGTGATTTCACTTCCTGCAGGTGTTGAGATGGTAATGCCAGGTGATAACCTTACTATTGAGGTGAACCTCCTTAGCCCAATCGCCCTCAACGTAGGTCTTCGTTTCGCTATCCGCGAAGGTGGACGTACAGTAGGTGCAGGTCAGGTTACTGAAATCCTCGACTAATTAGGATAACCAACATAAGAAAGCCGGCAGGTCTACGGATGCTGCCGGCTTTTAATCAAACGGGTGTAGTTCAAGGGTAGAATAGCGGTCTCCAAAACCGTTGATGGGGGTTCGAATCCCTCCACCCGTGCAAACAAAGAAAAGAATGAAGGCATTTTTCAACTATATCGGGGATTCATTCGAAGAGCTGAAGTCGAACGTGACATGGCCAGCGTGGGCTGAAGTACAGAAGTACACCATCGTGGTGGCGCTGTTTTCGGTGACCTGTGCCCTGGTGACCTGGGGTATTGACCAGTTGTTCACCAACGCGCTCGATAACCTGTTCAAGCTGATCAAATAATCCAAAAAGCCTGCAACGCAATGTCAGATAACAACGTCAAGAAGTGGTACGTCGTCAGGGCGGTAAGCGGCCAGGAAAATAAGGTCAAGGCTTACATCGAGACCGAGGCGAACCGTCTTGGGATGAGTGATTTCATCTCACAGGTACTGGTGCCGACCGAGAAGGTGGTACAGGTAAAAGACGGGAAGAAAATCACCAAAGACAAGGTATATTTTCCAGGATACGTGATGATCGAGGCCAACCTTTCAGGTGAGATTCCGCACATCATCAAATCCATTACCGGCGTCATCGGTTTCCTGGGTGAAACCAAAAACGGTGATCCGGTTCCGTTGCGTCTGTCTGAAGTGAACCGCATGCTGGGGAAAGTCGACGAATTGTCGGTCAAAACCGATTCGCATGCCATTCCGTTCACCAATGGTGAGACCGTAAAGGTAATCGATGGTCCGTTCAACGGATTCAACGGCACCGTAGAGAAGATCAACGAAGAAAAGCGCAAGCTGGAAGTGATGGTCAAGATCTTCGGACGCAAAACCCCGCTGGAACTCAGTTTCATGCAGGTCGAAAAAGTATAATTTTTCTGTTACATATTCAATTCACATCTTTTTGCTTCCAACTGTTAGATGTGCTAAATTTTTTTAAACAATGGCTAAAGAAGTTAGTAAAGTAGTTAAACTACAAGTTAAGGGAGGTGCTGCGAACCCGTCGCCACCGGTTGGACCTGCTTTGGGAGCCGCTGGAGTTAACATCATGGAGTTCTGTAAGCAGTTCAATGCGCGGACCCAGGATAAACCCGGCAAAGTGTTACCGGTACAGATTACCGTGTACAAAGACAAGTCATTCGACTTCGTCGTAAAAACACCTCCGGCTGCCATCCAGTTGATGGATGCGGCTAAGCTTAAGTCCGGTTCCGGAGAGCCGAATCGTAAGAAAGTGGCCAGCGTAACATGGGATCAGATCCGTGCCATCGCTGACGACAAAATGGCGGACCTGAATGCCTTCACCATCGAGAAAGCAATGAGCATGGTGGCTGGTACAGCACGGTCTATGGGTATAACCGTAACGGGAGATGCTCCTTTTTAATCCGGAAAAGACATGGCAAAATTGACAAAAAAGCAAAAAGAAGCTGCTTCTAAAATTGAGAAGAACAAGCTGTATTCGCTGAAAGACGCCTCTTCTCTTTTGAAGACGGTTGCTTCTGCGAAATTCGATGAGTCGGTCGACATCGCGGTACGTCTGGGAGTTGATCCCCGTAAAGCGAACCAAATGGTACGTGGCGTTGTAACACTTCCACACGGTACAGGTAAGGACGTACGGGTTTTGGCCCTCGTTACGCCTGACAAAGAAGCGGAAGCGAAAGCAGCGGGCGCGGACTTCGTAGGTCTCGACGATTACCTCCAGAAAATCAAAGACGGCTGGACGGATGTTGATGTAATCATCACCATGCCGGCTGTAATGGGTAAACTGGGTCCACTCGGGCGGATACTCGGACCACGCGGCCTCATGCCAAACCCTAAGACCGGTACGGTAACGATGGAAGTAGGTAAGGCGGTAGCTGAAGTGAAAGCCGGTAAAATCGACTTTAAAGTGGATAAAACAGGTATCGTTCACGCAGGTATCGGAAAAGTTTCGTTCGATGCTGACAAAATCGTCGACAACGCGCACGAAATCATCCAAACATTAATCAAACTGAAGCCGACTGCTGCTAAAGGAACGTACATCAAGAGCATCCACTTGTCGTCTACGATGAGTCCTGCCATTGCCCTCGATCCGAAAGCAGTCTAATTGAAGTAGTAAACTTGTAAGAAAATGACAAGACAAGAAAAATCAACAGCGATCAGCGATTTGACTGCTCAATTAGCAGAGTCGAACATCTTGTACGTAGCGGATGTGTCCGGACTTGACGCCGAAACGACTTCCAACCTTCGCCGTGCCTGCTTCAAAGCGGGTATCAAACTCGAAGTGGTGAAAAACACCCTCCTCGAGAAAGCGATGGAAGCGTCGTCTAACGAGTACGCCGACCTCCCTTCTGTATTGAAAGGAAACTCTGCTATCATGGTGGCTACCGTGGCCAATGCGCCAGCGAAGATCATCAAGGAGTTCCGTCGGAAATCCGATAAACCTGTCCTGAAAGGAGCTTACATCAATTCCGATATTTTCATCGGCGATAATCAACTCGACCTGTTGGCTTCGATGAAGTCGAAAGAAGAGATGATCGGCGAAATCATCGGATTGCTCCAGTCTCCGGCTCAACGCGTTATCTCTGCGTTGAAAAACCAATTCAAGGACGAAGAAAACGCCTAATCCTGCGCAGGATTAAGCGGCTAGAAGACGCGCACAATAACTAAATTATATTTTCACAAATCTTAAAACGATAGAAAAAATGGCAGATTTGAAACAATTCGCTGAGCAACTGGTCAACCTGACTGTGAAAGAGGTTAACGACCTGGCTACAATATTGAAAGAAGAATACGGCATCGAGCCTGCAGCTGCTGCTGTAGTTGTGGCTGGTGGCGCTGGTGGTGGCGAAGCTGCTGCTGAAGAGAAAACAGAATTCACTGTAGTGTTGAAAGACGCAGGTGCTTCTAAATTGGCAGTGGTTAAGGCGGTTAAAGAATTGACCGGTCTTGGACTGAAAGAAGCAAAAGATCTCGTTGACGGCGCTCCATCCAACGTGAAGGAAGCCGTTTCCAAAGATGAGGCTGAAGGCCTTAAGAAAGCTTTGGAAGAGGCCGGAGCTGCTGTTGAGCTTAAGTAATTAGGCTCCGCTGCAAAAGCAAGGTTTAGGTCCTGGAAGGTTTCCAGTGGCCTAAACCATTTTGCGTATAATAAAATTTATATCCGGTTTTATTATCGTTAGGTTGCATACCAACAAACTTTTAGTCGATACGAAGAAAAGGATGAGTTTTCACTTGGCTCATTTCTAAAGATGTTTCGATAACAAAAAGAAAGTATCGGATACACACAAGCTACTTTTTTTAAATCAAATTTGTCCATTGATGATAACAAATCAGACTGAAAGACTGAATTTCGCCTCGACAAAGAACATCCCGGAGTATCCGGATTTCCTGGATATCCAGGTTAAATCCTTCCAGGACTTCTTCCAGTTGGAGACCAAATCCGAGGAACGTGGCAACGAAGGACTTTACCTGACTTTTCAGGAGAACTTCCCTATCACTGATACCCGAAACCAGTTCGTTCTCGAATTTCTTGATTATTTCGTCGATCCGCCACGTTACACCATCCAGGAATGTATCGAGCGCGGACTGACGTACAGCGTGCCCCTCAAGGCCCGCCTAAAGCTCTACTGCACCGATCCGGAGCACGAGGACTTCGAAACCATCGTTCAGGATGTGTACCTGGGGACTATCCCCTACATGACCCCCAGCGGGACGTTTGTCATCAACGGCGCCGAGCGCGTGGTTGTATCACAGCTACACCGCTCACCAGGTGTCTTCTTTGGACAGTCTTTCCACGCCAACGGAACGAAATTGTACTCGGCAAGGGTCATTCCGTTCAAAGGCTCATGGATCGAGTTCGCGACAGACATCAACAACGTGATGTATGCGTACATCGACCGTAAAAAGAAATTACCGGTAACGACCCTCTTCCGTGCCATCGGATTCGAACGGGATAAGGATATCCTCGAGATCTTTGACCTGGCGGAAGAAATCAAGGTTTCGAAAACCGGACTTAAGAAATACGTAGGCCGTAAACTCGCTGCGCGTGTCCTGAACACCTGGCACGAAGATTTCGTAGACGAGGATACAGGCGAAGTAGTATCAATCGAGCGTAACGAGATTATCCTCGACCGCGATACCATCATCGACAAAGACAATGTAGAGGAGATCATCGAATCGAACGTGAAATCGATCCTTCTCCACAAAGAAGATAACAACCAGGCGGATTACGCAATCATCCACAACACCCTCCAGAAAGACCCGACGAACTCGGAGAAGGAGGCCGTGGAACACATCTACCGCCAGCTCCGTAACGCTGAACCACCTGATGAGGAGACCGCGCGTGGCATCATCGAGAAGCTCTTCTTCTCAGACCAACGCTACAACCTCGGGGAAGTAGGCCGGTACCGGATGAACAAAAAACTGGGTCTTGACATCCCTATGGAGAAGCAGGTGCTGACCAAAGAGGATATCATCACCATCGTAAAATACCTGATCGAACTCATCAACTCCAAAGCGGAGATCGATGATATCGACCACCTTTCCAACCGTCGTGTACGTACCGTAGGCGAGCAGCTGTCACAGCAGTTCGGCGTCGGTCTGGCCCGTATGGCCCGTACCATCCGTGAGCGTATGAACGTTCGTGACAACGAGGTCTTCACACCGATTGACCTGATCAACGCCAAGACCCTGTCTTCGGTGATCAATTCGTTCTTCGGTACGAACCAGTTGTCGCAGTTCATGGACCAGACCAACCCGCTGGCCGAGATCACGCACAAGCGTCGTCTTTCAGCCCTCGGACCAGGCGGTCTGTCACGTGAGCGTGCCGGCTTTGAGGTGCGTGACGTTCACTACACCCACTACGGACGCCTTTGCCCGATCGAGACGCCGGAAGGACCAAACATCGGTCTGATTTCGTCTCTCGGTGTGTATGCGAAGGTGAACAACATGGGCTTCATCGAAACGCCGTACCGCGTCGTGAAAGACGGTAAAGTGGATCTGGTTGCCAAACCAATCTACCTCAGTGCGGAAGAAGAAGAAGGCAAATTGATCGCGCAGGCGAACATCGATATGGACGACAACGGAACGATCACCGCTGAGCGTGTCATCGCCCGTGAGGAAGGTGACTTCCCGGTAGTCGAGCCGTCACGCGTTCACTATACCGACGTAGCACCAAACCAGATCGCTTCGATCTCGGCGTCGCTGATTCCGTTCCTCGAGCACGATGACGCGAACCGCGCGCTGATGGGATCGAACATGATGCGCCAGGCCGTACCATTGTTGCGTCCTGAAGCACCTATCGTCGGAACCGGATTGGAGCGTCAGGTAGCGTCTGATTCCCGTGTATTGATCAACGCGGAGGGAGATGGTACTGTTGAGTACGTTGACGCAAACGAAATTACCATTAAGTACGACCGTACGGATGAAGAGCGTATGGTGAGTTTTGATCCGGATGAAAAGACGTATCAACTCATCAAGTTCCGCAAGACCAACCAGAGCACATCAATCAACCTGAAACCGATCGTTCGCAAGGGCGACCGCGTGACCAAAGGTCAGGTGCTTTGTGAAGGATATGCGACCCAAAACGGTGAACTGGCACTCGGACGTAACCTTCAGGTGGCGTTCATGCCATGGAAAGGGTACAACTTCGAGGATGCGATCGTGATTTCAGAGAAAGTGGTACGGGATGATATCTTCACCTCCATCCACATCGACGAATATTCACTCGACGTGCGTGATACCAAACTCGGAAACGAAGAACTTACCAATGATATCCCGAACGTTTCGGAAGAAGCGACGAAAGACCTCGACGAGAACGGTATGATCCGTATCGGTGCCGAAGTCAAGCCTGGCGATATCCTCATCGGTAAGATCACGCCAAAAGGCGAATCGGATCCGACGCCGGAAGAGAAACTCCTCCGTGCCATCTTCGGTGACAAGGCCGGTGACGTAAAAGATGCGTCGTTGAAAGCCTCGCCATCGTTGAGCGGTGTCGTTCTCGACAAGAAACTCTTCGCTCGTGCCGTAAAAGACAAGCGCAAGCGTACGAAAGATAAAGATGATTTGGGCGCACTCGAAATGGAATTCGAAGTGAAGTTCAATGAACTGAAAGATAAATTGGTTGACAAGTTGTTCAACATCGTGAACGGCAAGACGTCACAGGGCGTGATGAACGACCTGGGTGAGGAAGTACTTCCGAAGGGCAAGAAATATACCCTGAAGATGCTTCACGCTGTTGAGGACTTCGCCCACCTGTCAAAAGGACAATGGGTGGCGGACGACGAGACAAACCGTTTGGTGAACGACCTGATCCACAACTACAAAATCAAGCTGAACGACCTTCAGGGTGCACTCCGCCGCGAGAAATTCACCATTACCGTAGGAGATGAACTTCCTGCCGGTATCCTGAAACTCGCGAAGGTATACATCGCCAAGAAGCGTAAGCTGAAAGTAGGGGATAAGATGGCAGGACGCCACGGTAACAAAGGTATCGTTGCGCGCATCGTTCGCGAGGAGGACATGCCATTCCTCGAAGATGGAACACCGGTCGACATCGTGTTAAACCCGCTGGGCGTACCATCGCGTATGAACATCGGACAGATTTACGAAACCGTACTTGGATGGGCCGGTAAGAAGCTCGGGAAGAAATTCGCGACGCCGATCTTCGACGGTGCGTCACTCGACGAGATCAACAAACTGACGGATGATGCAGGTATCCCACGTTTCGGACATACCTACCTCTACGACGGCGGAACCGGAGAACGTTTCCACCAGCCGGCTACCGTGGGCGTGATTTACATGTTGAAACTCGGCCACATGGTCGACGACAAAATGCACGCGCGTTCCATCGGTCCGTACTCACTCATCACACAGCAGCCGCTGGGTGGTAAGGCACAGTTCGGGGGCCAGCGTTTCGGTGAGATGGAGGTGTGGGCCCTCGAAGCCTACGGTGCATCGAGCACACTTCGCGAAATCCTGACTGTGAAGTCGGATGACGTAATCGGACGTGCCAAGACATACGAAGCGATCGTGAAAGGCGAGACCATGCCAGAGCCTGGTATCCCTGAATCGTTCAACGTATTGATGCACGAACTGAAAGGTCTCGGACTCGATATCCGCCTTGAGGAATAAGTTGTTGGTAATTGGTAGCCGGATGTTGGACATCCCGTCTGGCTACCAACCACCAGCCACCATCAACTAATTAAGATTCAACACCGTTATGAACAATAGAAATAAAGATAAAAACCCTGTAAAAAGGTTTGACAAAATCTCGATCGGACTGGCATCGCCGGAATCCATCCTCGCCGAATCGCGTGGAGAGGTCCTGAAGCCGGAAACCATCAATTACAGAACCCATAAGCCAGAGCGCGACGGTCTTTTCTGCGAAAGGATCTTCGGCCCGGTGAAGGATTTCGAGTGCGCCTGCGGTAAGTATAAGCGCATCCGATACAAAGGCATTGTCTGCGACCGATGCGGCGTGGAAGTGACCGAGAAAAAGGTTCGTCGTGACCGTGTGGGCCACATCAACCTCGTAGTGCCTATCGCACACATCTGGTATTTCCGTTCGCTGCCGAACAAGATTGGATACCTGCTTGGACTTCCGTCCAAAAAGCTCGATATGATTATTTATTACGAGCGTTATGTAGTGATCCAGCCCGGTATTGCGAACCATCCGGATGGTGAGAAGCTGTCGTCGCTTGACTTCCTTACAGAAGAAGAGTACCTGAACATTCTCGACAGCCTGCCGGCTGACAACCAATACCTGGATGATTCCGATCCGAACAAGTTCATCGCGAAGATGGGCGCTGAGTGTATCATGGACCTGTTGGCCCGTATCGACCTCGATGCGTTGTCATACGAACTCCGCCACTCTGCGAACAACGAAACGTCCAAACAACGTAAGACAGAGGCCTTGAAGCGTCTGCAGGTGGTAGAGTCGTTCCGTGAGTCGAACGAGAACCGTGAGAACCGTCCGGAGTGGATGATCCTGAAAGTAATTCCAGTGATCCCGCCTGAATTGCGTCCGCTTGTGCCGCTTGACGGTGGTCGTTTCGCGACGTCGGATCTCAACGACCTTTACCGTCGTGTGATCATCCGTAACAACCGTCTGAAGCGTTTGATGGAAATTAAGGCACCGGAAGTGATCCTTCGTAACGAGAAGCGTATGCTTCAGGAAGCGGTAGATTCACTTTTCGACAACACGCGTAAAGCGTCGGCCGTTAAGACCGAATCGAACCGTCCGCTGAAGTCACTTTCTGATTCCCTTAAAGGAAAACAGGGTCGTTTTCGTCAGAACCTCCTCGGTAAACGTGTCGACTATTCAGCGCGTTCGGTTATCGTCGTGGGTCCGGAAATGAAATTATATGAGTGCGGTTTGCCAAAAGATATGGCGGCCGAACTTTACAAGCCATTCGTGATCCGTAAGCTCATCGAGCGCGGTATCGTGAAAACGGTAAAATCAGCCAAGAAAATCATCGACAAGAAAGAGCCGGTGGTATGGGATATCCTTGAGAATGTAATCAAAGGACACCCTGTACTCCTCAACCGGGCCCCTACGCTTCACCGTTTGGGTATCCAGGCGTTCCAGCCGAAACTGATTGAAGGAAAAGCGATCCAGCTTCACCCACTCGTGTGTACGGCCTTCAACGCCGACTTTGACGGTGACCAGATGGCGGTACACCTTCCGTTGGGCCCTGAGGCGATTCTTGAGGCGCAACTGCTGATGTTGGCATCGCACAACATCCTCAACCCGGCCAATGGTGCACCGATCACCGTACCGTCGCAAGACATGGTACTCGGTCTGTACTATATGACCAAAGAGCGTCTGTCGACCGATACGTTGAAAATCAAAGGCGAAGGCACGACGTTCTATTCGGCTGAGGAAGTGAATATCGCCCTGAACGAAGGCAAACTCGAGCTGAATGCCCGTGTGAAAATCCGTGCCAAAGACTTCAATGAAAACGGTGAATTGGTATGGAAGATCATCCAGACAACAGCCGGTCGTGTACTCTTCAACGAAGTGGTGCCGGAAGTAGCGGGTTACATCAACGAAGTATTGACCAAGAAGTCACTGCGTGACATTATCGGACATATCCTGGCCGTGACCGACGTTCCGACAACGGCTGCGTTCCTTGACAACATCAAGGACATGGGCTACCGTTTTGCCTTCAAAGGTGGACTGTCGTTCAGCCTCGGTGATATCAAGATCCCAGATCAGAAAGAAGCGCTTATCGCCGACGCAAATGAGCAGGTGGAAGGCATCCTCATGAACTATAACATGGGTCTAATCACCAACAACGAACGTTACAACCAGGTCATCGACGTATGGACGTCAACCAACGCCCTCCTCACGGAGTTGGCGATGAAGAACATCCGCGAAGACCAGCAAGGCTTCAACTCCGTATACATGATGCTTGACTCGGGTGCGAGGGGTTCGAAAGAACAGATCCGCCAGTTGACCGGTATGCGTGGTTTGATGGCAAAACCGAAGAAATCGACTGCCGGAGGTGGCGAGATCATCGAGAACCCGATCCTTTCGAACTTTAAGGAAGGTCTTTCGATCCTTGAATACTTCATCTCGACGCACGGTGCCCGTAAAGGTCTTGCGGATACGGCGTTGAAGACGGCGGATGCCGGTTACCTCACGCGTCGTCTCCACGACGTGTCGCAGGACGTCATCGTCAATATGGAGGATTGCGGCACCCTGCGTGGTATCGAAATATCTGCCCTCAAGAAAAACGAAGAGATCGTCGAGCAGTTGGGCGAGCGTATCCTCGGCCGTGTGGCCCTTCAGGATGTGATCAACCCGCTGACCAACGAAGTCATCGTTGCGGCCGGCGAGGAAATCACCGAGCCGATCATGAAAGCGATCGAAGCCTCTCCGCTTGAAAAAGTGGAAGTGCGTTCGCCGCTGACCTGTGAGGCAGAAAAAGGTATCTGTGCGAAGTGTTACGGACGTAACCTTGCCACTGCCCGCATGACCCAGAAAGGGGAGGCGGTAGGTGTAATCGCAGCACAGTCGATCGGTGAACCAGGAACCCAGTTGACCCTCCGTACGTTCCACGTCGGTGGTGTGGCCGGTGGTATTTCGGAAGAATCGAGCATTGTGGTGCGTTTCGACGGACGTCTTGAAATCGAAGACCTTAAGACCGTCAAGGGCGAAGACAACGAAGGTAACCTGGTGGATATCGTCGTGTCACGTTCAACGGAATTGAAACTCATCGACGAGAAAACAGGCATTGTCCTGAATACCCATAACATCCCTTACGGATCCAGCATCTTCGTGAAAGACGGACAAAGCGTCAAGAAAGGTGATGTCATCTGTAAATGGGACCCTTATAACGGTGTTATCATCTCGGAATTTACCGGTAAAGTAGCCTACGAGGATCTTGAACAAGGTCAGTCGTATGTTGTCGAAATCGACGAACAGACCGGCTTCCAGGAGAAGGTAATTTCCGAAGGACGTAACAAAAAACTCATCCCGACGCTCCTCATCTTCGGTAAGGACAACGAGCTTATCCGTTCGTACAACCTTCCGGTAGGTGCCCACCTTATGGTAGAGAACGGCGAGAAGATCAAGGCTGGTAAAGTACTCGTGAAAATCCCACGTCGTTCGTCAAAAGCGGGCGATATCACCGGAGGTCTTCCGCGTATCACCGAATTGCTCGAAGCCCGTAACCCGTCGAACCCGGCGGTTGTGTCGGAAATCGACGGTGTGGTGACCTTTGGTAAGATCAAGCGTGGTAACCGCGAGATCATAATCGAGTCGAAGTTCGGCGAGGTGAAGAAGTATCTTGTGAAACTGTCTAGCCAGATCCTGGTTCAGGAGAATGACTTCGTACGTGCCGGTGCGCCACTTTCAGATGGTGCCATTACGCCGGAAGATATCCTTCGTATCCAGGGGCCTTCGGCGGTACAGCAGTACCTCGTGAACGAGATCCAGGAGGTATACCGTCTGCAGGGTGTAAAAATCAATGACAAGCACTTTGAAGTGGTCATCCGTCAGATGATGCGTAAGGTGCAGGTACAGGATCCGGGCGATACGCTCTTCCTGGAAGATCAGTTGATCCACACGAAAGACTTTATCTACGAAAATGACAAACTCTACGGTATGAAAGTCGTAGAGGATGCCGGTGACTCAGAGCGCCTGAAGCCAGGCCAGATCATCTCACCACGTGACCTGCGTGACGAGAACTCGATCCTGAAACGTGCCGACAAGAAACAGGTAACGGCCCGTGATGTCATCACCGCGACCGCTACACCAATCCTTCAGGGTATTACCCGTGCTTCCCTTCAGACGAAGTCGTTCATTTCGGCGGCGTCGTTCCAGGAAACCACGAAAGTATTGAACGAAGCGGCCGTAGCCGGTAAGGTCGATACACTGGAAGGCCTGAAAGAGAACGTCATCGTCGGACACCGTATCCCGGCTGGTACCGGTATGCGTGAGTACGATGAAACAATCGTAGGCTCGAAAGAGGATTTCAATGAATTAATGGCTGCTAAAGAAGAGTATAATTTCTAAGTCATGAGTGACCAAAACCAGCAGCAAATCAATATCGAGTTGGATGAAAAGACGGCAGAGGGGATCTATTCGAACCTTGCCATCATCAACCACTCACCGTCGGAATTCGTAGTGGATTTCGTCAGTATCATGCCCGGTACGCCAAAAGCGAAAGTACGGTCACGTATCGTACTGACGCCGCAGCACGCGAAACGCTTGTTGAAGGCGATGGCGGAGAACATCCACCGCTTCGAGATGGCCCATGGCGAGATCAAAGAGGGTGAACAGCCCGCTATTCCGCTCAACTTCGGTCCGACGGGCCAAGCGTAAGTGCTCACTTACTTTATACAAAACCACCTCGAAAGGGGTGGTTTTTTTATTTATACCGCATAGTTGCGACGTTATCAACACGAAAACGTTTGCGTATTTTGAATCTTCTTTTTTTCATTGCATTTTATCCAGTGTAGTGACCATTTTGACGCTTTTTTTGTAAGAATTCGGGGTAGTCGGGCTCTAGTGTTACAAAAACGGCAAAAATCAAAACGAAATGTTATAAAACTATTTTAGCATGTACCTTTGTGTGTTCAAATTGTTGTGAATTAATCAAATTAGTGTTATGAAGAGAGAAGTACACGTTAGAGGCAGGATGCAGGTAATCACGATGCTTGTCGGCTTTTTTGTCCTGATAATGGGACAGTCGGTACAAGCGCAGATCAACGGCATTTATGAAAGTTATGCCATCCTGAGCCTGAACGGTGGAGGCAATACCTTTTATGATATGGGTGCCACTACTACCAACCCCGATTTTAACAATGCGAATCTTGGCGTTTTTTACAAAGGCTCGAATTCGCTTATTGTCCGAGGGGGTCAGAACAAGACCTTCAAGTGTAACGGAGGTGACATTTTCAATGGCCGCTTTAACTGGCGGGCATGGCAAACAAGTGCGGGTGCCAGCGGTAGTTTCAATACCGTTACCATGTCGTTTGTATCGAATGATGCGGGGGGATGCGGTGGTAACCAGACCTGGCAGGGAACCGGTGGTACGACCGATCTTGTTTCCACACTCTCGGCGGGCATTTATACGCTGGAAGTGTATTCGGATGCCGACGGTAATCCGGGTACTACCTTCGCCAGTAATGGCGGCCTGAATTACCGTGCTACCCTAACGGTTGTAGATCCTGCCAACCCGGTTTGGGTCAATTCGACAGCCGGTACGGCCTTCGCGCAGTATGCGACGGTCAAGGCCGCATTTGATGCTATCAATGCCGGAACGCACACGGGTGCGATTACCATTTCACTATACGGAAATACCACCGAAGCAGCAATTGCAACGCTCAATGCGAGTGGCTCCGGTTCTGCTTCGTATACTGCTATTACGATGTCTCCTGCAGGGGGCGCTACCCGCACGATTTCGGGGTCGCTGGCGAGCGAGCTGATCGGATTTAACGGCGCCGATAACGTAACCTTCAATGGCTTGAATAGTGGCGGAAACGCGTTGGTTATTTCCAATACCAGTACATCGGCTACATCGGGCACCTCTACAATACGTTTCTACGGGGATGCTACCTCAAACCTGATTACCAACTGTTCGATCCTCGGATCTTCCACCATGGCGGTCGGTACAAACGGTGGTAACATTTTCTTCCATGCGTCTGCAGTCACCACAGGAAACGACAATAACACGATTTCATTCTGTAAAATTGGCCCGGCGGGCAGTAACCTACCCACTAAAGGGGTCTATTTTTCAGGAACCACGACCACTCTTACCCTTAATAACAGTGGAAACGTAATCGATAACAACGAAATATTCGACTACTTCAGTGCAACGGTGGAAAGCGCCGGTGTATACGGCACTACAGGGTCGACGGCTAATACTATTACGAATAACAAATTCTACCAAACCGGCACCCGGACATGGACAACCGGCGCTCCTCATGCTGCCATTAAGATCACGAATACCGGTGCGGGAGTAGGAGGTTTTACGATCACAGGAAACACCATCGGATACGCCTCTAATACCGCTACGGGAGCCTACACGCTGACAGGGGCCGTGACCGGGGCGAGGTTTATAGGTATACACGTAAACGTGAACTCGACTTCGTCTAATCCGGCGTCGACTATCTCGAATAATACGATAGCTGCTATCAGTATGACCGGCGTTACTTCGTCGGGTACTTCCACTAGCAGTCCTTTCATGGGGATATTATTCCAGGAAGGGATTGGCGTTACCAACAACAATGTGATCGGTAGCCAAAGTAGCACCGGTTCGATCGTATTTTCGACGAATACCGCCGTGGCGTCTGAGGTCATCGGTCTTTATAATTTCACCAGTAATACCTGGACGTCAAATAACAACACAGTAGGAGGCATCAGTGTCACCAACACGGGTTCTGGTAGTGTTGTGGTTTATGGCATCCGCGCGAATACAGGAACTTCGGTTACTTGGACCGCCTCTGGTAACACAGTAGGTGGTAGCGTTGCGGGTTCCATCCAGTTGAATGCAACTTCAACCGCCTCGCAGGTGGTCGGTATGTGGAGCCAGAATGCCCCTATGGCGTTGACGGGAAACACCATTCGAAACCTGACGTCCAATATTGGAATTGGCACCACAACTACGGCGTCTGTTATTGGTATCCTTTCCACAAATACAACACCCGCGCATACCATTTCGCAGAATACCATTTTCAATCTTTCGAACTCGAACACGACGGCCGCATCGGTTGTTACCGGTATTCAATTCAATGGTGGTACGGGTAACGTAATCGATCGAAACCTCATATACGGACTGACGGCAGCAACCAACTCGACTTCCGCCGAAATCAATGGTATCCGTATCGCGGGCGGTACTTCGACGATCCGTAATAATATGATCGCGATTGGGGAAGGTGTCGCAAATGCGATTCCTGTTAACGGTATCAATGAACCTTTGGGTACCGACAATATCTTCCACAACAGCGTATATGTGGGCGGAACGGTTACAGCCGGTACGGGGGCTTCGTATGCTTTCAACAGTACACAGGTCACTAACACCCGTTCATTCCGTAACAATATTTTCGTAAATGCCCGTACCAATTCCGGAGCATCTGGGAAGAACTACATCGTGCGTGTCGGTGGTTCGGCGGCTAATCCGACGGGTCTGACCATCAACAACAACGTCTACTTTAGTTCAGGTGTGGGCGCCGTATTCGGATTTTTCAACGGAGTCGATGTAGCGGATATTGGCGCGTGGAGAACCGCGGTAGGGCAGGACGCACAGAGTTTCTTTACCAATCCGCAATATGTCGCGCCGGCTGCTACAACTCCGGACCTTCATATCAGCGCGGTAACGGCTACGGCTGTGGAAGGAACGGGCGTAACGGGGCTCGGTGTTACGGATGATTATGACGGTCAGACGCGTTCGGGCCTTACGCCAGTTGATATCGGTGCCGACGCCGGCAACTTCACTGCGTTGGATCTGCTGGCTCCGCAAATCACCTACACTACGTTAGCAAACGATGTGGTGGCTTCGACGCGGGCGGTATCTGGTGTGACGATAACGGATGCGACCGGCGTGAACGGCACTTCAGGCACGCGACCACGTCTCTATTTCAAGAAATCAACCGATGCAAATGACCTGACAGGATGGAAGTTTGTAGAGGCGACCGGAAGTAGCTCACCTTTCAGTTTTACCATCGATTATACCCTTCTTAATGCAGGCAGTATTGCGAACGGCGATGTTATCCAGTATTTTGTGGTGGCACAGGACACCGCGCCGACCCCTAACGTGGCAATCAATTCAGGTACGTTTACGGCCAGTCCATCTTCAGTGGCACTTACCTCGACGCAATTCCCAATTGGCGGCACAATCAATAGCTATACCGTAACCGCCTCAATTTTCGGTACGAAGACGGTGTGTGCTTCCGGATGTGATTATACCACTTTGACGGTGGCGGGTGGCGCCTTCGATGCCATCAATAACAGCGCGGTCACGGGGAACGTTACCCTATTGGTCAACGGCGACCTCACGGTGGAAACAGGCGCTATTGCGCTCAACCAGTTTGCGACGCCTTTTACCGTTACGATCAAGCCAAATACAGGGGTGACGGCTACCATTTCCGGTTCGTTGGCGTCTAACGCGCTGATCCGACTGAATGGTGCCGACAGTGTGACCATCGACGGTAGCAACAACGGTTCGTCAAGTCGTGATTTGACCATCATCAACACCGCTACCACAGCACCTTCTGCGGTCTCTCTTGTGAGTCTGGGCGTGGGTGCAGGGGCTACAAACAATACGATTAAGAACTGTAACATCCGGACTGGAGTGGCAACTACAGTGGGATATGGTATTTCAGTAGGGGGTTCAACCCCTGGTACCTCCGGTGCGGACAATGATAACGTATCGATACAAAACAATGCCATCACCCTTGTTCCCGTGGGTATTTATGCGGCCGGTGCGGCTTCTGTCTCTTCGGGAGGTGATGATGCGTTGACTATCAGTGGCAATACCGTTGACTACAATGGCACCCTGGCCGGTTGTATTGGCATACAGGTTGGAAATGCCTTAAACAGTTCCATAGCGCAAAATTCGGTGTCTGAGGAAAGCTCTGCCGCCACCGCGCCAACAGGGATTTCTCTTGAAACTGGTTTCGTTTCCTCTACCGTGACAGGTAATACCATAACCAAGGTATTTGCTTCGAATTCAGGCGGCTATGGTGGTCGCGGGATTACGGTTGGTACGGGTACGGCCACAAGTAACCTAACCATTGCAAACAACTTTATAAGTGGCGTCAATGGTACAAACTTTAGTTCTTTTGGGAACTCTTCTTCTATGGGTATCGGTATCGGCCCAATTGGTGGAACGAGCACTCTTACCACAACCGTTGGCGGTGTCAACTTGTACTATAATACGGTGAACATGAGCGGGAGCATGGGTTCCGGTAGCACCACCGCCATCACAACTGCCCTATACATCGGATCAGGTGCTACGTCGCTGGATATCCGAAATAACATCTTGGTCAATAATCAGGTGGCGACCGGCACCAACCAGAAGAATTATGCCATCTATTCGGCGGCAGCCAACACAGCGTTTACCGCTATTAACTACAACGATTATTTCGTTTCCAATACCTTCAACGCTGCGTCTGCCGTTCTTGGATTCCTTTCCAGTGATCGGACCAACCTGGCGGGTATCATTGCAGGATTTGGGCAGAATGCCAACTCGGTCAACATAGCGCCTACTTTTACAAGTGGTTCGGATCTACACCTGGTGCCGTCCTTTAATACGACCCTTAACGATCTTGGAACCCCTGTATCGGTTACGGTCGACTATGACGGTGCTACACGCAGCGGTACGGCGCCGGATATGGGAGCGGATGAGTTTACACCTCCGACTTGCGTTACGGCCGTGGGCGGAACAGCGACGGGTACGGTATCTTTCTGTGGTTCCGGAACGCCGACCATTACGGCATCGGGCTATTCCGGTGGACTCGGGACAACGTATCAATGGATGTCATCGACTAATTCAACCGATTATCCAAACGGTGGAAGTGCAGTTTCCGGTCAAACCAACCCTGCTGCATTGACCACGGGAGTCGTCAATGCGACCACGTATTATTGGCTTCGCGTAACTTGCGCCACCAACTCATCGACAGATAATTCTTCACTGGTTACGGTAACAGTTACGCCGACACCCACTGCCACAGCCGGTGTCTCCGGAACCGTATGTCTGGGAGGAACTTTGAGTCTGACCGGAGCTACGGATACGGGTACGTCGTTCTCTTGGACGGGTCCTAATGGGTTTACATCTACATTGCAGAACCCGTCGATTTCAAACGTAACAGCAGCAGCTGCGGGAGTTTACAGCTTCACGGCAACAAATAACGGTTGTTCGTCTGTCGCATCAACGGTTACGGTTACGGTCAATCTTACGCCAGCCGGGGTAACAGCCAGTGCCAGTGCGACCCAGTTATGTCAGGGCGATACGCTCAACCTTACATCCGGGTATACAGCTTCGTCACTAGGAACCGGTATGGCCAACTATGTGGCAACCCGCACGACCGGGACGGCCTTTACCACGATTTTCCCGGCTACGAATATTTCGGCCTGGCGAAATTCCGCCAATACGGACGATAACCTGAGTGACAACCAGCCTATCGGTTTCTCGTTTACATACAATGGGGTGACGTACTCCACCTTCCGTGTAAGTACGAATGGCTTCGTGACGTTTGATAATGCCTCTACCGTCACCGGTGGTGGACTTTCCAACCCGTACAGCTATACAAATTCCTTTACCGTTAGCAATGGCGGGTTGATTTTGGCCCCTTTCTGGGACGATTTGCAGACGGCTGCCAACGCAACGACCGTTGCTGACCTGAATAATAGTATCAACTATACCACCACAGGCTCAGCCGGTAATCGGGTGACCACCATCGAGTGGAGGAATATGCAGGATTTCAGTACGACGTCGACAGCCTCCTTCAACTGGCAGGTGAAACTCTACGAAGCCGATGGCAGGGTAGAGTTCGTTTATGGAACCATGAACCAGAGTTCATCCTCCATAAGTTATAGTGTGGGCGCCAGCGCGGCCACCGTCAGTACGACGCCAACATCCAGTGAATTGATTAGTCAGACGACGGCAAATTCAGGTACCTTTGGCTTTACCAACCAAACCGGCCTTTCTACCGCTCCGGCGAGTAATTCGACTATTTCATTCGTGAGAAACCAGCCGGTATATAGTTGGACAGGTCCGAATGGCTTCACCAGTAACCAGGCGAACCCTTCTATTTCCGCTATTACGCCTGCCGCTTCGGGGGTTTATAACCTCGTGGTATCATCCAGTGTGAGCGGGTGTTCTTCTACACAGGCATCTACGGCCTCGGTTACGGTTAGTCCAACCAGTGTGGGAGGTACCGTTTCGGCGGATCAAACCATTTGTTCAGGCGCTACGCCATTGGATGTTTCGCTTTCCGGACATACCGGATCTGTTGTAAAATGGCAACGTTCGTCGGATGCGGCGTTTACGTCACCAACGGATATCGCCAATACTACCACTACATTGACCGGCGCTGCAATCGGAACATTGGCTGCAGATACCTGGTTCCGTGCCGTGGTGCAAAGCGGCGTGTGTTCCGTAGCCAACTCGGCCCCGGTAAAAATCACCGTGAACACGCCATCAGTGGGAGGTAGTGTTTCTTCTGACCAAAGTATCTGTTCAGGGAATACGCCGGCTAACCTTACGCTTTCCGGTCAAACCGGTACGGTCGTGAAATGGCAACGTTCTTCTGATGCGGCGTTTACGTCGCCAACGGATATCGCGAATACCACTACCACACTCACAGGCGCCGAAATTGGTTCGGTTACCACTGATACGTGGTTCCGCGCGGTGGTGCAGAATGGTGTTTGTTCGAGTACCTTCTCTTCCGCTGTTAAAATTACAGCACTGCCGCTGTTTACCCTGTATGCGGATTTTGACGGAGATGGGTATGGAGACGGTGCAATCAGCCTTACGGCTTGTACCCTGCTTCCGGGTTATTCGACTAACAATACGGACTGCGACGACTCAAACGCAGCGATTTTCATAAGCGAGTTGATGTATGTGGATTTGGACGGTGATGATTACCATAGTTCGACGGTAACTGTATGTTATGATGGTACTATCGGAATGTATCCTCCAAATACATCTCCGTTCACCGAAGGTCCTGACTGTGATGACACCGACGCCAATGTCAATCCGGATGCGTCGGAGATTTACGGCGATAATATTGACAATGATTGTAATGGAATCACCGATACGGATGCTGCGCCATGTTCTGCCGAAACTACGTGGGACGGTACGCAATGGACGCCATTTGCGCCTGTTGCGAGCCAGGCAGTGGCATTCTCAGGCAATTACACGGCAAGTTCCGATCTGGCGGCCTGTTCACTTACGGTCACCAATGGGGCAGTAGTGCGCGTAGGTACGGTTGACGCAGGGAATGCTACGACGTCGGCGTATGACTTTGACATTTCTGGTCCGGTAACGGTTCAGACTGGTTCATCGCTGATCATCGAGCAGGGATCGAACCTGTTGCAAACGGGCTACACGGGAGCTAACAGTGGTAACATTACTGTTAAGACGAAAGTCCGCGTTTGGCGTCAGGATTACGTATACTGGGGTTCACCGGTATCGGGTCAGAAGTTGTTCAACTTCTCTCCGTTGACACTTTGGAACCGTTTCTATACGTTCAGTGCTACGGGTAACGCGTATGTTCCGGTATTCTCTAGCAGTACCGATCCGGCGATGGCTACCTATGACTTCAGTCCTGGTACGGGTTATATGGTAAGGGCCCCGAATACGTTCGCTAACCCGAACTATTCACAACCGGCTACCCAGCCATGGTTCAACGGCCAGTTCATCGGTGTTGCCAACAACGGTACGTACAACGTTACGACTACCAACGGTGTATCGAATGTTCATATGATCTCGAACCCGTATCCGTCTACTATCGATGCGGCTGCGTTCCGTTCGGCTAATGGCGGAGGTGCGTTGTACTTCTGGACACACACCAACCAAACGGCTGGAAGCAACAACTACGCTTCGATCACCAACTCGGGAGCAGCAGCAGCCTACTCAGGCGGTGTGGTTCCGAACGGTACGATCCAGGTAGGTCAGGGCTTCCTGTTGAGCAACACAGGTAACGTATCAAGCGTTACCTTCAACAACTCAATGCGTTTGGGCAACAATGCAGGTCAGTTCTTCCGTACAGCGGATAGCGACCGCAGCCGTATCTGGCTGAATGTGGCCAACGGTGATGTGAAGGGTAACCAGATGTTGGTAGCTTATATCCCATCTGCCACACTGGCTGATGACAATGGCTACGAGGCGAAACTGATCCCGAATGGTAACAACATTTCCTCACTGATTGGAAGTGACCGTTATGTGATCCAGGCACGTCCTGCGTTCAGCGCTGACGACATCGTTCCGATGGGCCTTCGTGCTGAGACGGCTGGTACCTTCACGGTATCGCTTGACCACGTGGATGGTGTGTTTGAGGGCGATCAGGACATCTTCCTGAAAGATAACCTGACAGGGGTTGTGACCAACCTGAAACAAGCCTCTTACAGCTTCGCTACCGAAGCAGGAGACTTCAATGACCGTCTGCAGTTGCAGTATGTCAATACGACCTTGGGTATCCCAGGCTTCGATGCGAACACGGTGGTTATCTATAAGGATGACAACCAAGTGCTGACCATCAACGCCGGTACGATCGAGATGGAGAATGTGAAAATCTTCGACATCCGCGGCCGTCAGGTATACACCAAAGAAGCGATCAGCTCGAATGTGGCCCAGTTGGGCGACCTGAAGGCAGAGCACCAAGTCTTGTTGGTACAGATTACTTCCGCCGACGGAAGAGTCGTAACCAAGAAGGTGGCGTACTAATCGCTTAACACCCTACATACAAAGGGCAGTCCGAAAGGGCTGCCCTTTTTTGATTTCTATATGCGATTTAAAAATAGGAAAACACGATTAAATGCATAAAATGCCCGATAAAAACGCAGTTATATTTACAAATAGTTTCCAAATGTGATTTTTTTAATTTAATTTAAGTTATGGTTAACTATTTTTGTTAACTTCGGCTTTTAAATTAATCTTAACTATGTGTAAAAATTACGTTTTCTTGATGACTGGTAGGGATGCCGGTCTCAACGACGGAATCGGGCATGATGTAGGTTCGCCTCCTTCTACGTCCGTTTTTAGGTTCGCCCGATGGCTTTTCGGCCTTGCGTTCCTGCTCTTTTTCTCCGTGGGCCCTGCGTCTGCTCAGACGACCCTCATCAGTCCGACAGGAGACGGTGGTTTTGCCAATGGATCGACATTCGCTGCAAACGGATGGACCGCTTCCAGTTCGGCCAATAACCCTTGGGTAGTCGGCACTGCGGTGTCGACGGCACCGTTTTCCGGGAATAGCGCCTACATTTCCAACGATGGTGGTACGACCAATGCGTATACGCAGGCAAATGATGCTACCAACTATTTCTATCGGGACATTACCGTTCCGGCAGGGGAGACTATCATCACGCTGTCGTTCAACTGGCGTAGCAATGGCGAAAGCAGTTGGGACCTTTGGCAGGTCTTCTATGCGCCGACTACGGTCACGCCTACAGGTGTTGCTTCGCATCCTGGTAGTGGTACCGGAGTAATTCCAACCGGAATTACAGGAGCTACCCTCATCGGATTCGGTCAGATACAGACTACCGTACAGACGGCGACGTTTACACTGCCGGCTTCGTTAGCCGGTACGACCTTCCGTCTTATCTTCTCATGGAAGAATGAGACCGGTGGTTCACAACCCCCGGCTGCTATCGATAACATCTCGATGACCTCACGGGCGCCTATGACCATTACGTCAAATGGTGCGGGTGGACTTTGGTCGTCTACCGCTACCTGGGTAGGCGGGATCGTTCCGACTTCCGCCGATAACGCGGTGATTGCCGACGGTTCTACTGTGACCATCGACCAAACCGGACAAGCGGTTAATAATCTCACCATAGGTGGAGGTACGAGTGGTATCCTCAACTATGGCACCACGCCCAGCACCTTTACAATAGTAGGTAACCTTACAGTCAACGCGGGCGGCGCTTTTAATGTCTACAATGGTACGGCGGGTAAGAGCGTTGCTGTGGCGGGTAACATTACGAATAATGGCACCATCGATATGTCGGTGGGATCAACGGCTACTGCGCTTACCCTGAACGGCACTACGGTGCAGACGGTTGGAGGCAGTGGTTCGTTTACGGCGAATACCCTTCGCGGACTTACCTTTAACAATACCAATGCGGCTGTTCCGAATATCAACTGGAACTTCAATAATATCAGCATTGCCAACACGCTTACGTTTACAGCCGGAAAAGTGGCACTGGGATCTAATAAACTGACCCTGGGAATCAATACCACCACTACCGGTACCCTTAGCTATACTGCGGGTGGTTTCACGGGAGGCACCTTCAACCGTTATTGGACAACCGCCGGAACCGGCAGCACCATAACGGGTGGAACCGACCCCTCAACTGCTACCAGCCGCTATCCGTTCGTTTCGGCAACGAATCAAAACCGTTCCGCTTGGATCGAACGTAGCACTTCCACGGTGGCCGGACAGCTTTCCTGTACGTATGTGGATGCCACGGGCACCACTCCGGTAAGTGTAATAGACGGTGCTTACACCATCGAATCACGCTACAACGGCAGCTGGACCTTCAGTACGGAAGGTTCTGCCTACTCGGCTACCAATAATGAAGTAGCGCTTGTGGCACCAGGTGGATACATCGCACTGAATTCGAACAGCCGCATCTTGCTGGCTTCTTCAAGTGTAGGAGGCACTCAGCAGGGTGGAACAAGTACACCGGGTGCACAACGCGTGCTTTCGGTAGCGCAATTGACATCAGGCGCCCTTTATATAGGTGCTGCCAATGTTGATATTTCACAACCTTGTACGGGCACACCTACGCCCGGTACTGTAGCTCCCGCTTCTACTACCATTTGCGCTAATACATCCGGTACTGTGCTAACCGCCACCGGGTTTTCGACGGGCGTCACGGGCATCAACTTCCAATGGGAGGAATCGGATGACAACGGTGTAGCGGATGCATGGGCCAATGCGGTCGGAGGAAGCGGTGCCACTACGGCATCGTATACGCCACCTGTACTTGCCTCTACCCGTTATTACCGTCTGCGCGTTACTTGTTCGAACAGTGGTTTGTCGGATGTTACGAATGTAGCAACTATCACGACGGTGAACTGTGCGTACGATGTAACACGTTCGACCGGTATCACATATAATTCTATTATCTCAACCGGTAATGCCTTTACCTGGAGCACGACCTCGTCTTCACCGGCCGTCAACTCCTCTTGGCAGACGGATGAGAACACCACGACGCAAGTAACGTTTCCATTCCCGTTTACGTATCGCGGCACTACCGTAACCGGTTTCCGTGCGACAGTAAACGGCTTTGTAACGCTGAGTAACACGGCACTCTCCACCCAGAGTAGCTTCACCGTTGGATTGGGTTCCACGGCCACATGGAAGAGCGTTATCGCGCCGATGTGGGCTGACCTTGTCATCGCCGGTAACCCAAACACGGTTTCGTCGCTTCAGGGCGCAGGCGCCCCGATCAAGTATCAGGTGGACGGAACATCTCCAAACCGTGTCCTTACTGTGGAATGGTCAAACATGGAAACGTTCAATAATGCTGGACCAAACCTTAATTTCCAGGTCAAGTTCTACGAAACGACCAACAACATCGAATTCGTGTACGGATCAATGGAAGGATATAACGGAACCGCGGATTATACCTACTCATACGCTTCGGGTCTAAATGGTGAAAGCATCGTAACGCCTTCTGTGGCGAACCTAACCTCACAACAGCTTTACAACACCCGTAGCTTTGCCGCTACGGCCGTAAACAACCTCAATGTTGTGCCGGAATGTAATTCCAGCGTGTTATTTACACCGGGCGACTACACCGCTTACGTACCAGGCAGCTCAACGCCTGCGAATGACGAACCGGCAGGCGCTGCGACGCTTACAGTAAACGCGTCTCCGTGCACCTCGCTTTGTGGAACCTACTATGATACCAAAGGCGCTACGGCTTCGGCTGGCATTACTGCCTGTTCGGTAGCAGGAACCACTCCTGATGACGACGTTTGGTTCAAATTCACAGCCGGTGTTGCAACCGACTATAAAATCCAGGTGTATGGTGGTGGTGGCTACAATGCGGTAGTGCAGCTTTTCAGCGATGCTGGAACGACTGCCGTGAGCTGCGTCAACGCAACCGGAACCGGACTCACCGAAACCATCAACGCGACCGGGTTGACCACTGGGGTAACCTATTACATTCGCGTGTACCATGCAGGTACAGGGAACGGAACGGCCACCAACCTTTCAATCTGCGTCAGTGAAGTAATCTCGCCGCCAACGAATGATAACATTGCGACGGCCACAACCCTGACACCAGCGAGTTCATGTACTACAACGGCAAGCGAATTCCCATCTACGCTGGCCGCAACGGCATCGCCAACAACCCCGGCAGCCTGTAACACGGCAGACGATGACGTTTGGTATAAGTTCACCGCGACATCGCTTCTTATGACAGTAACTGTTCAATCGGGAAGTGGTTATAATGCGGCTATGCAGATCCTTTCTTCTTCGGATAATACCCCAACGGGTACACTTACTCAAGTTGCGTGTGTGAATGCGACAAGTTCAGCGGGCCAAGAGAGCTATTCAGGAACGTTCGTTCCGGGAAACACCTATTTCGTACGTGTGTACCATGCCGTGTCTGGAGCAGGTTCGGGTAATTTCACTATTTGTGTTACCGACTGTGCTACAGCAGGGTTGCCATTGGCCCAAGGGCTTAACAGCGGCTCATTGGGTTGTTGGTCATCGACGGTGGTTACAGACGGAACAGGTTCTGGTGGCGCTACACCAAGCCTTACCTATGTAACGGCATCGACCAATCCGACCGGCTTCTCTGCTGAAGAAGGTACCGGATTCTACCGCTTTAACTCCTTTGATTGTGACGCGGGCGACCAGATCCGTTTGGTTTCGCAGGCTGTCAATACCACGGGCGTATCGTTTGTTGATGTGAAGTTTAAGTGGCTTCACTCACTTACCTATACGAACCTTGACGAAGTGCAGGTACAGTATTCACTTGATGGTGCTACATGGGTAAACGCAGGCGGACCGATTGTCCGTTACGACGGCAGTACCCTGGGATGGATTGGTAAAACCGTCACGCTTCCTGCGGGTGCGGGTAATCAACCGCAAGTGTATATCGCGTTCCTTTTCACAGGTCAATTCGGTAACGACTGTTACATCGACGATATCAACATCGTAGAGACGCCGCCATGTGCCGCTCCTACCAATGTTGTGGCGTCTGCCATCACCAATAACAGCGCGACCATTTCATGGGATGCTTCTGTATCGACACCAGCTAACGGTTATGAGTACTATTTCAGCACCAGTTCCACTACGCCTACCGGGGCTACTACGCCTTCGGGTGCGGTGGGGGCCGGTATTCTGACGGCTGGTATTTCAAGCCTTACAGGAAATACTGATTACTACGTATGGGTTCGCTCGGTGTGTGATGCACTGACGACCAGTGACTGGTCATCGGTAGGTACCTTTACAACCGCCTGTGACGCTGTGACGACTTTCCCATGGACGGAAGGTTTCGAAACGACTTCTACCTGGTTGGGCTGTTTCTCGGTAATCGACAACAATGCCGATACAGAGACATGGACACTTTCTACGTCTCAGCCTCGTACAGGTGCGCGTAGTGCTGCCATGAACTCTGATTTCAACAGCAGTAACGACGACTACCTCATTACGCCGCAGTTGTCACTGGATGCCACACCAAAACGTCTTCGTTTCTGGGTGCGTGCGAATTCAGCAGCGGAGCCGGATGAAATTTCGGTTCGTATCTCAACTACCGGTAAGACGGTGGCGAATTTCACGAACGTTGCCCTCGCGTCAACACCGGTTGCGTCTACAACGTATACACAACTGACCGTTGATTTGACGGCGTATGCCAATTCGAACATCTATATTGCGTTTGTGCGTAACGGGGCTCCGGCCGATGGTTGGATTCTGTATCTTGACGATATTCTCGTGGAAGATCAGCCAAGCTGTATTGCGCCTAATGCGCCGGTTGCGTCGAACGTTACGACGAATTCTGCTACGGTTAGTTGGACTGCTCCAGCGGTGGCTCCGGCGGATGGTTATGAGTATTATTTCAGTACGTCTAACACAACGCCTACCAATGCCACTACGCCTTCGGGCAGCACGGCCGCGGGCACAACCTTTACCAATCTCTCCCTGTTGAGCGGCTCTACCCAATATTACTTCTGGGTACGTTCGGTTTGTAGCACGGGTGTTTCGACCAGCGAATGGTCGTCTCCGGCTTCGTTCTACACCGGTCATTGTGTGCCTGCACCAAGCAGTGTTGACGGACTCGGGATTACGAATGTAACGATGGGTACTATCAACAATACGACAAGTTCCGAAACAGGCAACTATGGTGATTACAGCGCGCAGTCTACGACAGCCCAACAGGCGTCGACTGTGTCGTTCAGCATCACATATGAAACGGGTTATACCTACGACACGGCTATCTTCGTTGACTGGAACGATGACCTTGATTTCAGCGACTCGGGAGAAACTGTCTACACAGGAACCTCCGCCGGTGATGATCCGACCGTCCTTTCAGGTACGTTCGTAGTGCCATTGAGCGCGTCCGTCGGTTCGCACAGATTGCGTATTGGCGGTCAGGATGGCGGTCCGGTAGCACCATGTTACACGGGTTCATTCGGTACCTTCGAGGATTACACCATCAACGTAACGGCGGCGCCTATCTGTACGGGTACACCGACTGCAGGTACGATCCCATCTTCCTCTGCGGTTTGCGTCGGTAGCACCGTACAACTGGTAGCAACCGGTTACACAACGGGCACGGGCATTTCGTTCCAGTGGGAAGAGTCGGATGATAATGGAGTAGGGGATGCCTGGGCAGATGCAGTAGGCGGAACAGGTGCCACTACGGATACCTATACCACGCCGACTACATTGTCCGGCACACGCTACTATCGTCTGAAGGTAACGTGCGCCACCAGCGCGGAGTTTGCGTATACGAATACGAATACGATCGTTGCATCGGTTTGTTCGTTCGACGTAACACGTAATACGGGTGTAAGCTACGCATCTATTATTTCAACAGGTAACTCGTTTACGTGGAGTACTACCTCGTCTACACCGGCCGTTAACAGCAGCTGGCAAACCGATGAGAACACGTCTACGGCGGTGAGTTTCCCATTCCCATTCGTATATCGTGGAACGGTCGTGAGTAACTTTAAGGCCCACGTTAACGGATTCGTATCGCTGAGTGATACTCCATATACGTCACATTTGGCAGGACCTGCTATTGGTTCGACTTCGAACTACCATTCTGTGGTAGCTCCGTTCTGGGCTGACCTTGTCACACAGGGTAACCCGAATACGGTTGCGTCACTGCAAGGTGCTTCGGCTCCGATCAAGTACCAGGTTGACGGCACAGCACCTAACCGGGTACTGACCGTTGAATGGTCAAACATGGAGACGTTCCTGAACGCCGGACCTAACCTGAACTTCCAGGTGAAGTTCTATGAAACGACCAACAACATCGAGTTTGTCTACGGTTCAATGGAAGGTTTCAATGGTACTACTGATTATACGTACGCCTATGCAGCGGGTATGAATGGTGAGACGATAGGCACGCCAAATGTGAACAACCTTACGGCGCAGCAACTCGCCAATACGCGCAGTTTTGCCGCTACGGCCGTGAACAACCTGAACTTCGTTCCGGATTGTAACTCAAGTCTCTTGTTTACTCCGGGTGCGTATACAACGTATGTTCCGGGTGCTTCTACACCGGCAAACGACGAACCGGGCGGCGCTGTGTCACTCACGGTGAACACGTCCCCTTGTACATCGCTTTGCGGAACGTACTACTCAACAGCGGGCGCTACGGCTTCTGCGGGTATTTCAGCCTGTTCGCCGTCGGCTATCGGAACACCGGACGATGACGTTTGGTTCAGCTTCGTAGCCACCACGGCAGACATTAATATCCGTGTATACGGAGGTGGCGGATACAACCCTGTAGCGCAGCTATTCAGCAATGCAGGTACTACGTCACTAAGCTGTATCAACGCAACAGGTAACGGTTTGACCGAAACCCTTGCTGCAACAGGACTCACAGTGGGTGCGACGTATTATGTTCGCGTATACCACCTTGGTACCGGAAACGGCACAACACCAGAGATTTCGATCTGTGTGAGCGAGGTGATTACAGCTCCTGCGAACGACAACATAGCAGGTGCAGTGTCTTTGACTGTGGATACCTTCTGTAACCCGACCAATAGCCCTCAACCAAGCGTGTTGGCGGCAACGCTTTCACCTCAAACGGCTTGTACCGGTACACCGGACGATGACGTGTGGTATTCATTCGTTGCCTCGTCAAGCTACCAGGTCGTGACCGTTCAATCGGGTTCAGGCTATAATGCCGTACTCCAGGTGTTCTCGTCATCCGACAACACACCGACGGGTACGCTTACCTCGCTTACCTGTACGAACAACACAAGCACGGCTGGAACGGAGACCTATGCGTCGAATACCTTCGTGCCTGGTAATACGTATTACGTTCGCGTCTATCATTTTGCCAGCGGTGTCGGCAGTGGTAACTTCTCAGTATGTGTGGCGGCTCCGTCACCCGTCTGTGTTGCTGCACCTACCGCACCGGTCAACGGATCCAATTCGTGCGTTTCCGGAACCGGAACCACACTTTCATGGGCTGCAGTGACCAATGCTACTAATTACGACGTGTATCTCGATACCGTTGATGGAAGCACACTGGTATCAAATGACCAAACGGCTACAAGCTATACAACAGCGGCTCCTTTGGCAGGCGGTACTTATTTCTGGCGTGTCGTTCCGCTAAATGCGAATGGCGAAGCCGGTGCATGTAGTACGTTCAGCTTCATCAAGGATCCAGCTTCGGTTGGCGGTACTATTTCGGCGGGCACATCCGTGTGCGGCACCGACAGAGGAACGTTGACGCTGTCTGGCCATACAGGAACGATTGTACGTTGGGAAAGTTCGGTTGCACCGTTCACTAGCTGGACACCGATCACGAATACGACCACGTCGTATGCCGTAGGTGCCTTGTCGGTTCCGACGCGTTATCGTGTAGTGGTGCAAAGTGGAGCATGTTCTACTGCGACTTCTGCTGAAATCAATGTGGATGCAGTGTCTACCAGCTGGAATGGTACAACGTGGTCAAACGGAACACCTAACTCCGGCATGGCTGCAGTTATCCCGGTCAACTTCAGTGCGACATCGGATCTCGCGGCCTGCTCATTGACCGTCAATGGCGGTGCTGTGGTGACGGTAGGTTCGGTTAACGCTACCACGAATGCGATCACATCGGCGTATGACTTTGATATTTCTGGTCCGGTAACGGTACAGAGTGGTTCCCTGACGTTCGAGCAAGGTTCGAACCTGTTGCAAACAGGCTACACTGGGGCCAACAGTGGTAATATCACCGTGAAGACACAAGTTCGTATCTGGCGTCAGGATTACGTATACTGGGGTTCACCGGTATCGGGTCAGAAACTGAATGCGTTCTCTCCACTGACACTGTGGAACCGTTTCTACACCTTTAATCCGGCAGGTAACGCCTATGCTCCGGTCTTCGCAAATGCGACCGACCCTGCGTTGGCAACCTATGAGTTCGTTCCGGGAACCGGTTATATGGTTCGTGCCCCGAATACGTTCGTTAACCCGAACTACGCGGCTCCGGAAACACAGCCTTGGTTCACCAGCCAGTTTACGGGTGTACCAAACAACGGTACGGTTTCCGTAACGACTACGAATGGCGTATCGAATGTCCATATGATTTCGAACCCGTATCCGTCGACCGTTAATGCCGATGCGACAACCGGATTCCTTTCGGTTAACCCAGGTACGTTGTACTTCTGGACGCACCATGACCAAACACCGGGTGGTAACAACTACGCGATGTATAACAATTTGGGAGGCACGGCCGCTTATTTGGGTGGTGCTGTTCCGAACGGTACGATCCAGGTAGGGCAGGGCTTCCTGTTCACGAATAACAACAACCTGGCAAGCGTCAGCTTTACCAACGCGATGCGTGTGGGCAATAATGAAGGACAGTTCTTCCGGACCGCTTCCGGCAACCGCAGCCGTATCTGGCTGAACGTAGCCAATGGTACGGTTAAAGGTAACCAGATGTTGGTCGGTTATACGGAAGAGGCCACTATGGGCGTCGATATGTCGCTTGATGGTATCCTCATCCCGAACGGTAACTGTATCGCTTCGCTGATCGGTAATGACCGTTATGGTATCCAGGCACGTCCTGCGTTCAGCGCTGACGACATCGTTCCGATGGGCCTTCGTGCTGAGACGGCTGGTACCTTCACGGTATCGCTTGACCACGTGGATGGTGTGTTTGAGGGCGATCAGGACATCTTCCTGAAAGATAACCTGACAGGGGTTGTGACCAACCTGAAACAAGCCTCGTACAGCTTCGCTACCGAAGCAGGAGACTTCAATGACCGTCTGCAGTTGCAGTATGTCAATACGACCTTGGGTATCCCAGGCTTCGATGCGAACACGGTCGTTATCTATAAAGATGACAACCAGGTGCTGACCATCAATGCCGGTACGATCGAGATGGCGAATGTGAAAATCTTCGACATCCGCGGCCGTCAGGTATACACCAAAGAAGCGATCAGCTCGAATGTGGCCCAGTTGGGTGACCTGAAGGCAGAGCACCAAGTCTTGTTGGTACAGATTACTTCCGCCGACGGAAGGGTCGTAACCAAGAAGGTGGCGTACTAATCGCTGGTTATAAATAAGAGAAACCTCCCGGAAACGGGAGGTTTTTTTTTGCGCTATTGCCAGATAATTTTCATAGAGTGCATAGGAATAATCATAGAATTAACACTCACATCACAATTTTTCATATACAGCCCTTTTATTTAAATGCCATACCTCAAAAGTTATCAAATTGTGATTTAATAGTTGTGTTATTAAGTAAAATATAGTGTCTTTTTGCGATTTTTAATATTGAGAATAATTCAAAGTATTTGGTTTTTTACTCGTAATTCGTTTATTTTTCGGTCGAAAACGTCGGAATAATTAGCTTATTATCGGAATATTAATAAACCATTAACTTTTTTTGAATATCTTTAGGCACTAAAATTTTATTAACTATGTATAAAAACTACAATTCCGCTCATTCTCGACCGCGTTCGGGAAATAGGGCAGGCCGAGGTTTCCTACTTTGGTTTATCGCTTTTGTAGTCGTGCATCTGTGTTCAGTCAGTGTCCATGCTCAGACTGCGAGAGATTATTCGTTTCTCGCAACGACAGGTACTTACACGCAGGTGAGTGGTTCAGCCACACAGCTAACGTCTGTGCAGGCCGATACCGCTCTCAGTACGGCGCAAAACATTGGGTTTACATTCGTCTATGAAGGCGTGAATTACACGCAGTTCCGGATGAGTTCAAACGGCTTTATCAGTTTGAACACGACCGGTACTTCTTCATTGACGACTAACGACTTCACTACGGCCAATGCTACCTCGCGGCCTATCATCGCGCCGCTGTGGGACGACTTGGACGGAGCTGCCACTGGAGGCTCCTTTGCGGGCTATGAGTTGACAGGTTCAGTCGGAAGCCGCGTTCTTACTGTTGAGTGGCGAAATTGGGAGTGGAATTGGAACTCAGGGTCTCCTGTTCTGAGCTTCCAAATTAAACTATACGAGACAACGAACGTGATTGAATTCATTTATCGTTCTGAGTCGGGGTCGGTTAACAATGGCTCTGCTTCGATCGGTATCGGTTCGGCTACGGGTTCAGGTGCCAACTCTTATTTGAACTTAACTAGCGTAGCTACGCCTGCTGTGAGTAGTACGACATCTCAAACGTTGCTTTCAACCAAACCTGCTACTGGAACTGTATACAGGTTTACGCCACCGCCACCGTGTTCCGGTCCTCCATCTGCGGGGACTGTTAGTCCGGCAGTGTCGACAATTTGCGTAGGCAGTACACAGGCATTTACAGTTACTGGTAACACTACTGGTGTTACGGGGTTAGCTTATCAATGGGAAACATCACCTGATGGTTCGACCGGATGGGCGAACGTTTCCGGAGGTACGGGTGCGACGACGGCGTCATATACCACACCGGCCTATGCCAGTGGTACACAGTACTACCGCCTTCGCGTTACGTGTACGCCCACTTCTGATATCGCGTACTCCAACGTCGTATCGGTTTCCGGGCCGGCAAACCCGACTATCCAGGCATCTGCTATTACGCAGACCGCTGCGACGACAACATCTGCAACATTTAGCTGGACGGCAGGTAACGGTAACAACCGTTCTGTCTACATCAATACGACCAATTCCTTTGTAGACCCCACCAATGGGGTAGTGCCAGGCACAGCCAACACGGTATACGGAGGTTCAGGGCAACAACTTGTCTTTAACGGTACAGGTACATCGGTTACGGTTACCGGCTTGACCATTGGGACTACGTATTTTGTTCGCGTGTATGAGAGCCGCTTGTGTACGTCGCCAAGTTATTTCTACAACACGGCCACGGCTACAGCCAACCCGGCTTCTATTTCTACCGCTGATCGCTTGAAATATAACATCACGCGTACAGACAATATCGTTTACACGCCGGTATCGGCTTCTGCCGTCATTGCGACGCCTACCACGGGTACCGCCGATGATTCCAACTACGGTCCATTTACATTCTTCCCATTCCAATATGCCGGTACGACCGTGTCGTCATTCCGCGTAACGACGAATGGTTTCATGACGTTGAATAGCGGGAATACCGCTACATCCTTCAACAACGGTATCTCGAATAGCACCAGTAACAACTTTGTGCTGGCGCCCTTCTGGGAAGACTTGTATGTAAACAACGGCACGCCGAACACACAGTTCGTAAAATACGAAGTCACGGGTACATCCCCTAACCGCGTATTGACCGTGCAGTGGGAAAACGTGGAAGTATTTAACTATCCTGGTCCTAGCCTTAACTTCCAGGTCAAACTCTATGAGTCTGACAGCCATATCGAATATGTATATGGTGTGATGCAGGGCTTTGACGGAACCAACCCGAATAATGGTACGGTTACCAACGGCTATGCGTTTAGCTACACCATGGGTATGACCGCTTCCACATGGGGTACACCGGCTGTGGCGGGCGAGGTTATCGCACTACAGCAGGCCAATTCCCTTAGTTTCTCAAGTTTGGGAGGTATAACAACAAACGAAGGTGTTAACAAGCTTTCGGTTATGCCAAACTGTTCGAGTATGTATACCTTCACACCAGCGGGTTCCATTCGTGCGAATGATCCGTATCCGGGTGTGCCAGGTCCGCCTACCAACGATGAGCCAGCGGGCGCGATCGATTTGACGACGCTGCCTACTGTTCCGGCGAACTTCTGTGGCTCGTTCTATTCGTCTGCGTTCGCGACAGCGAGTTCAGGTATTGCGGCTCCTGTGTCAGGAACGACAGCCGATGACGACGTGTGGTTCAAGTTCACGGCGAATTCGACCAACACCACTGTTACCGTTCGCGGTTCAGGTGGTTATGATGCGGTCGTACAGATCTTTAATGACGGTGACTATACAACGCCGCTTGCGTCGAAGAACGCGAACGGCCTGACCGGTACATCACTGACCGAGACCATCAACCAGGTTGATTTTACAACGACACCGGGTAATGTCTACCGCGTGCGTGTGTACCATGCAGGAGGTGGAACGCAGGCAACTGCAACCGCTACTGTTTCGGGAGGCGCGATTACCGGCTTCACGGTAACCAACGGTGGAACGGGGTATATTACGTGTAATGGTGGTGCAGGACTTACTGCAACTCCGTTCGTATATATTACCGATGCTACGGGTTCAGGTGCTGTGGCGAAAGTTACAGTGACCAGCGGTGCGATCACAGCTATTGCGCTCCAAGGCAGCCAGGGCGGTTCCGGTTATTCGGGTACGCCGACGGTTACCGTTGCGCCTTCGAGCTTTGGTGTTACCGGTGACTTCTCGATTATCGTGAACGCTACACCGACACCACCTGCTAACGATGATATCTGTACGGCTACTTCGCTCACGCCGACTGCAACCTGTACGACAACGGCTGGTAACACGTTCACGGCGACGGCTTCTTCGCAAGCGGCCTGCGGTGGTAACCCAGACGACGACGTATGGTATTCTTTCGTGAGCAGCGGTACCAATATTATCACGGTAACCGGAAGTGCGGTAGGTTTCAACCCACATGTTGAGGTTTTCACCTCTTCTAATAATACGTGTTCGGGTACCCTCACCTCTGTAGCGTGTGTGAACGCGACTACCGGTGGTGGTATCGAAACCTATTCAGGTCCGTTCACGGCAGGCCAAACCTATTTCGTACGTGTGTACCACAGTGGTACAGGTGCCGGAACAGGTGCCTTCACGATCTGTGTAACGGCTCCGGTTCCTGCCTGTACAACAAACACAGATCCGGTTGATGCGGTAACACAAGTCGCCTTGCTACCGACCCTCACGTGGGCAGCAGCTACCAACGCAACCAGTTATGATGTGTATTTCGGAACTTCTTCAGGCGGCGAAACACTGCTGACCAATGTTGCGACTACCTCGTATACATTCACAACGCCACTGTTGTCAAATACCCAGTATTTCTGGTATATCGTTCCGAAAAACGGTAACGGTGCCCCTACATGCGGTGTCGCCAATGAAACCAGTTTCACGACGGTATCGTGCGACGTGGTATCCAACATCACCGTGTCTAACATCACTGCTGCTTCAGTTGACCTGACGTGGTCGGCCTCGCTGAGTGCGCCTGCTGATGGATATGAGTACGAAATCCGCACGAGTGGTGCGGGTGGCAGCGGGTCGACAGGCCTTGTCGCTTCCGGTTCGGTTGGGGCAGGTGTATTGACTACTACAGTTTCAGGACTTCCTTCTGTTGCCGGTCTGACGGCTTACGTTCGTTCCGCTTGTAGCATTTCTTCGAGCTCCTACAGCCCGTGGAGAAACTCTGCTGTGTTCAGTACGACCTATTGTTCGCCAGCACCTACAAGCACGGATGGAAATGGTATCACAAACGTTTCGTTCTCTACAATCAACAATCCGACCGGTGCTGAACCCGGTGGTTATGGAAACTACTCCTCGCTGGTGGGTGATGTGATTACCGGTGCGACAATTCCGGTGAACATTACATACTCAACAGGTTTTACATACGATACCAAAATCTGGATCGACTGGAACAATGACCTTGACTTTGCGGATGCAGGTGAAGAGGTCTACAGCGGCACATCCCTTGCGACGAACCCAACTACCCTGGCTGCTTCGTTCACGGTTCCAACAGGTGTTGGTTTCTACGGAACGCACAGAATGCGTATCGGTGGTGTTGATGCAGGACCGCCAACTGTGTGTTGGACAAGTTCGTTTGGTACGTTTGAAGACTACACCGTGAATGTAATTCCGGTACCATCGTGCTTGGCACCGTCTTCGCCAACTGTAAATGCCATCACAAACAGTTCAGCTACCCTTAACTGGACGGCGTCGGCTAGTGCTCCTTCTGGCGGATATGATTATTATCTCGATACTACCAGCACAGCTCCAACGGCTGTTACAACACCAACAGGTTCAGTCGGTGCAGGCGTGTTGACAACATCACTGGGCACACTGGCTGCTTCCACTACGTATTACGCTTGGGTACGTGCTAATTGCGGCGGTGGTGATTACAGTAGCTGGGCGCCTGCTTCGGCGTTTACTACCCTTTGTGATCCAGTGTCGACTTTCCCATGGACGGAGACATTCGAAACGACGTCTACTACCTTACCGTGTTTCACCGTTATTGACGGAGGAGATTCAGGTACGTGGGGGATCACAACCAGCAACCCGCGTTCGGGTAGTCGTGCGGCTGCTTTGAATACAGATTTCAATGCTGCTAATGATGATTACTTGATTACGCCTCAGTTGACCCTGGTGGGTGCTCCGAAAAGGCTTCGCTTCTGGGTACGTGCGAATTCAACGGGGGAACCCGATGAAATTTCGGTTCGTATTTCAACTACGGGCGGTTCCTATAGTGACTTCACGAATATTGCGATGGCCTCAACGCCGGTCGCTTCTACGACTTATCAGTTGATGACGGTTGATTTGTCAGCATATGCGGGCTCTTCTATTTACATTGCGTTCGTCCGAAATGCAGCACCGGCTGATGGATGGGTCCTGTACCTTGACGATGTACTCGTGGAAGACCTGCCGGTTTGTAATGAGCCTTCAGCGCTCACGACTTCTTCAGTTTCTACTGGTGGTGCGGTTATCACATGGACCGCTCCTTCGATTGCGCCGTCAAATGGGTATGAATATTACGTTTCAACATCGAATGTAACTCCGTTGACTACGGATACACCGACAGGCACCGCTACTGGTACATCCGCTACGTTATCAACGTTGTCAGCGAACACCCAATACTATTTCTGGGTACGTTCGAACTGTGGTTCTGGTACCGTAAGTGATTGGTCGTCTATCGGATCGTTCTTTACAGGATACTGCGTTCCTGCACCGACTTCAGTTGACGGAAGTGGTATCACGAATGTGACATTCGGTACGGTTAACAACTCTACTGGTGCTGAAACTGGAAACTATGCTGACTACTCCGGATTATCGGCAACGGTCACGCAAGGAGACGTAGTTCCGGTGAGCATCACGTATTCGACCGGTTTCACGTATGACACCCGTATCTTCATTGACTGGAACGATGACCTTGATTTCGACGATACTGGCGAGATCGCTTATACGGGTACGTCACTTGCCACCAACCCAACGACGCTTTCGGCTAGCTTTACCGTGCCTGTTTTGGCAACGGTAGGTCCGCACAGAATGCGTATCGGTGGTCAGGACTCAGGTCCGGTGACGCCTTGTTACTCAGGCTCCTTCGGTTCATTCGAAGACTATACTGTCAATGTGATTGCGGCTCCAATTTGTAACGGAACGCCAACAGGTGGTACGGTTCAGGCTACATTCAATGTTTGTGCGACGAATACCGTTCAACTGGCGGCTACCGGATATTCTACCGGAACCGGTACCAGCTTCCAGTGGGAAGAGTCAGATGACAATGGTGTGAGCGATGCGTGGGCTGCGGTTACAGGTGGAACAGGGGCGACTACGCCTACCTATACGACACCTGCGTTGACCGTTACCAAGTATTACAGGTTGCGTGTTGACTGTTCGGCTACTGCCCTTACAGGATATTCAAACGTGTCGAATGTTATCGTAAGCATCTGTACGTATGATACGGCCATTACAAGTGCGTCATACACCTCGATCATGCCGGCTGCCGGCGGAACAGGTACCGCATTCCCTGGCTGGCAGAGTACTACATCGGGTGACGATAACACGTCTACTACGGTAAGCCTTACCGGAACGACCTTCACCTACCAAGGTGCTCCGGTGAGTGGATTCCAGGCGTCTTCAAACGGATGGATGACGTTCAATACTGCGAACACATCTACTGCGTTCTCAAACGACCTGACCTCTACCGGACAGAACCGTGTATTGGCTCCATTCTGGGATGACCTTGTATTCACGGGTCAAGCGTATGCCAACCGCGATGCGTGTATGCGTTATCAGGTTACAGGTGTGTTAGGTTCCGGTTCTGCTGTGATTACAGTAGAGTGGGCGGGTATGGAACGTTTCAACATCCCTGGTCCAAACCTGAACTTCCAGGTAAAACTGTACGAATCAGATAACCATATCGAGTTTATCTATGGTAACTTTAATGGTTTTGATGGTACTGTAACATCTGCATACAGCTACAGCGTGGGTTACAATGGCACTACGCCTAACGGAACGACGGCTTCCGATCGTTTCGCCCAACAAGTAGCGAACACCAACTTCTTCTCTACGACGAACCAAACCGCGCTTACGCGTATGCCAGCTTGTTATACCATGGTGTCTCTTACACCAGGTATCTACTCAGGCTTGACCAGTGCACCGACGACTCCGGTTCCGTCTAATAACGAAGTGGCGGGTGCTACTCCATTGACCGTATTATCATCACCTCCGTCTGAACTGTGCGGTACGTATTATACGTCCGACGGTGCTACCAACTCAGGGGTGGGCACAGCTTCGTGCTCGACGGCCGGATTTGAAGACGACGATGTGTGGTTCTCATTCAACACCACAACATTTGCTGACTACAACATCCGTCTCAGGTCTTCACCTGGTTACGATGGCGTGTTGCAGTTGTTCGATTCGTCAATGACACCGATCACATGTGCTAACAGTACATCGGCTGGTTTGGTAGAGGCCATCAACCCGACAGGGCTGACTACTGGCGGTGCTACGTACTACCTGCGTGTGTTCCACAACGGAGTAGGCTCAGGAAACGGACAGTTCTCTATTTCGGTGAACGAAGTGGTGAATCCACCTGCCAATGACAACATTGCCGGTGCCGTTACCCTTACAGTTGATTCTGTGTGTAACCCAACGTCTAGTCCACAACCGAATATTCTTGTAGCTACCTTGTCGCCTCAGACATCGTGTACAGGAACACCGGATGATGACGTATGGTATTCCTTCGTGGCATCCTCAACCTACCAGGTTGTGACGGTACAGTCAGGTTCAGGTTATAATGCCGTGCTGCAGGTGTTCTCTTCTTCAGACAACACTGCTACCGGTACACTGACTTCATTGACTTGTACGAACGGCACTAGTACGGGAGGTCTTGAGACGTATACTAGCAACGCATTTGTGTCGGGTAATACGTATTTCGTACGTATTTACCACGCAGCAAGTGGCGCCGGATCAGGGAACTTCACCGTTTGTGTCACGGCACCTGTACCTGTGTGCGTCGCGGCTCCAACAGCTCCTGCTGGTGGCGCTAACTTGTGCGCCTCTGTATCTGGAACTACCCTTTCATGGGCTGCTGTAACGAATGCGACAGCATATGACGTATATCTTGACACCGTTGACGGAACCACACTGGTTTCGAACGACCAAACGACTACAAGCTTTACTACGGCGGCTCCATTGGCTGCAGGCACGTATTTCTGGCGCGTGGTTCCATTGAACGCGAATGGTGAGGCTTCGTCTTGCAGCACGTTCAACTTCACCGTTAATCCTACTTCTGTAGGAGGCTCCGTATCGTCTAACCAGACTATCTGTACGGGAGGTACTCCAACTGATGTAAGCCTTTCAGGCCATGTAGGTAATGTGGTAAAATGGCAACGTGCGTCGAATGCAGCGTTTACGTCTGCTACTGACATTGTCACGACCAGCACGACGTTGACATCGGCCCAAATGGGTGCGTTGACAGCTGATACCTGGTTCCGTGCGGTGGTACAGAGCGGTGCTTGTTCGACTGCGAACTCTACTGCAGTGAAAATCACGGTGAGCCCAGTTTCTGTGGGTGGTAGCCTTGCACGCAGTGGTGCTGTCTGCGGAACAGATGGCGGTACGCTTACCCTTACCGGTAATACAGGTAGTGTGGTTCGTTGGGAAAGCGCGGTGTCACCATTTACAACATGGTCACCGATTGCCAACACAACCAGCACATTGAGCATCGGTATGATCGCTTCAACGACACGTTATCGTGCTGTTGTTCAAAGCGGTGCTTGCTCAGAGGCTACTTCTTCTGAAATCACTGTTACCGTTGCCACAACATGGGATGGTACGCAGTGGTCGAACGGTGCGCCAACTACTGGTGTGGCCGCGGTATTCTCTGGTAATTATACTGCAGATGCTGATCTGATCGCGTGTTCACTTTCGTTGATAAACGAGGCAGTAGTGCGCGTAGGTACGGTTGACGCAGGGAATGCTACGACGTCGGCGTATGACTTTGACATTTCTGGTCCGGTAACGGTTCAGACTGGTTCATCGCTGATCATCGAGCAGGGATCGAACCTGTTGCAGACGGGCTACACGGGAGCTAACAGTGGTAACATTACTGTTAAGACGAAAGTCCGCGTTTGGCGTCAGGATTACGTATACTGGGGTTCACCGGTATCGGGTCAGAAGTTGTTCAACTTCTCTCCGTTGACACTTTGGAACCGTTTCTATACGTTCAGTGCTACGGGTAACGCGTATGTTCCGGTATTCTCTAGCAGTACCGATCCGGCGATGGCTACTTATGACTTCAGTCCTGGTACGGGTTATATGGTTCGTGCCCCGAATACGTTCGCTAACCCGAACTATTCACAACCAGCTACCCAGCCATGGTTCAACGGCCAGTTCATCGGTGTTGCCAACAACGGTACGTACAACGTTACGACTACCAACGGAGTATCGAATGTCCATATGATCTCGAACCCGTATCCGTCTACTATCGATGCGGCTGCGTTCCGTTCGGCTAACGGCGGAGGTGCGTTGTACTTCTGGACACACACCAACCAAACGGCTGGAAGCAACAACTACGCTTCGATCACCAACTCAGGAGCAGCAGCTGCCTACTCAGGCGGTGTGGTTCCGAACGGTACGATCCAGGTAGGTCAGGGCTTCCTGTTGAGCAACACAGGCAACGTATCAAGCGTTACCTTCAACAACTCAATGCGTTTGGGCAACAATGCAGGTCAGTTCTTCCGTACAGCGGATAGCGATCGCAGCCGTATCTGGCTGAATGTGGCCAACGGCGATGTGAAAGGTAACCAGATGTTGGTAGCTTATATCCCATCTGCCACACTGGCTGATGACAATGGCTACGAGGCGAAACTGATCCCGAATGGTAACAACATTTCCTCACTGATTGGAAGTGACCGTTACGTGATCCAGGCACGTCCTGCGTTCAGCGCTGACGACATCGTTCCGATGGGTCTTCGTGCTGAGACAGCTGGTACCTTCACGGTATCGCTTGACCACGTGGATGGTGTGTTTGAGGGCGATCAGGACATCTTCCTGAAAGATAACCTGACAGGGGTTGTGACCAACCTGAAACAAGCCTCTTACAGCTTCGCTACCGAAGCGGGCGACTTCAATGACCGTCTGCAGTTGCAGTATGTCAATACGACCTTGGGTATCCCAGGCTTCGATGCGAACACGGTGGTTATCTATAAAGATGACAACCAGGTGCTGACCATCAACGCCGGTACGATCGAGATGGCGAATGTGAAAATCTTCGACATCCGCGGCCGTCAGGTATACACCAAAGAAGCGATCAGCTCGAATGTGGCCCAGTTGGGTGACCTGAAAGCAGAGCACCAAGTCTTGTTGGTACAGATTACTTCCGCCGACGGAAGGGTCGTAACCAAGAAGGTGGCGTACTAATCGCTTAACACCCTACATACAAAGGGCGGTCCGAAAGGGCTGCCCTTTTTTTAGTTGGTATAAATGACGCCCGTGATTTCAGGCACTTTTGTTATAAGTTGTATATTTGAACCGAACTAAAAAGTACGTTTTGGAAAACGTGTCGAGCCGCACATGGCTATTTGAAATTACCCCCCGTGATACATTGCTGCGCCTCGACCTTAAAGAAGTCTGGCGATACCGCGATCTTCTGGTTTTGTTAGTTCGACGGGATCTGGTGGCGTTTTATAAACAGACGATTTTGGGGCCGTTGTGGTATGTCATCCAACCCATTCTTACTACGGTCATTTTTACAATCATCTTTAATGGAATAGCGGACATCCAGACAAATGGTGTGCCTCCTTTTTTGTTCAATTTGGCCGGGGTGACCGTTTGGACTTTTTTCTCAACATGCCTTACGACCACAGCGGATACGTTCAAAACAAATGCGGCTCTTTTTGGGAAGGTTTATTTTCCCCGCGTCATCATGCCTCTTTCCGTGGTGCTGTCTAATTTGGTGAAGTTCCTCATCCAACTCGTCATCTTTTTCGGGTTCTATCTCTATTTCTACTTTTCCGGAGTGGAGATTCGACCACATGCGAGCATTTTGTTGTTCCCGCTTCTAATTATTTCCATGGCCCTGCTCGGATTGGGTCTGGGCATGATTGTGTCATCGCTGGTTTCGAAATACCGTGACCTGAGTTTTCTCGTGGTATTCGGCGTCCAGCTTCTGATGTATCTTTCGGCGGTTACGTATCCCATAGAACTCGTACAACAGAAGTTGCCTCAGTGGGCTTGGGCGATTCAATACAATCCCCTTGCACATATGGTTGAAATTTCCCGTAGGATGTTGCTCGGGGGCAGCGATACGGCGATGGAGAGTATCGGAATGACGATTATTCCCACCGTTGTAGTGTTGTTTGTCGGATTGCTGATTTTCAATAAAACGGAACGAACTTTTATTGATACGATATGAGTGAGGATATCATTCTTTCTGTAGAAAGCGTGTCGAAACAATATCGACTGGGCCAGATCGGCACCGGAACCCTCAGTCATGACCTTAAAAGATGGTGGTATCGCGTGCGCGGACTTGAAGATCCGTTTCTAAAAGTCGGAGAGGCAAACGACAGATCCCGAAAAGGCGACAGCGATTATGTTTGGGCCCTCCGCGATGTGTCTTTTGACGTTCACCAGGGCGAAGTGCTTGGGATCATTGGCAAAAACGGTGCAGGTAAGTCGACGTTACTTAAAATACTTTCCAAAGTAACCGCCCCAACTACAGGCCGTATTCGTTCAAAGGGCCGGATCGCTTCTTTATTGGAAGTCGGAACGGGTTTCCACCCAGAACTCACCGGACGCGAAAACATCTTTCTTAACGGTGCCATTTTAGGTATGTCAAAAAAGGAAATTGCGTCAAAATTAGAGGATATCATCGCTTTTTCAGGTTGTGAACGTTACATCGATACACCCGTCAAACGCTACAGCAGCGGTATGACGGTGCGCCTTGCCTTCGCAGTGGCGGCTTTCCTTGAACCCGAGATTTTAATCGTAGACGAAGTGTTGGCGGTAGGAGATGCCGAATTCCAGAAAAAAGCACTTGGCAAAATGCAGGATATTTCAAAAGGGCAGGGTAGAACGGTTCTTTTCGTAAGCCATGACATGAATGCGATTGAATCGCTGTGCCATTCGGTTGTTGTACTTGAGCATGGCTCGGTCATTAAAAAAGCATCCCCACAGGAAGCGATTGCGTACTACCTGTCATCGAGTAAGAATACCGATCTTTCAAAGGCCCGACGTACGACCGAAGGTGATTTGTGGTTGGACGCCATTCAACTGAACGGTTCTGACGCTCTTTACCAGACCGTCCGTTCCGGTGATGCGTTGGAAATGGTCTTTACCCTCAATCGACGCTTATCGCTCGACGAGGTCAAAGCAGTGGGCTTTTATGTGGTTTTTCGAAATGAGCGCAATGTCATCCTGTTCACCATATCCAATCGATATGACGACATGCAGATTGTATCGGCAGAGAAGTATACGTCCTTCCGCTGTTTGCTGCCCGATCTTAACCTAACGGGTGGTGTTTACAAGGGAACCACCTGGATGTCGCTACGCAATGGATTTTGCGATGAAGTAGAGGAGGCCTTCCATATTGAAGTGTTGGCTACCAATTATTTCGGCACGGGCCAAATGCCGGTAGCCAGAAAACACGGGGCTTTATTGATGAAACAAAACTGGACGGCGGAATGAAGAGCTGGATAAGAACCTTAATAGAAAAACGGTTAAACGTGAGTTTTTCACGGTCGGGAGACGACATTCAGTTAATGAGGCTCCTGCAAAATGCTTCACCCGGATCCTACGTCGATATCGGATCGTGGCATCCCGTCAAGGCATCGAATAGCTATTATTTCTACCTAAGGGGCTGGAGGGGTATCTGTATCGATCCCAATCCGGAATTGGCGGACCTCTATCGCGCTACCCGTCCGACCGACGAATTCATCAATACAGCCGTCGGACTTGAGTCAGCCACCCTTCAATATTACATGCTGTTGTCGGGTTACGACTCGATGAACACCCTTGACGGCGACTTCATACGACGCTACGGTCTGGCCGATAAGGTGAAACGGGTGGTTGACGTACCTACGCGTCCTTTACGGGAGATTTTGGACGAGCGACTCACACCATCCGACCGACTCGATTTTTTCGATGTGGATGCGGAAGGGTATGATCTTGAGATACTTCAATCTAATGACTGGGATCGGTTTCGTCCGTCAATTGTGGTAACCGAAACCGAAGCGTCGCTCAGGGTCGATCTCGATTCGGAAGTGTCACAATTTCTCGATGACAAAGGGTATCGATTGGTAGGCAAGACCACCATCAAAGGCGATCTGGGGAATCTCTTTTATATACAAAAATAGGCGCGTAGGCTTGCGGTTATGTTAACGCATACCGTAACTTGCGGCACGAGAATTAACATAACGATGAGGCGAACGATATTAATCACCGGCGGGGCCGGTAATGTAGCCAGTGCGCTCGCAGCGCGATTGGCCGCTCAAGGCGGATACGAAGTGGTCATCGTCGATAACCTCCTGACCGGAAGTATTGAGAAGATTCCGAAGTCGGATAACGTCACCTTCATCAAAGCCGATGTAAACGACTTCCGTGACATGGTCGGAATTTTCGGAAGCCGTGCTTTTGATTTCGTGTTCCATTTTGCCGCGGTCGTCGGGGTGAAACGCACCCTTGAAAACCCGATCATGGTGCTCAATGATATCGAAGGTATCAAGAACATCCTGCTTCTTTCCAAAAACTCGGGCGTAAAACGGGTGTTTTATTCGAGCTCTTCGGAGGTATATGGCGAACCATTCGAAATACCGCAGAACGAACAGACTACTCCTTTGAACTCGCGGTTGCCGTATGCCATCGTGAAAAATGTCGGAGAGGCTTTTTTCCGGTCGTATCAAAAAGAATACGGACTCGATTATACCATATTTCGGTTTTTCAATACCTATGGTCCTCGTCAAAGCGAGGATTTTGTCATCCCACGTTTTGTAAAAGCCGCCCTAAACGGGGACCCCATTTTTATCTATGGTGACGGTTTACAAACCCGGACCTTCTGCTATGTAGACGACAATGTGGAGGCCTGCGTGAAGGTCATGGAAGAGAATTTGTTCGTGAATGAAGTGATCAACATCGGAAGTGATGTCGAACAGAGCATTCTTTCCCTCGCCCAACAAGTTATCGAGGTCACCGGGTCGACGTCGGAAATTCAGTATCTGCCGGCCTTACCTGAGGGCGATATGACGCGGCGCTGCCCCGATGCAACCAATATGAAGATGATTTTAGGACGGCCTTTTGTGACCGTCGAAGAAGGTATCCGAAAACTGATGGCCTATTATGAGGGTCGGATCTAATCCTAATAACAAAAGTCGACTGGAGGGCGAATCTGCTTTCCATCGTGTCATTATCCCGATCTATATACCCCATGAGACCGGGTATTTTGAGCAGGCATTCGATATTTTTACCATGTGCCTGTTATCGCTTCATCGCACCAGTCGCACCCGATTGTTGGTAGCGGTTGTGGCGAATGGCTGCTCTGAGGCAATTTCAGACAGGCTCCGGGAACTTCAGAAAGACGGTTGGATAGACGAACTGACGGTCGTAAAAGAAGGAATAGGAAAAATCAACAGCGTGCTGCGTTCGTTGCGTACGGCGTCTGAACCCTTCATCACCATTACCGATGCTGATGTGCTTTTCGATGTGGGTTGGGAAGACGCGGTTTTTGACGTCTTTCGCTCGTTTCCTCAAGCGGGTGCCGTATGCCCGGTTCCGGTTTTTCGAAAGAACTTTGACCTCACGGCCAACATTTGGCTGCGGTTTCTTTTTTCATCGCGGCTGCGGTATGAAAAAGTGCAGGATCCGGAGAGTATGACCCGTTTTGCGAAAAGCCTGGGGTGGGAGTACCTGTTGGATCGGTATAAAGATTGCATTGCCACCCTGACCGCGGCCAATGGCGCCAAAGCACTTGTGGGTTGCTCGCATTTTGTGGCCACGTACCGACGGGAAGTCTTTGAAAAACTGCCGTCAGGCAACAGTGAGTTTCGCATTCGCGGAAATTCAGAACTGCTTTACACAGATCTACCCGTGATCAAACGCGGAGGTTTCCGTCTTTCTACCGTTCACAATCACGCGTTCCATGTGGGAAACCAGTTGGAAGACTGGATTGTACAGAAATTTGAAACGCTTCCTGAAATAACCGGGAAACGCAATCCGGATGAGCAGTTCGGAATCCTTCCAAAGCCCATCCTCAGTGGGATGTTCCTGGAAAAAGTGTTCAAGAGGATGTTAGGCAATCGTCGGTTTTATCGATGGCTGCTGAAACAAAAGGGGATGACACCGCAACAGATTACCGATCACTTCACCGATTGATGGGCGCGTTGAAGAAAAAAGTCCGCCATCTTCTGAATGCCACACACGCGGCCTGGCACCTGGTGCTGTTTTTTCTGCGAGGGCGACAGAAGATACGGAAATCAAAAATTGTCTTTTTCTTCCCCTATTATCATACGGGCGGTGCCGAGCGCGTGCACCTCGATATCGTCAGGGCTTTCCCCGAGGTGGCGACCGCCGTTATTTTTACGATGCGATCCGCGACTACGAACTTTCTTTCCGGTTTCAGCGAGTGTTCGGAGGTCGTTCATGCCCATCATATCCTCACCCGAAAGGCGCCTTTTTTTGAGCGTCAATTCCGTTCGTTACTGACAAAGACAATCAATACGTCGCCAAATGTCGAGGTCGTTTTCGGATCCAACGCGGCTTTTTTTTACCAAATAATCCCACAGCTTAGGAACGATATACGAAAAATAGATCTCTTCCATGCCTTTGCACCTGCTGATGACCGCGCACCCGTCGTCGCTTCGAGCGCCCCTTTTGTTAACGCGCGGGTCGTGATCAACCAAAAGGGGCAGGCTGACCTGGCGCACATCTATCGCTCCTTTGATGTGCCACGCTCTTTTGATGATCGCCTCCGCGTCATACGTAACGGCGTTACACTACCCTCTAGGCACCGTCCTTCCGGTGCGGACGTATTTACCATTGCCTATATAGGACGCTGGTCGCAAGAGAAACGCCCGCATCTTTTCCTCGCTATGGCCGAACGTTTACGGCATATGGGTGGGTCGACGCGTTGCATCATGGTGGGCACAGGTATGCGAAGTCACGCCGAGGAAATAGCGAAGGCCGGCGTCGAGTTTTTGGGAGAGGTTACGGATACGGAACAGTTGTCGAGCCTGTACCATCAAATAGACGCCATCGTCATCACATCCGAATATGAAGGCTTTCCCATGGTTTTGATGGAAGGAATGGCCCACGGCGTCATTCCGGTTTCGGTGGATGTCGGCGGGATAGCGGAACACATTTCGTCATCAAATGGCATCTTACTGCCTAGTGAAAACGAATCGGCCATCGTCGAAGAGCTTATTTCCTCACTGAAATTGCTGATTGCTGACCCTGAGCTATGTGCCAGGCTGTCATCCAATGCGCGGGAATATGCCTTCTGTCATTTTGGAAAAGAGAAGTTTAACCATGACTACCGTCAACTATTGGGTTTTGTATCATGAGAATTCTGATGATCGCGATACCCAACCAGCATTTTTTTCAATGGGTCGACCAGTTGCGCGACGCCGGGCACGAGGTGGTTTGGTTTGATATAACCGACGATGAAACGCCATCGCCCCGGATTCCGTGGGTTACACAAATAAAAAAATGGAAACGCCGCTACCGCTTGCCTTTCCGGCATAAACTCAGGAAATGGCTACCCGCCGTCTCAAGCTGGGTAGAACGTTGGAACACCGTCGATGCCTCTTCCGTATTGAGTTTAACAGCGGAAAGGTTCCGCCCCCACGTGATCCACTGCTTTGAAATGGATCGCGCCGGGACACCCATACTCGATTTTCTCGAAAAAACCCACATTCCAGTTATATACTCGTCCTGGGGAAGTGATCTTTTCCAACTCGCGTCGGCACGTCCGAGCGATGTCCAGGCGCGATTCCTGAAGCGTGCCGATTTTTTGATTTCCGACTGCAGTCGTGATGTCAACCTCGCCCTGCAAAACGGCTTCACCGGACGTGTATTGGGCGTATTACCCGCCAACGGAGGGATGCATTTTCCGAAGGACTCCATACGTTCCCTCGAAGAACGTAATATCATCCTGGTAAAAGGCTATGAGGATGGCGTTGGAAAGGCGCTTGCTGTGCTGGACGCGCTACACGAACTTCCCGAACACTACCACCACCTGAAGCTGGTCGTATATGCGGCTGACGATGTGGTTTCCGTATATTGCAGGCAAAACCGGCTTCCTTTTCAGGATGTAAGGGTGTACAGCAGGTATCAATTCGTATCCAACGCTGATTTAATTGACATGATGGGACGCAGTATCCTCCATATCGGAAACAGTACATCAGACGGGATGCCGAATGCGCTGCTCGAAGCTATGGGCATGGGCGCATTCCCCATTCAATCGAATCCGGGCGGCGCGACGGAGGAGGTCATTCGTCATGGCGAAAACGGCTTCCTGATTGCTAGCCCGACCGACAGTACCGCTATACGCGAGTTAGTTATCACCGCATTGCAGGATGTCTCACTAAGGAGGAACGCCCAGGAATATAATGTGCATGTGCTATCGGAGACACGTGACCGTACGAAATTGAAGCCCGTCATCAACGAGCTATACGAACACATCAAAAGCGAATGGACGTCTCGTTTCTAATCGTAACACGCCAGCGCCCGGACGACCTGCGTCTGACACTCAGTCGACTGAGCGAGTGGGTGGATACGTGCGATGCCGAAATCCTGGTTTTCATTGATGGCTGTTGGGAGACGCGTGAGGTGAAAAAAGAATTTCCGATGGTGCGATGGTTTTCGTCAGAGAAGCAGTTGGGGGCATCCCCCGCCCGCCGTCGTTTGTATCCGGAAGCAAACGGACGTGTGTTGATCGGACTTGACGACGATGCGCATCCGGTTACGCCCGATTTCCTTTCTATCATCGATCAAAAGTTTGGCGACGAAACGGTCGGACTCCTTGTGTTTCGTGAGATAAAAGGCATTTTTCCAAATGACCAGGCGTGTCTGGATAAGGCGGGTCCGGCGGGTCCTGAGTACCGTACCGCTGATTTCATTGGCAGCGGCTTTGCCATACGGCGTCAGGTATATCACGAAACCCGCGGTTTTCCGGAATGGATCGACATTTACGGGGAGGAAACCTGCGTTGCCTTCGAAGTACTTGAAAACGGGCATGATCTTCTGTATGTACCATCGATTGTCATCAACCATCGCGTTGACATGGAAAAACGCCGGAGGACCGGTCGGAACTACTTTCGGTTCGAGCGGCAGTTACGCAACAGTTTTTTCATTTTCCTGGTCTACTACCGCTATCCGCTTCGCAGAATGCTACGTCTCCTCCTGCATAATTTCCGTAAATATGCCGTTCGTGACCGCGCGTATTTCAGCGCCTATTGCCGTGCCGTAGCAACGATGGTGTGGAGAACGCCCGCTGTCTTCCGGTTCCGGAAACCGTTAGGTGCGGCTACGGAGAATAAGATCAAAAGCCTGGACGGAATCCCGTATTGATATGCTGTTCAACTCCTTCGAATTCGCGGTCTTTCTTCCCCTTGTCTTCGCCCTTTACTGGATGGCGAGCCGCCACCTGCGCCTGCAGAACATGCTGTTGTTGGCCGCCAGCTATTATTTTTACGCCTGCTGGGATTGGAGGTTCCTGTTTCTGTTATTGTTCTCTACTGCTCTCGATTATACGGCCGCCCATTGCATCACGAAAGCAAAAAGCGAGTCTCATCGCCGCATTTGGCTATGGCTCAGCATCGGCATTAATGTGGGTTTTCTGGCCGTCTTCAAATATTTCAACTTTTTCTCGGAGTCGTTTACGCAACTGCTTTCGGGGTTTGGTCTCTCCATCACGCCAGTCCTGCTGGATGTGATTCTTCCGGTTGGCATTTCGTTCTATACCTTCCATGGTTTGTCGTACATCATCGACGTATACCGCCGTCGCACTGAAGCAGAATCGGATTTCGTGGCGTATGGCGTGTTCGTGGCCTATTTTCCTTTGTTGGTGGCGGGCCCCATCGAGCGCGCGACGCATCTATTGCCGCAGGTCAAAAAGCCGAGGGAATTCCGCTATCACCAGGCAGTGGATGGCATGCGCCAGATTTTGTGGGGATTGTTTAAAAAGATCGTGATAGCCGATAACTGTTCCGTATTTGTCGATCAGATTTTTCATGATCCGGCGGCTTACAGTGGCAGTACATTAGCGCTTGGTGCCGTCTTGTTTGCCGTGCAGATTTACGGGGATTTCTCGGGTTACTCCGACATTGCACTGGGGGTTTCGAAACTGTTCGGGATTGAACTGCTGCGCAATTTTTCGTTTCCGTATTTTTCAAGGGATATCGCCGAGTTCTGGCGCCGGTGGCACATGTCGCTGTCGTCCTGGTTTCGGGATTATCTCTACATACCGCTCGGCGGCAGCAAAGGGGGTAAATGGATGCGCATACGCAATACGTTTGCCATTTTTCTGGTCAGCGGATTTTGGCATGGCGCGAACTGGACTTATCTTTTCTGGGGATTTTTGAACGCGGTGTATTTTCTTCCCTTGTTACTCTCAGACCGAAACCGCACGCACCTGGATTCCGTTGCCGCAGGGCGTATTTTTCCGTCCCTTAAAGAATTAGGGCAGGTGCTCATAACGTTCTGTCTTTCCACGCTGGCCTGGATTTTTTTCCGTGCCCCCAGTCTTGAAAGCGCCTTCTCTTATTGTCGCCACCTCTTTTCCCCATCGCTGTTTTCACTTCCTGAGATACGGCCTTTCTACCTTTTCGTGTTGCTGTTTGTATTTTTCATAATCGAGTGGTTGGGACGCGAATCCGTGCATCCGCTTGAAAAAATCGTGCGTATGCCGAGGGTCGTCCGGTGGAGTTGCTATATCGGGTTATTCGTGGTGCTGTTTGTATTCCGGCAGATGCACGAGGTGCCCTTCATTTACTTTCAATACTGATGAAGCGCTTTCTTTTACATATACTCCTTTTTTGCCTGGTCGTTGTGCTGGTAGACCGGGCCGTGGGTGTGTTGGTGAACGCGGTGGGCAGGCATTCCCAAGACCAGCGCATCGCGCAGGTACTGGCAGGTAAAACAAAAATTGATATTCTCGTTATGGGCTCGTCAAGAGGCACATGGGATATAGACTCAAAAGAACTGTCAAAAGCAACGGGCCGGCAGGTAGCCAATCTGGGCTTTCCCGGCTCTGACATCGCGTTCCACCGCTTTTTGCTGGAAACGATGATACGGAAGGGAAGCACGCCACGAACGATCGTATTGGTGTTAGACGATCCATCAGAATTACAGGCCTCCAAGACCCTTCAGTTCCGGGACGATGCCCTCTATCCTTTTATGACCGATGCTGCCATAACCGATACGCTTATCGCACACGGAAAGCGGAATCCGGGCGCACGTTTCCTAAACCTTCTGTGCGTCGACTTCGCAACACTTTCCACCACATGGAAAGACCGGCATACAACTAAAACTACCCTGACGGCGCAATCGCTTCTGGATACGGTAGGGAAAAAGCCAGTGCCGCCGTATCAAAAGCGGGTACGGCCGTATGACCGGCGTAAAGAGCAGCCGGTGAAAGTGCGTGATTTTGTGGGCTTCCAAACGCTTTGTCGTCAAAATCAGATCCGGTTGTATTTGGTTTTGCCGCCTAACTTTGCATTGCCTACACCCGGGTTTCGGGAACGCATCAGGGAGCTGGCGGGTGATACACCGATGATTTCGTATGATCCGCGCCTGCCCGAGTATACAAATGCCCGCTTCTTTCATGACGAATCGCACCTGAATGCCAAGGGGGCGGCGGTCTTCGCGCGCGACGTGGGTAGGTTCCTGAAGCGCAACGGGCAAAAATGAACACATTTACGTAACTTAGGCGGCGGATATGAAGAAAATAGGATTTATTCCCATACGGAAGGGTTCAAAAGGAATTCCGGGTAAGAATACCCGTAAGATGCTCGGGAGACCGCTCTATGCCTGGGTGCTGGGCGAGGCCATCCTATCGCAACTGGATGAGGTGTACGTTTTTACGGATGACGAGGGCGTAGTATCCGCGATTGAGCGCGAGTACAGTTGGACCGCCAAAGTCACGGCGCGCCTGCGTTCCGCCGAAAATGCGACGGATACCGCGTCGACTGAATCGGCGTTGGCGGAGTTCCTTTCCGGCCATGAAAACCCCGACGATATCATTTGCCTGCTTCAGGCGACCTCGCCACTGACGACCGCTGCCGATATTGATAAGGTATTGGAAAAAGTGGCCTCAGGTCAGGCCGATTCGGCCTTGTCAGTAGTGCGAACCCATCGTTTTCTTTGGAGTGAGGAGGGTGCGCCCCTCAACTACGACTATATGCAACGCCCCCGCCGCCAGGACTTCACCGGAACACTCGTCGAAAACGGTGCCGTATATGCGACAAATGGCCGAACGTATGCGGAAACCCGAAATAGGCTGGGAGGTAAGGTGGCCGTGGTTGAAATGCCCGAAGAGACACTTATAGAAATCGATCATGAAACCGATTGGCAGGTATGTGAGACATTGCTCGCCGCCCGCCTTTCAGGAAAAAGTGCCGCCCATGGGCCTATTCGGTACCTGGTGCTGGATGTGGATGGAGTGTTTACCGATGCCGGCGTCTATTACAACGAAGAAGGAGAGTTCGGAAAACGCTTCGATATGCGGGATGGGATGGGGCTTGAGATCCTGCGACAACATGGCGTGGGTGTCATGGTCATCACTTCAGAGCAATCACCCCTGGTTGCTGCACGGATGCGTAAGTTGGGTGTACAGGATGCGTACCTGGGCGTAAAAGACAAGTTCTCGCGATTGACCGAAATCCTGGGAAGTAGGAATATTGATTTTTCTTCCATTGCCTATATCGGCGACGACGTAAACGACCTGGCCTGTATCTGCGCAGCCGGTTGGGGACTGGCTCCGGCGGATGCTACAGTCACGGTGCAGCGCCATGCCGATATCATAATGCGACATTCGGGTGGTCATGGTGCCATCCGGGAAGCCTGCGAATTTATCATAAAACATAACAAACGACATGACTCAGTTTAAAAGACCTTTCGTCATCGCGGAGATCGGGTGTAACCACCGGGGCGAGATGGAAACGGCGAAGGAACTTATTAAAATAGCCAAAATATTCGGGAACGCGGATGCGGTAAAATTCCAAAAGCGAAATAACCGCGAACTGCTTACGGAAGAGCAATACAATGCGCCACATCCCAACCAATCCCATGCCTACGGAAGCACCTATGGGGAACACCGCGAATTCCTTGAGTTTACGGCCGAACAACACCGGGAGCTGAAAGCTTATTGTGAAGAAACCGGCATCGTCTACTCAACCTCTGTTTGGGACACCACCTCTGCAAAAGAGATTGCGGCACTTGAGCCGGAGTTTATCAAAATCCCGTCGGCCTGCAACAACCATTACGAAATGCTCGGATGGCTTTGTGACCACTATAAAGGGGAGATTCACGTGTCGACAGGCATGACCACAAAAGAGGAAATCGAAGAACTGATGACGTTTTTCCGCGAACGGAACCGAAGCAAGGACGTGGTCGTGTATAACTGCACGTCGGGCTATCCGGTGCCTTTCGCCGACATATGCCTACTGGATATTACCTACCTCCAACAACGATACGGGCACGAGGTAAAGGCAATCGGTTTTTCAGGTCACCACCTCGGTATCGCTGTGGATATCGCGGCCTATACGCTGGGTGCCACGGTCATCGAACGGCATTATACGCTTGACCGTACCTGGAAAGGAACCGATCACGCCGCGTCGCTTGAGCCTATGGGACTTCGTAAACTGACGCGCGATTTACAGGCGGTCTATGAATCGCTTCGATTCAAAGAACAGGATGTATTGCCTATCGAGGCCGTGCAACGCGAAAAGCTCAAGTATCGAAAGAAATGAAAAAACGGGTCTTTATCTTTCTGCCGGATGGGGTAGGCCTTCGGAATTTCGCTTTCACCGATTTCCCGCAGTTGGGAGTGGAAAGGGAATATGAGGTCGTCTATTGGAATAACACCCCATTTCCCGTAGAAACAGAAACAGGATATCCCGAAATCCGCATCGAGAACCAGCGCATCGATCCGCTTACACCGGTTTGGACCAATGCGCGAAAGCGTTCGGAACTGAATGTATTTGACAGGCAGTTCAACGAAACCGTATACAATACCTACAACTTTCCGCAATCCTATAACGGACTCAAGAATACGGCGAAAAGTCTGCTATCGGATTTCCTGGTCGCAACATCGTCGAGCCCCCGGGGTGTCGAACGCATCCGGAAGCAAATTCGGGCACGTGAGCGTAAAAGCCCCAAATACGCCTACTGCCACCGCCAACTTCAGGAAGGAAAGCCTGCCTTTGTTTTTTGCACCAACCAACGTCCTTCACAGGCCATCGCGCCTATTTTGGCAGCTCAGGACCTGGGGATACCGACCGGCACCTTTATTTTTTCATGGGACAACCTCCCTAAGGCGACGACCGTCATCGAAACGGATTATTATTTCGTCTGGAGTGATCACATGAAACGGGAACTGCTGCGCTACTGCCCCTACGTGAAGGAAGAACAGGTTTTTGTAACGGGCACTCCACAGTTTGCCAGCCATTTCGACAAAAATCTCATTGAACCAAAGGCGTCTTTTTTTGAGCGCCACGGACTGGACATGTCTAAACAGTATATCTGTTTTTCAGGGGATGATATCGTAACCTCTCCGCTTGACCAATATTACCTCGAAGACCTGGCCCTTGCCGTACGCACACTAAATGCGTCGGGGCGTAACCTGGGCATTATTTACAGAAAATGCCCTGTTGACTTTACCGACCGGTATCAGTCCATCCTCGAAACCTATTCGGATGTCATCACCTCTATTGACCCGCTTTGGCGGCCGGTGGGTTCCAGTTGGAATGAAATCATGCCATCGAAGGAAGATTTTGCCCTTCAGGCCACTATTTGTGAGCATACAGAGTTCGTAGCCAATGTGGCGTCATCGATGGTATTCGATTTTGTCGCACACCATAAATCCTGTGTGTTTTTCGACTACGAACAGCCCCAGTTGAAGAAGGGAATCCGGGATATCGGACAGAATTATAAATATATCCACTTTCGCTCGATGCCATCGCCCGATGCCGCACTTTGGTGCCGGAATAAGAAGGACCTCGCACAATTGACGGCGGATATCCTTGATGGAAAAACGACCAACGTGCCCGACGGACTTCGATGGTTTGATATTGTCGTAGGCCCGGATCCGGTGCACGCGTCCGAACGGATTTGGAACGGTATTGACACCATCTTACGTTCCGGTACGTGATGATGCATATAGCCTTCCTCACGCCTGAATATCCTACCACCTCGGCAGGTCGTTGCGGTGGGCTCGGTACGAGTTTGGGTACCCTTGCGCGTGGCCTCGTGCGGGCGGGAGTGAAAGTGTCTGTTATTTTGTATGGTCAGGAACGCGACGAACGCCGTGAAGAGGAAGGAGTAATGCTCCACTTTCTTCGCCAACGGCACTACCGTGTGGGCGGATGGTTTCTCTATCGAAAGTATATCCAGGCACGGATTAGGACCTTTGTCGAAGAGGAACAAATTGACCTAATAGAAGTGCCCGACTGGACTGGCATATCCGCTTTTATGTCGTTTCGGGTTCCCGTTGTGATGCGTTTCCACGGAAGTGACACCTATTTCTGCCAACTTGAGAACCGGCGCCAAAAAGTCAAAAACCGTTGGCTGGAATGGTGTGCGGTTCGCGCCGCCGATGCGTTTATCGCGCCGAGTACCTTCGCAGGCGAGCAGTCGGCCCGTCTTTTCGGATTGCGGCAGAAGGTGACGCGGATACCCTACGGAATCGACGTCTCCCATTTTTCTAATCCTGAACCGGATGCCTTTGAGCGTGGTACGCTGCTCTATCTGGGCACCCTCATCCGAAAGAAAGGTGTGTTGGAGCTTCCGTTCATCCTGAGGCGTGTGCGGCAGCAGTATCCAAACGTGAAACTGGTGTTGATCGGCAACGACAGCGCCGATTCGGTATCGGGAAGACCTTCTACGTATGCGTTGTTCCAGGAAGCACTTCATCCCGACGACCAGGACGCTGTTACATATCTTGGCAGTAAGCCGTATCACGAAGTACAGGACTTCATACGAAACGCCCATATCTGTCTCTTCCCTACATTTGCCGAGACATTTGGCATGGTGACCGTCGAGTCGATGGCGATGAGAAAGGCCGTTGTAAACAGTGATGGGGGATGGGCACACGAACTGATGGCCAACGGAGAAAGCGGTTTTCTCGTTGATCCCCACGATCATGAGGCGTTTGCTAACACCATCGTACGCTTGCTGACCGATGATGCGTTAACGTCCGCAGTCGGTGTTGCAGCCCGAAATTTCGTAGAGAAGCACTTTGCTATCGCTACGGTCGTAACGCAGAACCAGGCATTTTACCACAATTGTATTGCAAATGGTACACGTCGTACATAACGGTTCGGCCATCCTGAAAACGGAAGGCACCACTGTGGACGTCGTCGGACAGTCCCTTGTGCGCGGCCTGGCCCAACTCGCGGCAGCAGAAGACGGTACGGTGACCTGGTGTCGGGAAGAACTGGAACCTGTATTTGCAAAGGAGCGGGTAGAGGAGTTGCTGCATCACGATACGCTACTTATTTCCTACGCCGCGGGACATTATTACCTACCCACCGCCATCGGGTATGTTGAAGGGGCATCTTTTGTGCGGTTTCCAGACGATGTGACGTTTCCCACCTGGTGCATGAGTGCAAACGCAGGTGCGTGCAAAGGCCGTTGTCTACGTATGCTGCTTGACGCCTTCCCGAACGTTTCCGGGTTTGATGAGGTATTACACGCTGCGGGTAAACTCCTTCAGGTCGAAGGGCTAATCTGCCTGTCCGAACCCCGGCTGTTGCGCGAACCCCTCCGGCTATCGTCCAAGCCGATTTCATATCGTCACTTGTTCGATTTCGTAGCACGCTATAAAGGACGCAAATGGGTTGTTTTACTTTTCGCTTCGTTAGTGCTTTTTGAAAGTAAATGGGCGATGATTTCCTTTCTCAGGGCCGTCGTCCGTAAACGAATTAATGTGAAAGTGGAGATGAACGTTTTAAAAGTTTCGAGCCGAAGAAGCGTCGTCAGCGAGGGAACCATCGACGTAGTGATTCCAACTATCGGGAGAAAACCGTATCTCTGGGACGTGCTTTCCGATCTCGCCCAACAAGACCATCTTCCGAAACGGGTCATCATCGTCGAGCAAAACCCTGAACCAAACGGAAACTCGCTTCTTGACTATCTTGAAACAACGAAATGGCCCTTTTCGATCAAACACGTTTTCCTGCGTCAGGCCGGTGCCTGCAATGCCCGGAATGTGGCCCTGGAACACGTCGCCTCCGAGTGGGTTTTTTTTGCTGATGACGATATACGCCTTCCGGCAGATAGCCTTTCGATCTGTCTGGATAACGCACGCCAATACGGTGCCGAATGTTTGGTGCTGAGTTGCCTTAGCGCCGGTGTTCCGCAGTTATATCCGCAGGTCCACCAGACCATCGTATTCGGATCGGGCTGCAGTTTTGTAAAACGGATCGATCCCATGCCACGTTTCAAAATGGAATTGGAGTTTGGATACGGGGAGGATACCGACTATGGCATGCAGTTACGGTACTCCGGACGCGATGTCCTGTATTTCCCCAAGCCGGCGCTGCTGCACCTGAATGCGCCCATAGGCGGGTTTCGTTCGAAGTTCCGGCATCCGTGGGAAGACGACGCCATCCAACCTAAACCGGCCCCCACGTTACTTTACGTCCGGAAGCAATATGATTCGGTCGAACAGGTACGGGGCTATAAACTCCAACTTTTTCTTCGCTCGCTGAAGAGCGTCCCTTTGAAAGAACTACCATCATTTTTACGGAATTTTTGGAAAAGGTGGAACGCCGCCGTAACTTGGGCCTCCAGGCTTGCACCATGATCAACGTCTATACAGACAGGGATTACCTCGGCGAATTACATCGTCGGTTTGTTTTTCCGCTTTTATTCCATCTTTGGTATAAAGAGGACGAACCTTTGCGGCAGGTCTATACCCTGGTAACAGATGACGCTGCGGCGGATGTATACGTGCTTCCGCTTAGCGTCGAATACTACATCAGCAACGGTTTGCGTGCCGTCATGGACCGCTTCATCGACCAGGCCTTACAACGGCAGAAGCCCGTATGGGTATATTCTTCCGGAGATCTTGGGCTGACGTTTACCAAGCCCGTCTGGGTCTTCCGGTTCGGCGGATTCGACAGTAAACTCGGCGAACAAACCATCATCCTTCCCGCCCATACAACAGATCCGTATCGGACGCTCGATAAGGAGTTCCAGCCTATAGACAAAGAAACCAGTCCTTTCATTGCCTTCACTGGCAACGCCGATGGCAGTTTCGGCAAATGGATAAAGGAACTCTATATCCAATGGTATTATTTTTGGCACCGGTTTCGCCGCAGCATTCCCTCTGACCCACAGCCGTTTTTCCCTTCTGGAATCGTACGGTACAGGCTGTTGAAAAAGTTGCAGGAAGATGCGCGGATCCGGACGGATTTTATCTTCCGGAAATCCTATCGCGCGGGTGCAAAAACCGAAGACGATCGCGTTCGCACCCATCTGGAGTTTTTACGCAACATGGAAAAAGCACCGTATACGTTTTGTTTACGGGGAAATGGGAATTTTTCCGTGCGATTCTACGAAGCGCTGGCAATGGGGCGTATTCCGGTGTTGGTCGACACCGACTGCCGTTTGCCGCTTCCTACCTCAATCGACTGGGACAAACACTGTGTGAAAGTGTCGGGCCGTTCGATCGCCGACGATTTGTGGGCGTTCCATCAAACAATCACGCCAGCGGATTTTCGGGCGATGCAGGAGAAGAACCGCGCACTTTGGTATAACAAGCTCCGGGATGTCCGGTTTTTTCATACCGTCCACGATTTTTTCGTTAACCCAATCAATAGTCAGGATGAAGGTATGGAATGAGACACGGAAGCACCTCCGGAACAGGTTGGCGCGTCTTCAGAAGAACGTGCGAATATGGACGCATCTTATGAAGAAGCCCCGGTTTACGAAACCGGAAGGTCGCGTGCTGGTGTTCTGCTGTAATGGAGTCGTGCCACACGGCGGTTGGATTGACAGGCTCAAAGGCATCCTTTCGTGTTACGAACTTGCCCTTCAGGAACAACTTGATTTTCGGATTGTGTATACGTCGCCGGTAGCCCTGACGGACTTTTTTGAACCGGGTACTTATGACTGGCGTCCCGACGACGAAGGCTATCATCCGTTTTACTCCCGCATTGTGTACCATATGGATGACTTTCAAGCTGATATCCGCAAACCCCTCAAGAACCGTCGCATACGTCGCTTTTACTATTTCTACAATATAGATGCCTTGCCCGTCCTTCGGCCCGATCTCAATCCCGAACAGCTTCACGAGCGTTGGAGGTCTCATTTTCACACGTTGTTTTCCATGACGCCTTTTATGGCGGGGCAATTGCCCGCTACGCCCCCGGCTTACGTTTCGTGCCATGCCCGGTTTACATCTTTGTTGGGTGACTTCGCCGATACAACGCAGCGCGTGTTATCCGAAGAGGCGAAAAAACAGTTGATAGAAGAAGTTCGGACGCTGATCGAACGCGTGCAGGCCACATCTGACAAGCCTGTCTACGTATTTTCCGACAGCACATCGTTTCTGACGTATTGCCAAACGCTGCCAAACGTTCGGATTACATCCGGAACGCCCGCCCATACAGGTGTTTCCCACTCAGGAAGCGCCACCGAAGCGTTCGTTAAAACCCTACAGGATTTCCATTTTCTGGCTTCGTCCGAACGCATCTTCCTGCTGTTGGGGCGCGATATGTATAACAGTGCTTTTAGCCGATATGCCGCTCGAATGGGAAGTGTACCCTTTGAAATCTTACGATCCGATCGATGAAGAACTTTACGCTCATTATCTGCACGTATAAACGGCCCGAAGCCCTTTCAAAACTTCTGGCTTCGGTAGATCAACAAACCCTTCCGCCGCTGGAAGTCCTGGTGGTAGACGGCTCGCCGGACGATCGCACCCGCGAAATGCTCGAACGCCATCCGATGCCTTTGGTGCGGTATTTTTCGGTTCCTCCGGCTGAGCGGGGTCTCACCCGACAGCGTAATTACGGTATCCAACGGGTGCATGAAAGGGCCGAAATTGTTTGTTTTTTAGATGACGATACGGTTCTCGAAAGCGATTATTTCGAGCAACTGATCGGAACCTATGAAGCTTATCCGGATGCGGTGGGCGTAGGAGGATACATTGCCAATGAATCGCGTTTTCGATACGTAGGAACCGACTATGCTGCCTCGTCCCACGAGTTTTTCTACGATGGTTGGGTGCAGGAAGAAAGCAGTCGTTTTCGCCTGCGGAGGCGTTTTGGACTCGATACCGACTGTCCGCCCGGGTTTATGCCGGCGTTCGGGCATGCGCGGAGTATCGGCTTCCTGCCACCGAGCGGTAAAACCTATCCCACGCAATTGCTTATGGGAGGCGTATCGTCGTTTCGCAAAGAAACGGTAACCACGCATCAATTCTCGACGTATTTCGAGGGATACGGACTCTACGAAGACGCTGATTTCAGTATCAGGGTGGCTCAAACGGGTGCGCTCTACTGCAATACGGCAGCGCGATTGGCCCATTATCACGAACCGTCGGGGCGCCCGAATCAGTTTGCTTTTGGAAAGATGGTTGTTCGGAACGGATGGTATGTGTGGCGTGTGGCAAATCCAAGGCCGTCTTTTGATGCGCGCGTTAAGTGGAATTTGGTGACGCTGCTTTTGACATTCATAAGATTTAGCAATACCTTTACCGGCACCGAAAAAAAACAGGCTTTTACGGAAGCACTCGGACGTCTGACAGCGTTCTTCGGCTTGGTGTGGCGAAAACCCTCTTTATGAAAAGCGCAGCCGACATCCTCGAAACCAACAAAAGACAAAGAGACTTCTATAATGAGGTCCGACAGAACTTTTTGACCCGCTGCTGGGCTTCGGTTCGAAACGGACTTTTACAGCGGATACGAAAAAACACGGGCATCAGCTCACAGGTCTACGAACTCCATACACAGTGGCTGGGCGATTTATCCGATAAAAAGGTACTTGATTTGGGCTGCTTCGCGGGGAACTATCTTTCAAAATACATGGCGGAGCGTGCAAAGAGTTACCTCGGTATCGATCTCAGCGATGTAGCCATTGAAAAATTGAGGCTCCGTTTGGCCGACCTACCTAACGCCCGGGTGGAAGCCATTGATTTTCTGTCGCCGGATTTTACCGAAGACGGTTTTGACATCATTTATGCCTACGGTGTACTGCATCATTTTGAAAACACCGAACTGATTATCGCCCATCTGCAAAAACGACTGGCACCCGGGGGCGAGATCATAAGCTATGACCCTATGCAAACGAGTTGGCCGGTAAAGTTGTTGCGTACTTTATACCGTCCGTTTCAGTCGGATGCTGACTGGGAATGGCCCTTCAATAAAAAGACAGTACGCGCTTACGAAACCGCCTTTTTGGTACAGGAAAGACGCGGCTTGCTCGGGAAGTCAAAATGGTTGGCCCTCCTGAATTTGCTGCCGTTTTCAAATGCGTTGGTGCACAAACTCGGCACCCGATGGCATCAACAGGATTGGGAACGGTCATCAGTGTCTGATGCAGCGCTGTTCCGATGTATGCATATCACCATGCGATTACAAAAACGATAAATGGAACTACGTACTCCGAAACCCGTACATCCTGATACGCAGTCGCGCGAAGCGTTCCGCTCCGTAGACATCATCCGGTTTGAGGACGGTTCCGAACTGCCCGTTTACAATGGAGTACCTATATTGTTTGGCGCAGACTCTCTTTTTTCCGCAGATGACATACGGGAGGGTTCCGTTACTACTCAGGATGCCGAACACCTAAATACCGGGAATTATCGGAATTACATCCGCCGCAAATTGCTACCTTCCTTAGCCGATGATACTTCCCTTACACGCCGCTATCGCGAGCTCAATGCAAAATTGCCCCAGGGTGGTGTCGTATTGGTCGTGGGGACAGGCGAGAAAGCCGATTTTTACCGGGAGACCTTTCCCGGATGCCAGGTGGTGACGTCGGACGTCCATGCGGCGTTTCGCCCCGACTATGTATTTGACGGACACCGGATTCCATTCGAAGATGAGGTGTTCGATCTGGTATTGGCGGCGCAGGTAATCGAACATACTGTAAATCCGTGGCAGTTCTCGGCAGAATTGCAACGCGTTACCCGAAGAGGAGGATTGCTGCAGATTGAAGCGCCGCATAATTTTCCGTATCATGCCGAACCTTACGATTTCTTTCGTTTCACCTACACCGGCATGCGGAGCCTTTTCCGTCTTTGCGCCGTAGAAAAGGCCTATGTCACAGAAGGGAACGCGTCCGTTGTGGCGTTGGCAGCGTCCAATTTCCTGGTGAATATCTCACGCCGTCGCATTGTCAGAAGTGGTTTTCTGTTGGTTTCCCGGTTCGTTTTTGGTTGGCTCAAATACCTTGACCGCCGTCCGGAGACCGTGAACCGCCGTACGATATCGATGCCTAAAGGATATGCGTTTACGTTTCGAAAAGACGCCCGACTGCGTTCTGAAAACGAACTCTTTTCTGAATTCCACTCGTTAGCCCCATGACGTTCCTGATCGTGACACATGTTCCGCATGTAGAAGAAAAAGGACGGTTCTTCGCCTACGGACCCTACGTGCGCGAGATGAACATATGGGGCGAATTTGTAGACAAGATCGTTATTGTAGCCCCCCTTGTTGCCAGGTCGCCGGATGCCATTGATATACCGTACCAACACCCCAACGTCACGGTAGTTCCGGTTCCCGCGTTCAACTTTCTTTCGTGGCGAAATACGCTTTTTTCGTTTGTGATGTTGCCCCTTATCGGGTGGCGTATCCTTCGTGCCATACGAAAAGCCGATCACATCCACCTTCGTTGTCCCGGAAATATGGGGCTATTGGGCTGTTTAGCGCAGGTGTTTTTTCCTTCAAAACCCAAAACAGCAAAATACGCGGGTAATTGGGATCCCTCCTCCCGCCAACCGTCTTCGTACCGATGGCAGCAGGCCATCCTGAAAAATACGTTTTGGACGCGGAGAATGACGGTATTGGTCTACGGCGACTGGCCCGATGATACTGCCAACATCCGCTCGTTTTTCACGGCTACATATGCGGAAAACGAAAAAGTAGACCTGCCGGTGCGCCCTTTGTCAGGTACTCTTCGTTTTTTGTTTTCCGGTATGTTAGTACCGGGTAAAAACCCGATGTATGCGCTCAACCTGGTGCAGCAATTGGCGCAACGTGGACATCAGGTTTCGCTGACTTTTTTCGGAGATGGGCCGCTTCGTCCGGGTTTAGAGCACTGCATTCGCGAGAGAAACCTTGGTCAATGGGCCTCGATAGCGGGAAATGTCCCGGCAGCGGAGATGAAGAAAGCCTACCAAACGGGCCACTTCCTGATATTGCCATCTGTGAGCGAAGGCTGGCCCAAGGCCGTTGCAGAAGCGATGTTCTGGAAGTGTGTACCGGCAGCCCTTCCCGTTTCGTGTGTGCCGCAGATGATGGATCACGGGCGCCGTGGCATTATGCTCACTGGTGATTTGGCCGCCGATGTTGCCCAGATCGATACGTTGATACAATCGCCCGTGGCGTACGCAGAAAAGGCTGGGGCTGCATCCGAATGGTCGCAAGTTTACACAACAGACCGTTTTCGAACCGAAATCCAACGACTGCTCGTATGAGAATCCTACAGTTGATCGATACCCTTGACACGGGCGGGGCCGAACGAATGGCGGTGAGCTATGCCAACGCCCTAATTCGGCGAACGGGTTATGCCGCGGTGGTGGCTACCCGGCGTACGGGTCCGATGGCGGCGCTCCTGGATCCGGGTGTTCGGTTTCTTGTGTTGGGAAAGAAAAGGGCACTCGATATTCCCGCATTGTTTAAACTGCGGAAATGGGTGGTAGCAGAAAAAATCACTCTTATACATGCGCATTCTACGTCTTTGTTTTTTGCCACCTTACTGAAATGTACTTTGCCTTCCGTCCGTATTGTATGGCATGATCATTATGGCGACAGTGAGTTTCTGGAAAAACGGCCGTCAACCCTCATTCGGTTGTGCCTTCCTTTCACATGGAAGGCAATTGCCGTGAACCATCGACTGGTCGACTGGCTTCGATCATTGGGATATCAGAACGTCACCTATCTCCCTAATTTCCCGGCGACGGCCACCACTCTGGATACGCCCACGTTTCTTGCCGGAGCCGAAGGCAAGCGGATCGTTTGTCTGGCTAACTTCCGCGAACAGAAAGACCATCTGTCACTATTGGAAGCGGCTGGTATTTTTTTCAGCCAAAAACCAGAGTGGTCGCTGCATTTGGTCGGTAAGGATTTTCACGATCCTTATTCTGACAATGTGAAACACGTGGTCGCCGATGATAGCCGGCTTAAAGGCAGGGTGTACTTCTATACCGCCAGTTTTGATAGTTTGGCTATACTGTCACAGGCCGATATTGCTGTGCTGTCTTCCCGCTCAGAAGGGCTGCCGGTTGCACTACTCGAGTATGGGCTCATGGGTAAAGCTGTGATCACTACTCCGGTGGGTGAAATTCCACATATTATCCAACACCAGCATAATGGACTGTTGGTCGCGGTGGGTGATACAGCCTGTTTTGCCGATGAATTGCTGCGTTTATCGGAAGACGGGCAGCTGCGCGCGGCGCTCGGCGAACAGTTACAGAAAAAAGTAGCTGGGGAATTTTCTGAAGAGGCCGTTATTTCCTCGTACTTTCGTCTTTTGGAGCATAAACGGAATGAATAACTTCTCGACCTACATCGGACTTATCGCATTGCACGTCGTCATTGGGGTGTTGGGATTCGCTTCTTCCACGCTGTCACTCGCGTATAGTTTGGTGATTCTAGTGGGGGGCATGGTTTATATTGCGAAAAGGCAGAATCGCGGACACGAAGCATTGGTGGTAGCAGCTTACATTACGGGCGCTGAGGTTTTTCTGCGTGCGTCTCACGGCGTTCCGGTATACGAGTACGGGAAGTATGCAGTGGCACTCGTCATCGCTTACGGTATTTACTTTAATGGCTTCTCAAAGAATGCGGTGCCGTATTGGGTTTTCCTTCTGCTGATGGTGCCGGGCGTAATAATTGGAAATTCCGTGTTGGGCAGTTCGATCGAGAACAGAAAAATCATTTCCTTCGTGATTTCCGGCCCTCTTTGTCTCGGTTTCTGTTCGTTGTATACCTACCAACGTCGAATAACACTCGAGCATCTGTATTCGTGCTTGCTTATGATGGCATTGCCGGCCATCTCCCTTACCGTATATGTCATTCTCTATACCCCAACGGTACGGGATGTGATTACGGGAACGGCATCTACGTCTGCTACGTCCGGTGGCTTCGGTCCTAACCAGGTGTCGACAATTCTCGGACTGGCGATGTTTATTTTTGTCTCAAGGGCGTTGCTACGTTCACCTAACCTTCACTTTATCCTCCTGAATGTCGGTCTTGCGACCATTGTAGCATTCCGGGGACTTACGACGTTCTCACGAGGTGGAATATTGACGGCATTGGCCATGATTGCCATATTGTTATTGACTTTGTTTACACGAATAAGGGGAAAAGCGAAGGTACGGCTCACTCAGGCGGCAGGTATTTTCGCCCTCGTGGGGATAGCGGTATGGACCTACTCATTGCTCCAAACGGGTGGTTTAATCGGAAAGCGATATGCGAATCAGGATGCGGCCGGAAGGGTTAAGGAAAGTCGTTTTACCGGACGGGAGGAGATTGCCCAAATGGAGATTACTGCTTTCATTGAGAACCCGGTCTTTGGAGTCGGGGCTGGAAAAACAATCGATATGAGGGAAGAGGAGTCGGGTGTCAATACGGCTTCTCACGATGAGATTACGCGTCTTTTGGCCGAACATGGTTCTTTAGGAATAGCCATGCTGCTTATCCTCATCTTTACACCTATTATTCTTCACTTTGATAACAAAGAGAACTTCATGATGTTCCCTCTGTTGATCTTTTGGTTCCTGACCATCAATCACTCGGCTATGCGCACCGCTGCACCCGCTTTTATTTACTCGTTGACGCTGTTGAAGGTAGACATGCCGGGCGTTGCCATCATTAAGAAACGGGTGTATCCTGGAATGCGATCACCCGCTCAAAACTGATTTTCGTTAAGCCGAAAATACGTATCTTGCAGCTCCTAACCCCTTCCGAACGATGTTGTCCGGCAACAAAATCCATTTTGAAATTTCCGAGAGGAAAATACTCCTCCGGACTTTCGATGTGGCTTCTGTTTTTGGGGCTTTATTTCTTCTCGATAAGTTAGTCGACTTCGATTACTTCAGCTTTCAACGGGGTGACTATTACGAACTTACAGTACTGGCGCTCTACATCAATGTCTTAGGTACGGTATTCGAGATGTACAACCTACAGGTAGCCAGTAACCAGCTACAGGTCATTCGAAGTATCTTGTTTACGGCAACCGCGACGGGAATTTTTTACCTGTTGACCCCGTTTTTCACGCCTTTCCTTCCGCTCAACCGTATCCAAATCGTCTATTTCTTCCTCGGACTTTTCGCTGGGTTGTTCGTATGGCGCTTTTTCTACCAGGCTTTTCTGGCGTCGCACCGATTTGAGAAAAAGGTAGTCTTGATTTGCGACCGTGAATTGCTTCCTTCGTTGATTGCCTATCTTGCCGACGCTGATCCACACTATCGTGTGGTGGGATACATCAATCCCGATGAATCCGATCACGGAACTGTCAAAGCGGATGTACAGGTAATCGGAGTGGGGGAGGCTGCTTCTTTTGTCACCGAAAACGGCATATCGGAAGTCGTGGTCGACTCGAAAAAAGCCAAGCGGATGACGGTGTTTCTCTACACTCAACTCGTTTACCTGCTCGAGAATGGCGTCATCATCCGTGACTTCGCACAGGTCTACGAATCGATGATGCAACGCATTCCGATGGAGCACTTCGCTACTGACTTTTACCGTTACTTCCCGTTCAGCCGTAGCAACAATAATAAGCTATATCTCATTATCGTGAAGGCACTGGAGATGCTATTTTCATTTGCGGGCCTGGTCGTCATGAGCGTGCTGCTTCCGTTAATTCTTTTAGGGAATCTACTCGGAAACCGGGGTAAATTGTTCTATGTGCAGGAACGTGTGGGCAAGAACGGAAAAGCCTTTCGTATCTATAAATTCCGAACAATGGTGCAGAATGCGGAACATAACGGAGCCGTTTTCGCGGCCACCAACGACGCACGTGTGACACCCTTCGGGAAGTTCCTACGAAAGACGCGTCTCGATGAAATGCCACAGTTCATCAACATCCTCAAAGGAGACATGGCGTTTATCGGTCCGCGCCCGGAACGTCCGATATTTGTCAACGAGTTATCACGACGGATGCCCTTCTACGAAACCAGGCACGTCATCAAACCGGGTATTACGGGTTGGGCACAGGTCAAATATCCTTATGGGCAAACCATGGACGACAGCCTGATCAAACTGCAGTACGACTTGTATTACATCAAGCACCGCAGCATCTTCCTTGATCTCAACATTATCATCAAGACCTTCAGTACGGTATTATTTTACAGGGGACAGTAGAAGATTGCTTTTGTAAATCCTGAAAAGATAGAGCCCGTTTACGGCTAAAATCGGCATCAAAAGCAACAGGTGCGGCTTATTTAGCATGTATAGCAGATAAAGGACTTGGCATCCCGCCGCCGCAAACCACCACAACCGCACGTTCTTCTTTCCAGCGGAAAGTAACGACACGACCAAACCACCAAACAAGGGAGAAAAAAGGAAGGCGTTGTAGTTCCAGGCGACTTCCTCATGGAAAGAATACAATCCTACCACGGCCAGGAAGGTTCCCAAAAGGGCACTCACCGCCCACCAGGTCAACATGACCGTGCGGTTTCGCACCAGCGCCAATACCAACATTACCGCTGCATAGGTGTAGGCATTGTCCCACCACGAGCGTTCGCTTTCGGTTTTTGGGGCTTCGTACACCTTTGCCGTGCCGTTGGTAAGCGGTAGCTTTCCGTTTTGTGTTTTGGATATACTCTCCATAAACTGCAACGGAAGGTAGACTTTATACATCTCGCGGTCGGTCTTGGCACCAAACATGATGCTGATGCCGAGATTCGCATAGAACTGTCGTTGCAGGTAGCCGTATAGTATCTGGCGATTGGTTTCCCCTTTTCCCGCAACATCAAGCGACAAGGGCTTTCCCAACGCGTCGGTGACGATGTCGGCCACCATCGTCGTGCAGTTCCGGTCGATGAATTTGTAGGTATAATAGCGTTCGTTCGATCCTAAAATAGATTCAAGCCGGTCGAAAATTTGTTGTTTTTGAGCGGGCGTAAGGTTCAGCAACTGCTCGTAGACCGAACGTCCTAAGTATTGATATTCATAGAGAAATTCTCCATACGAGGCGGTCGTAACGAAATACTGCAGGTCGCCTTTTACGAATTTCAGATAGAAGTTTGGTGTGTTGAAATCGAAAGCCCCGAAATTATACACCGTATCAATACCCAAACGGGGATCAAACACGCGAATGGCCGTGTGGCCAAAAAGCGAATACAACTGGTCACCGGTGTCACAGGTAAGTACGGAAACGCGCGCGTCAGATGACAGTGCTTCGGCCCGTGCCGCGCCCAGTGGCAACAGCATCGCGAAGAAAACGAGTAAAAAGAAACGAAGGTGCGACATCAATGCGAAGATACGACTATCGGCGGAATATGCCCAGATCCACCCGAACCGAGAAGATGTTCGAATAAAGCGCCGCACTCTGGTCACCAAGGTCCGTCAGTGCATAATCCACCTGTATGCCGCGATACCGGAAACCCACACCCACATTGGGTTGGAAGCCCACCCGATCAGTGCCGTCGATCTGTTGGATGTTCTGGAAGTTCCCAACACCGGCCCGTACGAACACCAAATCGGTATACCCGAACTCGAAGCCCAGTGCCGGATCGATGCTGACCGCGGACGTCGAGAAAATATCATTCGTTTGCTCAAACCGCAGGTTGAGGTTCAGTGCGGGTTGCAGCGACATGTCATTATGGAATTCGAACTTACGCGACAATCCGACTTGCGCCTTCGGAAGTGTAATTTCAGTGCTTTCCGGCAGCTCTTGGTTCTGGTCGGGAATGGCCGCCGCTATCTTCGCGAATTCCTCTTCGTCGATCGCCCAGATGTTATACGTGGTCGTGATGTCGCGGAGCATCAGGCCAAACTTCCAGTCGTTGCGCTCAAACTGGATACCCACATCCACTCCGAATCCCCATGAAGTAGCGAATTTCCCGATGATACGCCGTATCACTTTGGCGTTGACGCCGTATTGCCATCCGGGTACTTTCAGTTTCCGGGCATACGAAAACGTCACGCCATAATCGGCGGTAGAGAAGAGGCTGATGCGGTTGTAGTCGATATTGCCTTCGCTGTCAATCAGTTCCGTCGTGTTGAGGATGTCATCCACCCCAAAACGGATCAGCGAGATGCCCCAGGCACTGCGGTCGTCGATCGGCCGGGCATAGGCGGCATAATCGTATTGCGCGATGTTGGCAAAGTAACTGGCATGCATGAAAGTGGCCTGGTGGTCTTCGAGGTGCACGAGTCCGGCCGGGTTCCAATAGCCTGCATTGACATCGGAGGTGCTTGCCACAACGGCGTTCGACATACCCAATGCGGCGGCATCGACTCCAATATTCATGAACTCGTTCGAATACTTACGCACCGTCTGGGCAGACGCCAGCGCAGAGGCAGTCAGGAAGGCCGCAATAAGGGTTCTTTTCAAGGCAATTTTTTTAAGGCCCGGAGCCGCGACAAAAGTACATTTTTTTGCGGTTCCGAAAGGGAAGACGCACCGTATCGGGCGAAATCACACATACAAAACGGTGGAACGATAGCGTTATTGTGCTACATTTGCCCGTAAACCTCCGAAATGGATATCAGACGTTATATTCCCAATTTACTGACGTTATTGAACCTGGCAAGCGGCTGCATAGCACTCGTATTCGCCTTTGATCGCCAGTTTGGTTGGGCCTTGTTCTTTGTCGGCCTTGGCATTTTTTTCGACTTTTTTGACGGTTTCTTTGCCCGCCTTTTTCGCGTCTCCGGACCGCTCGGCGTGCAACTCGATTCCCTTGCGGATATGGTAACCAGCGGCGTCGTGCCCGGGCTCACCATGTTTTATATGATGACGGCGGCGCTGCACCCGCATTGTGAAGGGGCGGTGTCACTTGAAAATCCCTATTTGTGGTTTTGTTTCTCGGCCTTCCTCATCACCCTGGGTGCCTGTTACCGCCTTGCCAAATTCAACATCGATACGCGACAGGCCGACTCCTTCATCGGGTTGCCGACGCCTGCGAATTGCCTTTTCATCGTGAGCCTGCCGATTGTGCGCAATACATCCGACTCGATCGTCGTCACCGAAGCGTTGCTTAATCCCTATGTCCTGCTGGCTATCACGCTCTTCAGCACCTGGATCATGAATGCCGAATTGCCGTTGTTCTCGCTCAAAATCAAGAAGTTTGATGTTAAGGCCTACGCCTTGCAATTTTTCTTTCTCGCGGTATGCGTACTTCTTTTGTGGCTGCTACAGGTAACCGCACTGCCGCTGATCATCCTTTTTTACATCCTGTTATCGGTCGCCCGAAACAAACTGGCATCCGATCATAAGGCTAGCGGTGCATGAAACGGCGGTCGGTCAGGCGGTCTCGTCGTGCCCCGTCGAAAAGGCGGTCGTGGCGCTTTCTGCCTGTACTCATCCTCTTACTGCTGCTCGGAATAGGTGTGTTCCATTATCGAAACGCCATCGCCTACTACTTCAGCTTTCGCAATGACAAACAGGCCAAGACGCCCGAACAGAAGCGTTTGCAGCGTATCCGGGAATTCCAGGTACTCGAACGGCATGCGCCGCGCGCTGCGGGTATCGATGTGTCGGAATACCAGGGCAGGATTGTATGGGACAGCGTTCGAAACGTGGCCGGACAGTTTCCGATAGAATATGTATTCATTCGCGCAACCGCAGGCAGCGACCGTCCGGATGCGGCGTTCAAACGGAACTGGAAAGGGGCGGCCAAAGCCGGACTCCTAAAAGGCGCCTATCACTACTACCGCCCGGACGAGAATTCCATCAAACAGGCCGATCTTTTCATCCGTACCGTAACCTTGCGGAAAGGCGACCTTCCTCCGGTACTCGACATCGAGAAAGTGCCCGCCAGCCAATCGGTTGACAGCCTAAAAAAAGGACTGAAACGCTGGCTGGATAAAGTAGAGGCCCATTACCACATGAAGCCCATCATCTACACGGGCGAGAAATATTATGATTCGTTCCTGGCAGATGATTTTCCCGATTATCCCTTCTGGATCGCCAACTACAACTTTTTTGTGGAAGAGATTGACGACGACTGGCTGATGTGGCAGTTTTCAGAGAGCGCCCGCGTGAGCGGCATCAACGGCACCGTCGACCTGAATATCTTTAACGGAACGAAAAAGGAGCTGCGGTTGTTGGGGAAGTGAGCGGGTGAGGAGCAAGAAGCAGGAAGAAAGAGGAAAGAAGAGAGGGGAGAGAGGACACGAAAGGAGAGAATGGATAAAAGTTTACGGATATGAATAATGATAACAACGACGTACCTGAAGAGTATATGGTCATTACGACCTTTATCGATCCGGTACCCGCGCGTGAACTTGCCGAGTGGTTGGAAAGTAAAGGTATTTCCGCTATCCTGACCGATACAACACCCCGGTTTGATGCCAGCTTTGCCAATCAAACGGCTGTGTATGAGTACCAAGTGCGGGTTCCTTCGTCTGAAGTCGAACACGCACAAAAGTTACTGGAGCAAGCAAACGCTGACAGCGCGATTCCCGAGGATCATTATTTGCGCGACTTCACCGATGACGAGTTGTTCGACGTTGTGCGCAAAAAGGACGAATGGAGTGATATCGATTACACATTGGCACAGCGACTGCTCGCCGAACGCGGGCATCTGATGGACACGTCAGTGATCGAAAAACTACAACGGGAGCGTCTGGCGGAACTGGCACAGCCCTCAAAAAGGCAACACCTTCTGGTGGCGCTGGGCTATCTTTTCGTTTTGTTGGGTGGCATTCCGGCCATTTTCATTGGACTCTCGCTCGCGAAGTTGACGAAAAAACTGCCTGACGGACGCAAGGTGGCGTTGTATCAGGAAGCCGACCGCCGTCATGGGGTGTGGATCTACCGTTTGGGAATTCTGGCTTTTTGTCTTGCCGCGGTGGTGCGGATTCTCATTGCTTTCGTTGCCGCCTCCCTGGCTCAATAAATACCTGTTTTTTTACGCAATTCACCCAAGGTAAGGTCGAGTAAGTCGGCATAGACGAAGTCGTGGTAGAGGTTCGTGGGCGTTTTCCATCCTCTCCGAAACGCGCGGATGACGGCTTTTGGATTGAGGAACAGTCCGACGAAGGCCGCACCTCCGTTCAAAAACCACGCGATGACATAGCCGCGGCATCCGGTAGCCAATTCCCATGCGCCAATTTCCGCTTCACCCAGCCAGGTGGTGGGATATCCGGTCAAAATATGGTGTAAATCATGGAACTGGGCGACTTTTACCCTCGCGGCAATATTGGGAAACCGAAACTCGATGCGCCCAACGGGAATCGTAAAATGAGAGGCGGTATAGGCATCGGATGGGATGCCATATCGTTGGAAAAGCTGCCCGAGGGCATCCGTTACTTTCGTTTGGTTATCGAAAACATCCATGGCATCGTGGGCATGCGTGGGTTCCTACTCGAAACTCAATTTTTTCTTCCGCAACTCGAAATTCTGTCCGAGGTATACTTTCCGTACCATCTCATCCTGTACCAATTCTTCCGGCATGCCGGCCTTTAAGATGCCGCCTTCGAACATGAGATAGGTTTTATCAGTGATGGCAAGGGTTTCCTGCACATTATGGTCAGTGATAAGGATGCCGATATTCTTGTTTTTCAACTGCGCCACAATCCGTTGGATGTCTTCCACCGCCACGGGGTCAACGCCTGCAAACGGCTCATCCAGCAAGATGAATTTAGGGTCGGTTGCCAGCGCACGCGCGATTTCCGTCCGCCGCCGTTCACCGCCCGACAACAGGTCGCCACGGTTAGTGCGGATGTGACCCAGCGAAAACTCGTCGATCAACGACTCCATCTTTTCTTCCTGTTGCTGTTTTGTGAGCTTCGTCAATTGCAACACACTCATGATGTTATCTTCGATGCTCAGCTTCCGGAATACCGATGCTTCCTGTGCCAGATAACCGATGCCATTTTGCGCCCGCTTATACATCGGATACTGGGTAATCTCGGTCTGGTCAAGGTAAATATGTCCCGCATTCGGTTTCACCAATCCCACGATCATGTAAAAGGAGGTCGTCTTCCCCGCACCATTCGGTCCCAGAAGGCCCACGATTTCGCCCTGTCGTACTTCAACGGAAACGCCTTTTACGACCGTTCGTTTCTTGTAGGTCTTGACGAGATTTTCGGCTCTTAGGATCATGGAAAGGAGGATTAGTAGTTGGTAGTCAGTAGTTAGTGGTCAGAGAGGGTACAAAGAAAACGTTTCGGGCTGCTGTGACAAGTGATTTTAACAAAATTCTATAGGCAGCGGCGGTTCGGTTTAGCGCTGGGTTTCTTCCAACGCTTCCCAGAATTCGTAGGCGCGTCGAAGGTGTGGAATGACGATCGTACCGCCGACCAGTGTGGCGATGCCCATGGCTTCCATCATTTCCTCGCGGGTGACACCTTCTTTATAGGAGGTTTCCAAGTGGTACTTGACGCAATCATCGCAGCGAAGCACGGCCGACGCGACAAGCCCGAGAAGCTCTTTCGTTTTTACGTCAAGCGCACCCTCGGCATACGCATTCGTATCAAGGTTAAAGATCCGCTTGACGATTTTGTTATTGTCGGCAAGCAGTTTCTCGTTCATTTTGGAACGATAGGCGTTGAAATCATCGACTAAGTTGCTCATTCTTCAGTTTGTTTCGTTCTACGATGGCCGATATAAGGATGCTGGCTTCATACAGGGCCAGGATAGGTAATGACACGATAATCTGGCTTGAAATCTCCGGTGGGGTCACGATGGCGGCCAGAATCAGGATTAATACGATGGCAATCCGGCGGTGTTTGCGCAGGAAGGCCGGGCCCACGAGTCCGATCCGCGTCAGGAAATAAATGATCACCGGCAGTTCAAACACAATACCCGATCCGATGGCTGAGGTCTTGATCATGGCCGTATACGATTCGACATTGAAATCGTTCTTGATCATATCGCTCGCAATGAAAGTGCCGAAAAAGTTGACAGAGAGCGGTATGACAATGAAATAACCGAACAACACCCCCACGAAAAACAACAGTGAGGAGACGATCACGAAGGAAGCCGCCATCCGCCGTTCTTTTTCATATAGCGCCGGACTGATGAATTTCCATACTTCCCAAAGAATATAGGGTACCGCCATGATGAAACCCGCCGTGATGCACGTCCACATAAACAGCGAAAACTGGCCGCCGACGTCGGTATTCTGTATGGCAAAATGGAATTCGGTCGTACAGGCATTTTCCCCTTCACCAAAAAAAGTGGCCACTTTACAGAAGAACTGATAGGTGACGAAATTCGGATCGGCTGGGCCAAACAACAACGTATCGAAGATAAAGTCGATGAAGTACCAGGCCACGCAAGACAGGATCAATATGGCAACCGTACTGCGTATCAACAACCAACGCAGTTCCTCGAGGTGATCGAGAAACGACATTTCCCCTTTTTGTTTCTTAGCCATTATACGATGCCTTCTTTTAGGATGTCATGCAGGTGCAGGATGCCTTTGTATTCACCTTCGTCGGCTACCACCAGTTGTGTGATGGCGAAGTTTTCCATCATCTGGAAGGCATCGGTCACCATGTGCGACGACGGAATGGTCTTCGGATTGCGGGTCATGATATCGCGTGCCGTCACGCCGGCGATTGAGTCGCGGTCGTTGAGCATCCTTCTGATATCCCCATCGGTGATAATCCCCACAATACGGCCGTTTTCAATGACTGCCGTCACGCCAAGGCGTTTTTCGGAAATTTCAAAGATGGCCTGCCGGATGGGCGTCTCAGGTGCCACCATGGGTTTATGGTTGGATTCCAGCATATCGCTTACGCGCAGCAGGAGTTTCTTACCGAGTGCACCGCCCGGATGGTATTTGGCAAAGTTGTCGCTGCTGAAACCACGCAGTTCCATGAGGGCAATCGCCAACGCATCGCCCATCACCAATTGTGCGGTGGTGCTGTTCGTGGGTGCCAGGTCGATCGGATCGGCCTCATAGGGCACGGTCGTGTCAAGTATCAGGTCGGACGATTTTGCCAGGAAGGAATCAACATTCCCCGTCATCCCGATAAGGGTATTGCCAAAACGGTTGATGATGGGGGCGAGTACTTTGATTTCCGGACTGTTGCCGCTTTTAGAGATGCAAATGACCACGTCGCCGGGTTGCAACATCCCTAAATCGCCGTGTATGGCTTCGGACGCATGCAGGAACATCGAAGGCGTACCCGTCGAATTCATGGTAGCGACGATTTTCTGCCCGATGATGGCGCTTTTCCCGATGCCGGTAATCACAAGGCGACCGGTCGCATTCAGGATGAGCGTGACGGCCTCGGCAAAGTCGTCGGTCAGCCGGTCGTGAAGCCCTTTTATCGCCTCACTTTCGGCGAGGATGGTTTTCCTGGCCGACGCCAGTATAGTATCTTTTTGGCTCAAAACGAAGAAAAAAGCTTGTGTTTGCGAAAACTAAATTTAATAGTATCTTTAGTAATTGCAAAACTACGATAATATACCCATAAAAAGAGGATGGATCCAGCGGAAATAGACATCCATAAGGAATTAAAGAAATATTTCGGTTTCAGCCAGTTCAAAGGCTTACAAGAGCAGGTCATACGCAGCATTATCAGCGGAAAGAACACGTTCGTCATCATGCCAACCGGTGGCGGGAAGTCGCTCTGTTACCAGCTTCCGGCCCTTATCCAGGACGGTACGGCCATCGTCGTATCGCCGCTCATCGCGTTGATGAAGAACCAGGTCGATGCGATACGTGGACTCTCATCAGAGGCCGGAGTCGCGCACGTCTTGAACTCGTCATTGACCAAAACGGAAATCGCCCAGGTCAAAGACGACATCTCAGCCGGGCTGACGAAATTACTCTACGTAGCGCCCGAATCGCTGACGAAAGACGAGTACGTACAATTCCTTAAGTCGACCCCCATTTCCTTTGTCGCAATCGACGAAGCACATTGTATTTCGGAATGGGGACACGATTTCCGTCCCGAATACCGCAACCTGCGGCACATCATCCGGCAGCTCGGGCAGGTTCCGATCATCGGGTTGACCGCCACCGCCACCCCAAAGGTGCAGGAAGACATCCTCAAAAACCTCGAAATGGGCGATGCGGCTGTGTTCAAGGCGTCGTTCAACCGACCGAACCTCTTTTATGAGGTGCGTCCGAAAACCAAAAACATCGAAACCGATATCATCCGGTTCATCAAACAGAACAAAGGAAAATCGGGTATCATCTACTGCCTCAGCCGTAAGAAGGTAGAGGCAATCGCCGAGCTGTTGACCGTAAACGGTATCCGCGCGGTACCGTATCACGCCGGACTCGACGCGCGCACGCGGGCCAAACACCAGGATATGTTCCTTATGGAAGATGTGGACGTCGTTGTCGCTACCATCGCCTTCGGTATGGGAATCGACAAACCCGATGTGCGGTTCGTTATCCACCACGACATCCCAAAATCGCTCGAAAGTTACTACCAGGAAACGGGTCGCGCCGGACGGGATGGAGGCGAAGGGCACTGCATGGCCTACTATGCGTATAAAGACGTCGAGAAACTGGAAAAATTCATGTCGGGTAAGCCGGTCGCCGAACAGGAAATCGGATTCGCCCTTTTGCAGGAAGTGGTCGCTTACGCGGAAACCTCGATGTCACGCCGTAAATTCCTGTTGCATTATTTCGGTGAGGAATTCGATTCCGAAACGGGCGAAGGTGCCGATATGGACGACAACGTCCGGAACCCGAAATCGAAGGTGGAAGCAAAAGACGAGGTGGTACGCCTATTAAAGGTCGTACGCGACACCAAACACCTATATAAAGCAAAAGAAGTCATCTTTACCCTGATCGGCAAGGTCAACGCGGTCATCAAGGCCCATCGTACCGACTCGCAGGCGTTCTTCGGCGCCGGCAGCCACCAGGAGGAAAAATACTGGATGGCACTCATCCGCCAGGTTTTGGTGGAAGGCCTGCTTTCCAAAGACATCGAAACCTACGGCATTCTGAAGGTGACCGAGAAAGGACTCAATTTCATCGACCATCCGGTTTCGTTCCTGATGTCGGAAGACCATGATTACGATGAGGTCGACGACGATACAATTGTGACCTCTTCGAAAGCAACAGGAACGGCAGACGAGGTGCTGATGAACATGTTGAAAGACCTCCGGAAGAATGTAGCGAAAAAATTAGGTGTTCCGCCTTTCGTGGTTTTCCAGGATCCGTCACTCGAAGATATGTCGCTTAAATACCCGGTTACGCTGGAGGAACTCAGCAATGTACATGGAGTAGGGGAAGGAAAGGCGAAGAAATACGGCAAAGAATTTGTCGCTTTGATCGCGAAATACGTCGACGATAATGACATTATCCGCCCGGATGACCTCGTCGTGAAATCGACCGGAGCCAATTCCACCAATAAACTCTACATCATCCAAAGCATCGACCGCAAACTGCCACTCGACGACATTGCCTCGGCCAAGGGCATGACGATGGACCAACTCTTGAAGGAAATGGAGCAAATCGTCTATTCCGGCACCAAACTCAACATCAAGTATTGGATTGATGAAATGTTGGATGACGAGCAGCAGGAGGAAATCCAGGATTACTTTATGGAGTCGGAAACCGACAGTATCGAGACGGCCCTGAAGGAGTTCGACGGCGATTATGACATCGAGGAACTCAGGATGATGCGCATTCGTTTTATCAGCGAGGTCGCGAATTAACTAGCCTTCATAGACGACGCCGCGGTGGGGAAGCAGCCGATCCCGAATGGTCATCATGTCTTTTTCCGCTACGACCAGATAAGCAATGGCGTGGAATTCGTGTATCGTTTCCCAGCCGGTAAGTCCGGGCGTCACCTGTTCCGCTTCCACAAATTCCCGCAGGTGTATATCGTGATGTTCGGCCGTCTTCGCGGCAGCAGGCCCGCGGAAATCCCAAATGAGTTTGATGTTACGCATGGCACAAAGGTCGCGAAAAAGCCAAATTCCACCTAACGGCGTGTAATGCGAATGTAACGTCCATTCCGTATCTTCGCCCCATGACCGCGGCGGCCACGTCGCATGAACTGCATCGCATGTCCAGAATACTGATTATCGAAGATGAAGCCGCCATCCGCCGCGTGCTTACCCGCATACTCTCGGAAGAGAACACGTCGTATGTTGTAGAGGAAGCCGAAGACGGCGTCATCGGAATGGAAAAAGTAAAAAACCAGGACTACGACCTGATCCTCTGTGATATCAAAATGCCAAAAATGGATGGGGTAGAGGTACTGGAAGCCGTCAAGAAAATCAAGCCCGAGATTCCCATGGTGATGATTTCCGGCCATGGCGACATGGAAACGGCCATCCATACCATGCGCCTCGGGGCGTTCGATTATATCTCGAAACCACCCGATTTGAACCGTCTGTTGAACACGGTGCGGAACGCATTGGACAAGAAACAATTGGTGGTAGAGAATAAGATACTGCGAAAAAAAGTCAGCCGTGCCTATGACATGATTGGCGAAAGCGACGCCTTGTCTCATATTCGGCTGATGATCGATAAAGTGGCGCCAACCGATGCCCGCGTATTAATAACAGGCCCCAACGGAACCGGTAAAGAACTTGTCGCCCGTCAGTTACACGATAAAAGCGAACGGGCCAATGCGGCCTTCGTGGAGGTCAATTGCGCAGCTATTCCGTCAGAACTGATTGAAAGTGAATTGTTCGGCCACGTAAAAGGTGCCTTCACCTCGGCCGTAAAAGACCGTGCAGGTAAATTCGAAGTAGCCGATGGTGGTACGCTTTTCCTGGATGAGGTAGGGGATATGAGCCTTCCCGCCCAGGCCAAAGTGCTGCGCGCCCTGCAGGAAAACGTAGTGACGCGGGTCGGTGCCGAAAAAGATATTAAAGTCAACGTTCGCGTGCTGGCGGCGACCAATAAAGACCTGAAGAAAGAAATCGCTGAGGGCAACTTCCGCGAAGACCTCTACCACCGTTTGGCGGTTATCCTGATCAAGGTGCCGGCGCTGAATGAACGTCGGGATGATATTCCCGCCCTCATCGAACACTTCTCGAACCGTATCGCAGAAGAACAGGGCGGCGCCCGAAAGCCGTTCTCTAAAGAAGCGATTCAGTTGTTACAGGAATATGACTGGACGGGCAACATCCGTGAACTTCGCAATGTCGTCGAACGCCTCATCATCCTCGGAGGATCTGAGATTTCTGAAACGGATGTGAAGTTGTTTGCGAGTAAGTGAATTCAGTAGCAAGTAGCAAGTAGCCAGTAGCAGGTCAAAATGTATCTAGCCTCCAATACCCTTGACTCCTAACCCCCACTCCTCACTCCTCACTCCTCACCCCTCACCTCTCACCATCATGCAGCTCAAGAAAATTAACCCCCTCTTACAACAAGGCCTGATCGAAGCCGGATTCACCGACGCCAATGACCTGCAGGCAGGCACGTTCACAGCCATTAAAAGCGGCGTGGATGTTGTGGTGCAATCGGGTCCGGGAACGGGTAAGACCACCACGATGGTATTGAATATCCTGCAAAAGTTGGGTAAACCCGAAGGCGAAAGCACGCGTGCCTTGGTGTTTGTAGCCGATCGCGATGCCGTGACCGAAACCGTAGCGCTTTTCGAAAAACTGGGGCAGTATATGGGGCTGCGGATATATGGCGTACATGAAAAAGGCGATACCGACTATGATAAAAACCTTATTTCGCTCGGACTCGACATTCTTGTTGGTACGCCGGTCAAGCTGAGCGCCCTTTTCTCGACCGCGGGCTTCAACCTGAATACGGTGCGGGTTTTTGCCGTAGACGATGCCGATGTCCTCTTCCGAAACCGACAGGATGCAGCGATTGCGCGTTTATCGGCCAGCGCCGAACGCACCCAACGCCTGTTTTACTGCTCGGAGATTACCGAAAAAGTGGAGATAATGGCCGAAAAATGGATGATTGAGCCGCTCTTCTTCGAAGCTGACGACGACGCATCCGATCAGGACTGAGACGCCCGGAACATCGGCAACTTCGACACCATCAGCGTAATGAAGAAACCGAAGGTGCCAATAATGGCGAACGACCATTTCAGGCCAAACGCTTCCGCGATATACCCGATAAAAGGAGGTCCTAACAAAAATCCGAGGAAGCTGACGCTCGAAACGGCTGTGAGTGCCTCGCCGGGCGGGATCTTGCCATTTTTGCCGGCCAGGCTATAAACCGATGGTACAACCGTCGCGACCCCGAGTCCGACCACCATAAAGGCAATCACACACGGAACCAGGTACGGAAAAGCCACTGCGCTCAACAATCCGATCGAAATGGCGCAGCCGCTGACCTGCAAGACGGCTTTCCGGCCAAAACGGGCTACGGCAAAATCACTGAGAAAACGACCGGTAGCCATCATGACCATAAAAGACGTATAGCCCAAGGCAGCTAAGGCTCCGGGTGCTTTTACGATCTTTCGGAAATAGACGCCGCTCCAATCAAACATTACCCCTTCGCTGGCCATACAGCAGAAGCCGATTAACCCCAGCCACAGCAGCGGAGCAGGAGGGAAGGAAAAGCGGGAACGGACTTCGGCATCCTCTAATTCAGCCGGGTTCGCCTTTTTGGTACGTACCAAAAACGAATGATTGAATAGGATCAGGAACAACACAATGGCACCCGAATAGAGAAAATGCTCGAACGGGTCAACCTCAAGTCCCATCATCAGGAGGCCAAATAGTGCGCCGCAGAAACCGGCAAGACTCCACGACCCGTGAAAGGATCCCATAATGGTCTTACCATACAATTCCTCGGCATAGACACCCTGAGTATTCACGGCAATATTGCTGAAATTTCCGCCTAATCCAAAGAAGAAAAGCGCTAGTGCCAACTGCCAAGTGGTGGTGGCAAAGCCAATACTGCAAAGGGCCACCGCATAAAAACACAGGGCCGCCATAACGACGGCCTTACTTCCATAGCGCGTAACGGTCTTACCCGAAAAAGGCATCGCCACCAATTGCCCCATGGGAAGCGCGAACAATAATGTACCCAGCTCGCCCTCTGAAAGACCGAGGGTCTGTTTGATATCGGGAATACGGCTCGCCCAACTGGCAAAACAGAATCCCATCCCGAAATAGAAGAGCGAAACCGCAATCCGTACCCGACGCAGATACGACCGGCGCGCGTGCCGGAACTGTTTTTTGAAACGCCCTTTGGGCAGGATATTGCGAAGGAAACTGTAGTCGATAAGGGGCATGGTCAAATATAACAAATTGATTGTTAACGTTTCATGAAGTGTGGATAACTCGCGAACTGCAATCGTTTTCGGTTAATTACTTTTGAGGAGACGTCTTTAGTAACGCCTGTAATGCATCGAGGGAGGCCATTTGTCCGGCATGCAATTTGAGTTGTGCTTCTTCCGCCGTCACCCATGTCGCCTGATCGACTTCAGGAACGCTAATCAGGCGTCCGGAGCGGGGTGGCCATTCCATTTCGAAAGTGTTGCTGTGAAGGGAGCCGGTGTCAAAATCGTGCTCAATCGCCCAAATGGAAAGCCACTTTCCAGATGGCATCCGAAGCGGGGGTAATGTGATGAAATCGCCGGATATCCTTTGTCCGGTTTCTTCTTCGAATTCGCGTAGGGCCGCGGCATGTCCGTCCTCGTCTCCTTCTACTTCTCCTTTCGGGATCGATCACGCGCCCGCGTCCTTGTTTTTCCAAAAGGGTCCGCCCGGATGCACCAGCAGGTAACGGATGGCATCCGCATCCCTTCGAAATAAAAGCAGGCCGGCCGAACGTCGCATTTTTGTGGAGTTAGGTGGAACTCTCGGGAATTGTTAGTTTAAAGATAACGTAAACCGATATTTCGTCAATCGGTTACTACCCCAAAAATGACTATCTTAGCCTTTGTGAATGTAAGAGAAGCGATATCGGCTAACCAAAGTGAGTTTCTGTCTTTATGCAAGACGCATGAAGTAAAGGAGTTATATGCCTTCGGTTCATCTGTTTCCGGTCGATTCAACGATGCGTCCAGCGATATTGATCTATTGGTCGAACTAACGACCCAAGATCCACTTCAAAGGGGCGAGTATCTCACCGACTTATGGGAAAAGTTCGAGTCGTTTTTCCAACGCAGAGTGGATTTGCTGACAAACGCTTCCATTCGGAATCCCATACTCCGAAACAGTATTGATACATCAAAAGTACTTATCTATGACGGAAAAAAGCAGAAAGTATCTATTTGATGTTCTTCTTGCTATTGAGTTGATAGAAGAGTTTACAATTGGAGTAAGTGACTTTTCTGTCTACGATTCCGACCGGAAGACGCAAAGTGCTGTGGAACGGCAACTCGCCATCATAGGCGAAGCATTGAACCAGTGTCAAAAACTACAGCCCGACCTACGAATCGAACACGACAAGCAGATAATCGCATTCCGGAATAGATTGGTACACGCGTATGACAGCCTCGACAACTCGATGGTTTGGCTAATTCTGAAACGACATATCGAACCACTGAAAGCAGAGATAAACCTCCTTTTAAGATAGGCCTCTTCGATAGCTTGTCTAAAGCATACAGTTCGCCAATAGCGTAACGAAAACTTCGAGGTCTGGCAACAACCTAATTTCCCGGTTCCTGCGCTCTCAATCTCCCCAACTTCTTCCTACCTTTGCGCGCTCAAACCACATCATGATTACCGTAAACGACCTTTCCGTACAGTTCGGCGGCACCACACTTTTCAGTGACGTCACTTTTTCCATCAACGAAAACGATAAGATTGCCCTCATGGGGAAGAACGGCGCGGGCAAATCGACGCTCCTGAAGCTCATTGCCGGTGTCAACAAACCGACCACCGGAAACATATCAGCCCCGAAAGAAGCCGTCATCGCCTACCTGCCGCAGCACCTGCTCACGCAAGACAACGCCACCGTGTTTGAGGAAGCGTCGAAAGCATTCGCCACCATTTTCAAAATGAAGGCCGAAATCGACCATATCAACGAACAGTTGACCATCCGCACCGATTACGAAAGCGATGACTATATGAAACTCATCGAGAAGGTGTCGGAACTAAGCGAGAAATTCTACTCGATCGAAGAGGTAAATTATGAAGCGGAAGTAGAGAAAGTGCTGAAAGGACTTGGCTTCCTTCGCGAAGATTTCACGCGTCCGACGTCTGAGTTCTCCGGCGGTTGGCGCATGAGGATCGAGTTGGCGAAGATCCTCCTGCAACAACCCGACCTGATCCTGCTGGATGAGCCCACCAACCACATGGACATCGAGTCGATACAATGGTTGGAAGACTTCCTCGTCAATTCCGCCAAAGCCGTTATTGTGATCTCCCACGACCGTGCCTTTGTCGACAATATCACCAACCGCACGATTGAGGTCACCATGGGCCGGATCTATGATTACCGTGCCAAATACTCGCATTACCTCGAACTCCGGAAAGAGCGTCGGGCACACCAGATGAAGGCCTACGAAGAGCAACAGAAGATGATTGCCGAAACGACTGAGTTCATCGAGCGCTTCAAAGGCACCTACTCCAAAACCCTTCAGGTGCAGTCGCGTGTGAAGATGCTCGAAAAACTAGAACTGGTAGAAGTAGATGAGGTCGACAATTCTGCGTTACGCCTGAAGTTTCCGCCCTCACCACGCTCGGGGCAGTATCCGGTTATTGTAACGGATGTGATGAAGCGCTATGGCGACCACGTCGTATTTCGCGAGGCTAACCTCGTCATTGAACGCGGCCAGAAAGTGGCGTTTGTGGGAAAGAATGGGGAAGGAAAGTCGACCATGATCAAAGCGATCATGAATGAGATCCAACCGGATGCCGGAAAGGTGGAGGTCGGCCACAACGCCCAGATTGGGTACTTCGCCCAAAACCAGGCGTCGCTGCTTGACGGTGACCTGACCGTATTCGAAACCATCGACCGGATCGCGGTAGGTGACATCCGTACGCAGATCAAAAACCTCCTCGGCGCGTTCATGTTCGGAGGCGACGACATCCAGAAGAAAGTAAAGGTCTTGTCAGGCGGCGAAAAAAACACGTCTCGCCATGATCAAACTCCTGCTCGAACCGGTGAATGTCCTCATTCTTGACGAACCGACGAACCACCTCGACATGAAAACGAAGGACATCATCAAGGATGCCCTTCGCGATTTCGACGGAACGCTCATCCTGGTGTCGCACGACCGTGATTTCCTTGACGGACTCGCGACTAAGGTGTTCGAATTCGGCAACAAACGCGTGAAAGAACATTTCGAAGACATCAAAGGCTTCCTCGCCCTCAAGAAGATGGAGAGCCTGAAGGAAATCGAGAAGGCATAATCCATTTGGCCGTTTTCAGACGCATCGCAACTGCTACTGCGCCAGTTCCACCAAACGTACAAACTCAGCCCGGTAACCATCCGGATCCGGGGTCAGTGCCCCGCGTGCCAGCGCCTCGATATCGTCCTGCGATTTATTCTCGATGAATTGGGAATCCCGGAGTTTTAATCCAAACCATGCCACCGCCGCAGCAAAGCGGAAATCGTCTGTCGAGCGATCCAACGGTACCGGCGTGTCGCTGATTGGGACCGCTAACTCGCGACTTTTGTTTCCGTTGGGTTGTTTGTACCGGAATTTCACCGTCGCCAGTTCCGAGCCGCCGTCATAGGTGGTTTTGGTATATTTCAACGGAATGTCTCCATCAAAGAACGTACTCTCAACGCCCGGTGGAATGATCTCATAGAAGGCGGTCACCGTTTGGCCGTTGCCCAATTCTCCGGCATCGATGGCATCATTTCGGAAGTCTTCGTCCCGCAATTTGCGTGTTTCATATCCGATGAGGCGATAGGCATTGACATGGGTCGGGTTGAACTCCACCTGAAGTTTTACGTCTTTGGCGACCGCGTACATAGTGCCTGTGAACTCTTTTCCAAGGAAGCGGTTGGCCTCCTGTAAATTGTCGATATACGCGTGGTTGCCGTTTCCTTTCTGGGCCAGCACCTGCATTTTGGCATCCTTGTAATTACCCATGCCAAAGCCGAGGCAGGTCAGGAAAACCCCCGATTGCCGTTTTTCTTCAATGAGTTCTTCCATGTCCTGGTCGGAGGACGGACCCACGTTGAAATCACCATCCGTTGCCAGGATCACCCGGTTGTTTCCACCTTTGATGAAATGTTCGGAGGCAATGTCATAGGCAAGCTCGATACCCTGTCCTCCCGCGGTACTACCCCCAGTCGACAACTTGTTCAGTGCGTTGAGGATGGTATCTTTTTCGTCGCCCGGAGTAGACGGCAGCACCACACCCGCCGCACCGGCATACACCACAATCGCCACCCGGTCCTGGTGCCGCAGTCGGTTTACAAGCACCTTGAACGATTCCTTCAACAACGGCAGTTTATCAGGGCTGTCCATCGAGCCTGATACATCAATCAGGAACACAAGGTTCGAAGCCGGTAGTCGATCACTTGGCAGGGAAGCGGCCTGGAGACCGATACGCAGCAGCTTGTGGCGGCTGTTCCACGGGCAATCGGCGTATTCGGCATGCACCGCCAACGGATCCTTTGTGACCGGTGGGGCATACTGGTAGTCAAAGAAGTTCACCATTTCTTCGATCCGCACCGCGTCAGGCGGCACAGCCTGCCCCTGGTTGATAAAACGGCGGACATTGGTGTAGGCGGCATTATCAACATCAATCGAGAAAGTAGAAAGCGGGTGGTTGCGGGCGCTTTCAAAGGGGTTTTCGATTAAGGGTGGATATTCCTCCTGCGTGTCGCGCTGCTTTTGTTGTAATTCGCGAAGCCACTTCCGGACTTCCCGTTTCGATTTTTTATCGCCGTTGTAGGTGACACTCTCGATCATGATGACGCCGTTTTCTGCTTTTTTCCCATATACTTTTAAGGCCTCATCACGGTTCATTGCTTCTACATCGTCGATATCATCAGAGGTCAGGACTTTTAGTTTCTCAGGCGACACAGGAACACCGTCGAGCAGGTAAAGCGGCGCGCCGCGTTTGTCGCTGCTCAAGGCCCGTTGCCATAGCACTGCGTGAGCTTCGTTAAGGGTGTCAGCTGCTGTTTTTTCCTTTAGGATTTTTACGAGTAGCGTGTTGGCATTGGACGTAACCTGCGCCGTCTTCCGGTTTTTACGACTGCGTTTTTTCGCCGCTTTCCGCTCTACGTAGGAGCTTGATACGGTTACCGTACTCGCTGCCAAACTCTTTTTTGTACGGGTAATGTTGTAACCTTGCACCATCACAGCTTCCAGTAACTTGGCGGAGGCCTTTAGCGAGATAGAAAGAAAGTCTTTTGGCTTCCCCAATGTGATACGTTGTGTGTCCAACCCAATAAAGCTAAAGACCAAGCGTTCGCCTTTTTTCGCCTTGATTGTAAACTTGCCGTCTAAATCAGTCTGTGTGCCGCGATTGGTACCTTGTACGACGATTGATACGCCCGGCAATGGTAGCCCGGAATCATCGTTAACCACACCTGAATAGGTGTCACCTGAAGTCCCTTCAACCAGGTCCAATACGCGTTTTTCACCCATCACCGCTTGCTGTGTCGAGTCGACCGTAACGGGAAAGCGGTTGGCTGTCATCGAAGGTGTCGACAGGCTACTGGCGGAATTCGACAGGAACGGCGTCATGTCTTTGGTAACGGCCTTCTCTTTGGCTAGTGCCGGTTCATCTGCTGCGGCTATTTCCGTATTCGTGTCGGATTCAGACTGAGGCGCATACACTTCAGCGTCCGTGGCGTGTTGCGGCGCCAGTGTTGACGGAGGCGTTACCGGTGCAGAAGGAACGGGTGCTTCGGAAGAAGGCGCTTTAGGGGCAGGTTCTTCCACTACCGGCTGTGTTGATGCCGGACTGGGGTAACGGGGCATCGGCCGTGTATCGACAAACTCATAGGCGATAACGCCACAAAGTAGGATGGAGGCCGCTACCACCAGGCGTTTCCACCAGATGACCGGACGCTTCCGTTCGGTTCCGTCTAATTTTTCCGTTACCCGGTTCCAGACGTTTTCCATGGCCGGGAAATCCTGCGTTTCCGCTTTTCGTGCGGCTTCGCGTAGTTTCGTTTCAAAAATATCCTGCTGTTCCATGTTACTTCGCTTGTTTGTAATAGAGTCCACCCACCAGGTCTTTCAGCTTGGTGCGGGCGGCGTTCAATTGGGATTTGGAGGTGCCTTCGGTAATGTCAAGTAGGGCCGCAATCTCTTTATGGCCATAGCCTTCGATGGCATACAGGCTGAAAACGGTGCGGCACCCTGCCGGAAGTTTGGTAAGCAATTGCAGCAAATCATCTTCTTCGAGGTCGGTGGCGGCATCCGTCACAGGTTGCAGTGACGCTTTCATGTCATCAACATAGAGGTTGAAGTTGACGCTTTTCCGCAAGTACCGCAGGCATTCGTTGATGGCGATGCGTCGGGCCCAGCCTTCAAAAGCGGCGTTTTCCTTGAGTTGGTCGATTTTGGTGAAGATGATGTAGAACGAGTCGGCCAATGCTTCCTCGATTTCCTCTTCCTTTTTCAGGTAGCGTCGGCAGGTATGGTAGAGCCGCGGCGCCAGCCGTTCATAGACCAGCCGTTGCGCGTCGCGTTGCCCCTTCCTGCAGCCATTGACGAGTTGTTCCTCCATTTTGTGGATGTTTACAGACTAAGAGAAGTCGTAACCGGAAATGGTTGGGAAGGTACGTAAAAAAAATGCGGTCAGGTCGAAATGACCAGGCGGTAGAGGGTGGTGAAGGGAGCGGCAACATCCGCGTCTTCGCAGAGTAGGAATGACAGTCCGTTCGACGTCCGCGCTTCAAAGGTAAGTCCCTCGAATTTGTGTTTCCCCGGCAGGACGCCCAGCACAGCCGTAGCGCCCGTGTCGGGATTCCAGGTGCCGATCAGGCTTCCTGTCACTTCCCCATCATAGTAGGTCGAGTCGGATGCTTCGGCTGCCGCCAGGAAGTAGAGGGTGTCGTCTACCAGGGTCGCATCCGTAAAGGTAGCCGCCGTTCCGTCAATGGAAGGAAGGGCTATGGGGTGATACGAAAGCGTCGATCCGGAAACCGAAAAAATCCCATTGTGTCCGCCTGCGCCATTTCCCCTTTGAAAAAAATACAGGCTATTTCCCTTCGACACGACACCTTCGATATTGAACGCGTCGGGGTCGATACGCGAAACTGCCTGCATCCGTGCATACAAAGGCGTCAAATCTTCATGTTCCACCGTATGACGATTGGGGTCGACGATTGCCTTCGTTTGTCGATTGGGCCGTGATCCGGATCCATACACCTCAAGTTGCCCGTTGCGCATCAATAAGGCCTCGAAGTCGGGTTTGTGCTTTTTCCTGATCTCAGCTTCCGGCTTTGCTGCCAGCGGTATCTGAACCATCTCCTTCCCATCCAGGGAATAGGCATAGAGGAAGGTGGCATTGTCTGAGATGAGGTAGATCCAGCCGTTCGCCAGACAGAGTCCGGATGCGGCGCCGACCCCGGGTAAACGACGAAAGGCTTCGAGCGTGAGTTGCATAGCACAAAGTAAAAAAAATACCCCCGATTAACGGAGGTATTTTCGTGGATATATAGAGAGGGTTACGTTACAGTTTAAACCCGTAGGCCAGTCGCAAGGCCAAAAAGCCTACACCTTTTTCGCCGGGCCCGGTTTCCCAGTTAGGGAAATACTCGTAGCGGGCGCTCAGGTCGATCGAACGGGTGGCATAACCGATACCGGGTGCCAACAATACCGAGGACTGGCTGTTGTCGCTAGTGACATCGAAGGCACCACCCACTTCGCCGAGGAGGTACAGCTCTTCTCCGACGACAAAGCCTTTAAAGCCTAGTTTTACGGGAATGAATCCGAGGTCTTCCGCGCCGGCATCCTCAAACTCGCTCTTCACGAAAAAGTGGGTGTAACCGGTAGTAAGGGTAAACGACGTGAACTTCGTAAGGTCGTACTGAAGTCGGGCGTCCCCGCCGAGTCCCCATGAGAACGGATCGTCGAAAACAGGTCCGGCGCTGATGCCAAATCCGAGACGGAAGCCGCTGTCATAATTCTCGGCTGCCTCTGGTAGGGTGCCACCCGGAGTCTGGGCGTGGAGTGACACACTTGAAAGTAGGGAAAAGGTAAGGGCAAAAAGGGCGAAAAAAGGGGTGGTCTTTTTCATAATAGGTATGTTAGGGATCATGTGTTTTGTGCGTCCTTTTCCTCATAAGGACAGTGACAAAGTTAGTATCGTGATATTCGTTCGATTTATAGAATTTCGATACCGTGTTATAAAATTCGCAAACACGGGGCTTCTCCGTACCTTTGCCGCCAAATTAGCCACCGTGTTATCCTCCTATACCAAAGAATTCGCATATAATGTACGCCTAGCCTATCCCGTTGTATTGGGAATGGTGGGGCATACGCTGATCAATATCGTCGATAATATTATGGTTGGAAAGCTGGGCGCGACAGAACTCGCCGCCGTCTCTTTGGGCAACAGCATGATTTTCGTGGCGATGTCGATTGGTATCGGATTTTCTACCGCGCTCACGCCGATGATTGCCCAGGCGGATGCGGAGAAAGACAAAGAAGGGGTGGCCTCGGCGTTCCGTCATGGGTATTTCCTTTGTGCCGTATTGGGACTGTCGCTCTTCCTTTTGGTACTACTGGCGAAACCATTGATGGTGTACCTGCACCAACCGCCGGAAGTCATCGCGCTGGCCAAGCCTTTCGTCGACTGGGCGGCCCTTTCGTTGGTACCGCTGGTATTGTATCAGGCGTATAAACAATTCGCCGACGGACTCTTCATGACAAAGTACTCAATGTATGCCATCGTTATGGCGAATGTGGTGCACGTACTCCTGAATTACCTCCTTATTTATGGTATCTGGATTTTTCCGAAGATGGGCATCGTCGGCGCCGGACTCGGGACGGTTATTTCCCGCACGCTGATGGTGATTTTCATGCATATGATCTTGGCGCGGAAGGAGATATTGAAACCGTATTTCGCAGCCCTGCGGTTTACCGACTTGAAGAAAGACGTGTTGTCGAAGATTTGTTCGTTGGGTATCCCGTCGGCGCTTCAGATGCTGTTCGAAGTGGTCTTGTTTACAGCGGCCATCTGGCTCAGTGGAAACCTTGGTCCGAAAAGCCAGGCGGCAAACCAGATTGCGTTGAGTTTGGCGTCGCTTACGTTCATGTTCGCCATGGGACTCAGCGTCGTGTCGATGATCCGCGTCAGCCAACAGCGTGGGTTGGGCGATATCCCGAACCTCGTCCGGATTGCACGTTCGGTGTTCCTGCTCGTCATTGTAATCGAGATCGTATTTGCGATTTTATTCTGTCTCTTTTATAAAGAACTGCCGTATCTCTTCCTCAATATGGAAAACACCCTGCAATTGGCGGATAACTCAGAGGTAATTGCGATTGCATCGGAGTTGTTGCTCGTTGCGGCCCTCTTCCAGATCGTCGACGGCGTGCAGGTCGTGGTGTTGGGCGCGCTTCGCGGTATGCAGGATGTAAAAGTGCCGATGTATATTACGTTTGTGGCCTACTGGATCATTGGTTTCCCGATTTCCTTCGTGCTCGGCGAGTATACCGAACTGCGTGCTACCGGCATCTGGATCGGCTTGCTGGCCGGACTCGCAGCGGCTGCATTATTTTTGTACCTTCGTTTTCACTATATCACATCCCGTGAGAAACGGGAGGTCACAACCCAAGCCCATGGAACTTCCTAAATTCGTACTCGCCGACAATACCGATTTCCCAGACGATATCTTCATTATCCATCTGGAATATCCGCGTTTCCTCATCAACCTGAAAAACGATGAAATCGAGTTTCTTGAAGAACTCGATGAAGAAGACGAGGAAGACGATATCCAATCCGAAATGGAGCGTTTGATCGAACAGGCGGGTGCTTTCTATGACCGCGAAATGGACCGTTACGAGGAGTGAGTCCCGAAGTAGGACGCCAGTAATTCCCGCGCCGCCCGAAAAGGTGTGGTCTGCCGGGTAAGTACGCCGGTTTCCATTGTCTCGATCAGTGCCTGCACTTTGGGATCTTCCGCGAAATGGCGGCCGAGTTCGGTGCGTATTGTTTCCCGCATCCAGAATAGGGCTTGTTCCCGTCGTCGGGCTTCAAAAAAACCGTTTTCAGTGGTGGTGGCTACATACCGTTCGATCATCGACCAGACGTCGGAGATACCGTCCTTTTTCAAGGCACTGCAGGTTGCGACTTCCGGTTGCCAGTCAGAATCCTTGCGGGGAAAGAGGTGCAGGGCGCGTACCAAGGTCGTCCGGGCCAGTTGCGCCTTCCGGACGTTGTCGCCATCCGCTTTGTTGATCAGGATGCCGTCGGCCATTTCCATAATCCCGCGTTTGATGCCCTGTAGTTCGTCGCCTGCCCCCGATAATTGCAGTAAAAGGAAGAAGTCGGTCATACCGTGCACGGCGGTTTCGCTTTGCCCGACGCCCACCGTTTCGATGATGATGACGTCGAAGCCCGCCGCTTCACATAGGATAACGGCCTCACGGGTTTTACGCGCCACGCCGCCCAGTGCTTCGCCGGATGCGGAGGGGCGGATGAAGGCATTCGGGTCTTTCACCAGTTCCTCCATGCGCGTTTTGTCGGCCAGGATGCTGCCATGTGACACCGTACTACTCGGATCCACCGCCAACACGGCTACTTTCTTGCCGATGGAGGTAAGATAGCTGCCAAAGGCTTCGATGAAGGTGCTTTTTCCGACTCCCGGTACGCCCGTGATGCCGATGCGAACCGAGCGGTCGGAGTGGGGGAGGCACAATTCAAGCAAACGGTCAGCGTCACTACGATGGGTTTCCTGTGTGCTTTCGACTAACGTAATGCCCCGGCTCAGCGCCGTTTTGTCGCCTTTGAGGATGGCCTGTGCCAATGCTTCCGGATGGGGGCGTGACCGTCGCAACTGCCGTATCGTACCCGCGGCATCCGGATTGACCGGTGCGGGTGGCAAAACGCCGTCAACTTCAGACAGCGCGGTTTTACGGTCGGGTTTCATACCGATAAAAGTAGCAAAAAACGCCCAATACGGGCGTCCGGCCTCCGACGGATTTCCTATTTTTGTGTGTACCGCATGGAAAACCTCTTGCTCATCTTTGCCTGTCTGTCTGCCGGAGTGCTCCTCCAGCGGATCAGGGAATTCCCTTCCGATGGCTATAAAGCGCTCAACCAGTATGTCATCCATGTGGCGTTACCCGGACTGGCTCTTTATTACATCCCCAAGATTGAATTGGGCGGAAACATCCTCTATCCATTGGGAATCGCCTGGATCGGCTACGTATTGTCGTTTGGTTTCTTTCTCTTTCTGGGCTATTGGTTCGCCTGGCCGCGGAAACTGACCGGATGTTTGATTCTCACCGCCGGACTCGGGAATACGTCGTTTGTTGGTTTCCCGATTATTGAAGCATTGTATGGCAGCGAGGGACTCAAAACCGCGGTTGTCGTCGACCAGGCCGGTACGTTTGTGGTGATGGCGACCCTTGGGACACTGACGGCTTCCTTTTTCTCGAACGAAAAACCCGATGTGGGTGCCATGGTGCGCAAAATTCTCACCTTTCCGCCTTTTGTTGCCTTCGTACTTGGCATGATAATGGGCGTCCTGAAATGGCAGGTACCCGCCTATGCCGATACGTTCTTCCTTCGGTTGTCGCAAACCGTGGCGCCAGTGGCACTGGTCGCGGTAGGCCTGCAACTGAAACTGGCGAAGCGCAACCAGTATTGGCGCTTTCTTTCGGTTGGGCTGCTGTTCAAACTGTTCCTTATGCCGCTTTTCTTTTTGCTGTTCTATCGCTATATACTCGCCTTTGACGGCGCTATGTCCGATGTCTGTGTTATGGAAGCCGCCATGGCACCGATGATTACCGGGGCGATATTGGCGTCCTCCTACGGACTCAAGCCACGGCTTTCCGGTATGATGGTCGGAGTGGGTATACCCTTGTCGCTCCTCACGTTGGTGCTCTGGCATTGGGTACTCGGAATGCTGTAAACAGTGCTTTTTGCAGACCCAAATAATCGCTATTTTTGAGGCATGCACACCTCGCTCTCCCCTGACGTTATCCAAAAACTCGAATCGATTGTAGGTCCTTCTTTCGTTTTCCTCGACGAGGAGACGCGAAAGCACTACGGTCACGATGAAACCGAAGATTATATCTTTCCGCCCTCGGTAGTGGTGAAGCCTTCGAATGCGGCCGAAATTTCCGGTATCATGCGGCTGGCTTCGGAGTTTCGCATACCGGTTGTGCCCATTGCCGGACGCACAGGGTTAAGTGGTGGTGCACTGGCCATTCGTGGCGGCATTGGCCTTTCAGTCGAGCGACTGAACCGGATTATCGCCATCGATGAGATGAACCTACAGGTTACAGTCGAGCCCGGCGTCATCACCCAGGTACTGCGCGAAGCCGTTGCTGAAAAAGGCCTTTTCTATCCGGTTGATCCGAGCAGTATGGGTAGTTGTACCATTGGCGGGAACGTAGCGGAGAATTCCGGAGGTGCAAGGGCTGTGAAATACGGTGTCACCAAAGACTACGTGCTCAACCTGGAAGTAGTGCTGCCCAACGGGGATATCATCCGCACTGGTGCTGACACCTTGAAGAACTCCACCGGCTACAACCTCACCCAACTCATGGTAGGAAGTGAGGGTACGCTGGGTATCCTGACCAAGATTGTCCTGAAACTGCTCCCACAAAACCGCCAAAATATCCTAATGCTGGTACCGTTTTACGAAGCACGCCAGGCGTGTGAAGCCGTTTCCGCCGTGTTTCGTGCGGGTATCGTACCCAGCGCACTTGAGTTTATGGAGCGCGACGCCATCGACTGGGCCATCCGGTACGTCGATGGCATCAGTGTTACCGTACCCGACGACATCCAGGCGCACCTTCTTATAGAGGTCGACGGGAATTATCCCGACGTGCTTTTCTCTGAAGCAGAGAAAATCATGGAAGTACTCGAGGTATTCCGCATAGGTGAAGTGCTTTTTGCCGACTCCGACGAACAGAAGAACGCCCTATGGCGCATGCGGCGCGGCGTAGCAGAAGCGGTGAAGGCGAATTCCATTTATAAGGAAGAAGATACGGTCGTTCCGCGTTACCGCCTTCCAGAATTGCTCGAAAGCGTCAAAGCCGCAGGGGCGAAATATGGCTTCTCTTCCGTTTGTTACGGCCACGCAGGCGACGGAAACCTGCACGTCAATATCATCAAGGGAACGATGTCGGATGAAAACTGGAAGACGGAAGTGCCGAAGGGAATCCGCGAGATCTTTGAAAGTACCGTAGCACTCGGTGGTACACTGTCAGGAGAGCACGGTATTGGCTTCGTGCAGAAGGGCTACATGGACATTGCCTTTCCCGAGCATCACCTCCATTTGATGAAAGGCATCAAGCAACTATTTGATCCACAAGGCATTTTAAATCCAGGAAAGATCCTTCCCGACCACCTATTGTAAAAATACGACATTTGTCGTATTGTCGGCCGACAGCCCGCCAAGTACTTTTACCATGATAACTAAACAAATCATTTATCATGAAAAAACTACTTTTTGCGGCTCTTCTCGTAGCCGGTTCTTTTTCGGTTTCCGCTCAGGAAACAAAATTTGGTGCAAAAGCTGGTGTTGACCTCGCATCGGTAAAAGTCGACCTCGGCCCACTGGGTGAAGTGTCGGAATCGTACACCGGCTTTTTCGCAGGCGCTTATGCCAACATCGGTATTTCCGAGTCCTTCTCGGTACAGCCCGAACTCCTTTATGTATCGCTTCCGGATGATTTCAGCTTCCTGAACATCCCGGTTATGGCGAAATTCAAATTCGACGACTTCAGTGTGTTCGCCGGACCTGACCTGAACTACTTCCTCAATGCCGATGAAGACCAGTTCAAAGTCAACGTAGGTGTAGGCGCGGGGTACCAGATCTCCGAAGACATCGACGTGTCGGCTAAATACTCAATGGGTATGGGCGACGTGAAAGTCAGCGGCATCTTCGTCGGAGTTGGCTACGGTTTCTAAAGAGTATTTTGTTTTAGTTTTGTATTAAGAGAGGGCCGTCTTCGCAAGGAGGCGGCTTTCTCTTTTTGTTTTTGGGCGTGCCGGCGCCCACTGCCCACTGCCTACTGCGACTGCCAACTGCCTACTAAAAAGGCGCCGTCGGGCCATCTGCTATAGCTTTTTGCCGGGCTTCGATTCCTTTTCCTGTTTTTCCCCTACTTCCGTTTCCAAAAGACGTTGGCGGTGGCAAAAAGGCTGCCGCGCCTGTCCCTCACGCGCGGTTCACGCCTGAAGCATGTTCATTCCCGGGAAACCCTTTCGATGTTCCACCGAAGTATCCTACGCCTAGTGTCCCGTGGCAGCGGGGTCTCTCGTGCGATCATTTTCTAAAAGGACCGATATCAGCAACTGGTTTTTGTTGGAGTAGGGCGCAAGGTATCCGGTAAAATGGCATTTTCATCACGCATACTCACTGCTCTAAGACATACGTGCTCCATATCGATTTTTAACAAAAGGTGCGGTTTTCCCGTACGACGGTGTCGCCGGGAATTCGTACTTTGTCCTTAGGGGAGGGGCGGATGCGTCCCTTACAAAACAATCCCGAAAGTTAGGTACGGGAAAACCGCATCTTTTGTTAAAATTTTCTTCTTTGATGCCTGGCAGTGATGGTGCTGAAGGATCGCACAGAGGCGTTTAATTTATTGCATTAATCCGTAAGGACTGGTTGGCCCGTGTACTCTTGCTTTCCGTTGCAAGACGTGATGTATTTCTCGCCGAGGATCAATATCGTAGAAAGCCGAAAGTGCATAATAGAAAAAAGCACCTCGAAAAGGCACTCCCCCGAAAGTAGTAGCAAAAAGAAACCCCGGAAGGTCCGGGGTTATTATGTTAGGCTTCGTTTACCAGCACCCATTCGCCAGTGGCTAACAGGCTTTCCGCCTTTTTGAATTTCATCGTTTCGGTCTTGCCGCTCATGACATGCTTGACCACCACGTTGTCGTTTCGGTTGATTTTCGGTGCCTCCCGTACAATCGTTTCCGTCACCTGCCGCGGTTGCGTTTGTCCGGCTTCGCGGTTCACTTCCGCTGCCTGGTCCAGATTCGGGATTTCATCTTTCGACGTCTTGTAGTTCTCTACCCGGCGTTCTTCGCGTGCCTCCCTGATTTCCGGTGCCTGCTGCTGTTGTGGTAAATCACCCTTGAACAGGAACGAGATTACTTCTTTGTTCACACCGTTCAGCATATTCGTAAACAACTCGAATGCTTCGAATTTATAGATGAGGAGCGGGTCTTTCTGTTCGTGCACCGCCAACTGTACGGACTGTTTCAGTTCGTCCATTTTGCGGAGGTGCTTCTTCCAGGCTTCGTCTACGATGGCCAGCGTGATGTTCTTTTCGAAATCGGCTACCAATTGTGCGCCGTGGGTATCATAGGCCTTCTTCAGGTCGGTGACAACATTTAGGGTTTTGATGCCGTCAGAAAATGGTACCACAATACGCTCAAAACGATCGCCCTGGTTCACGAACACATTCTCGATAATCGGGAAGGCTTCACGGGCATTACGCTCATTTTTCTCTGCGTAATACAGGGATGCCGCTTTATACACTTTGCCGGCCAATTCCATGTCAGACAGCTTGTCAAATTCCGATTCGGTTACCGGTGATGTGATCGAGAAGTAACGGATCAATTCGAATTCAAAGTTCCGGAAATCACGCTTCGCCTTGTTTTCACGGGCAATAAGTTCACACGTATCATAGATCATGTTCGCGATGTCCACTTTCAGGCGCTCTCCGTGCAAGGCGTGACGGCGACGCTTATAGATTACCTCCCGCTGTGCGTTCATCACGTCGTCGTATTCGAGAAGTCGTTTACGAACGCCGAAGTTGTTTTCCTCCACACGTTTCTGGGCGCGTTCGATTGACTTGGTCATCATCGAATGCTGGATGACTTCGCCTTCCTTGAGTCCCATTCGGTCCATGATCTTAGCTACCCGTTCAGAGCCGAAAAGACGCATCAGGCTGTCTTCCAGCGACACATAGAACTGCGAGGTTCCTGGGTCACCCTGACGACCGGCACGACCGCGCAACTGGCGGTCAACCCGACGCGAATCGTGGCGCTCTGTACCGATGATGGCCAATCCGCCCGCGGCTTTCACTTCCGGCGTCAGCTTGATGTCGGTACCCCGTCCGGCCATGTTCGTCGCAATCGTCACGACGCCTGGCTTACCGGCCTCTTCGACGATCTGCGCTTCCTGCTTGTGCATCTTCGCGTTCAACACATTGTGTTGTATACCACGCATTTTAAGCATACGGCTCAATAATTCCGATATCTCAACCGATGTCGTACCAATCAACACCGGACGTCCGGCGGCGGATAACTGTATGACGTCTTCGATAACTGCATTGAATTTCTCGCGCACCGAACGGTAGATCAGGTCGTGTTGGTCTTTACGTGAAATCGGGCGATTGGTCGGGATTTCAACGACGTCGAGTTTGTAGATTTCCCAGAATTCGCCCGCTTCTGTAACGGCAGTACCCGTCATACCGGCCAATTTGCGGTACATCCGGAAATAATTCTGGAGGGTAATCGTAGCGAAGGTCTGTGTGGCAGCCTCTACCTTTACGTTTTCTTTGGCTTCGATCGCCTGGTGGAGCCCGTCCGAATAGCGGCGGCCTTCCATAATACGACCGGTTTGCTCGTCGACGATCTTGATTTTGTTGTCGTCGATGACATATTCCACATCTTTTTCAAAGAGTGCATACGCTTTCAGCAACTGGGTAAGCGTATGGATACGCTCGCTCTTTACGCTGAAATCCTGGAATAGGCGTTCTTTTTCTTCGGCTTCCTTGTCTTTTGGAAGTTCCATTTTCTCAATCCGCGCGATTTCTGTTCCGATATCGGGTAATACGAAGAAACTTTCGTCCGATCCGCTGGCCAGTGCCTTGAAACCACGCTCGGTCAGTTCAACCTGGTTGTTTTTCTCCTCAATTACGAAGAACAACGCTTCGTCTACCTTCGGCATGTCGCGGTTGTTGTCCTGCATATACTGGTTCTCGGTCTTCTGCAGTATCTGTTTTACACCTTCCTCGCTGAGGAATTTGATCAACGCTTTGTTCTTAGGAAGTGCACGGTGGGCGCGCAACAGGTTGAAGCCGCCGTCTTTCGCATTTCCTTCCCGTATTAATTTCTTCGCTTCGGCGAGGAAGCCATTGGCAAGGGCGCGTTGTTGGTTGACGAGGTTCTCAATCGTCGGTTTCAGTTCAAGGAATTCGTGACGGTCTCCTTGTGGAACCGGACCTGAGATGATCAACGGTGTACGGGCGTCATCAATCAATACCGAGTCGACCTCATCCACGATTGCGTAGTTGTGGCGGCGTTGCACCAGTTCGCCTGGTGTATGCGCCATGTTGTCGCGTAGGTAATCGAAACCGAATTCGTTGTTGGTTCCGTAGGTGATATCCGCTTCGTAGGCCTTGCGACGACCTTCCGAGTTTGGTTGGTGGTTGTCGATACAGTCGACTGTGAGTCCGTGGAACTCAAACAACGGCGCTTTCCACGTGCTGTCCCGTTTGGCGAGGTAGTCGTTCACGGTCACCAGGTGCACGCCTTCGCCGGTCAGGGCGTTGAGGTAGAGTGGGAGGGTCGCCACGAGGGTCTTACCTTCACCCGTCTGCATTTCGGCAATTTTCCCCTGGTGCAATACGATACCACCAATCAACTGCACGTCGTAGTGGATCATATCCCACGTAATCGCCTTACCTGCGGCGTTCCATGAGTTGGCCCATACGGCATTGTCACCTTCGAGTGTGACATATTCTTTGGTCGACGACAGCTGACGGTCCATAGGAGTAGCGGTCACCGTAATAGTTGTATTTTCCTTGAACCGGCGCGCGGTTTCTTTCACCACAGCAAACGCTTCCGGAAGGATGTCAAGCAGCACTTTCTCGGATACGTCGTATGCTTCCTTCTCAAGCGCATCGATGTCGGCATAAACGTCTTCTTTTTTATCGATGTCGGCAATCGATTCGACTTCCGCACGCAACGCAGCGATTTTCTCATCCTGTGCCGCACGGGCCGCACGGATCCGTGATTTGAATTCCTCTGTCTTCGCGCGAAGTGCATCGTGTGACAATCCGGTAAGGGTCGGCTCGATTTCCTTTATCTTGGCGACAAAGGGCTGGATGGCTTTGACGTCCTTCTGCGACTTATCGCCTACGAAGGCTTTTAATATACTGTTTATGAAACTCATAAATACGGTGTTTCTGTTCGTGAAAAGTGTGCAAATTTAAGCAAAAAAAAAGCCTCTAAATGAGACTTTTTCAGGTGTTTTTTTTATTTTTTCTAGTACTCGTCCTCGTTCCAGAGATAGTCCTCGTCCGTTGGATAATCGGGCCAAATCTCTTCCATGGATTCGTATATTTCGCCTTCATCTTCTATCGACTGCAGGTTCTCGACGACTTCCAACGGTGCCCCGGCACGGATTGCATAGTCGATGAGCTCATCTTTGGTTGCTGGCCACGGGGCATCACTGAGATAGGATGCCAATTCTAATGTCCAATACATCGCTTTAAGATTTTTGAATTTAATGCAAAAATAAATTTTTTACTGAAAATGCCAAGTAAAATGATCTTTATTTTGGAAAGGCAAGAACGTAGTGTTTAAAAAGTTCTTAAAACCTTGTAAACACTGGGCTTGGCGATGAATTTTCAGTCCTTTTGCGGAATCCATTTCACCTCGTCGGCGCCAACCTCTTTCGACAACATCCGTGCCAGCACGAAAAGGTAGTCAGAAAGGCGGTTCAGGTACTTCAATACCTGCTCGTCAACGGGCTCCTCATGACGTAATTGCACCGCAAGTCGCTCGGCACGGCGGCATACACAGCGGGCCACATGACAATATGACACGGTTGTATGGCCTCCGGGTAGCACAAAGTGCGTCATCGGGGGCAGGGCTGCGTCCATCCGGTCAATTTCGGTTTCCAGGAAAAGGATGTCGTCTTCGGTGATGCCGAGATTCTTCAGGCGCCGTTCGCCGTTTTTCAATACTTCCTTTTCGGGTGGCGTGGCAAGTTGGGCGCCTACCGTGAACAACCGGTCCTGGATACGTATCAATACTTCTTTATAAAGAGTTGGGAATTCCTGGTCGCGCACGAGTCCAATCCATGAGTTGAGCTCGTCGACCGTACCGTAACAATCGATCCGGATGTGGTCTTTCGGTACACGGGTTCCGCCAAAAAGTGCCGTGGTTCCGGCATCGCCGGTTTTGGTATATACTTTCATAGCCTTGGGTTCCGGAAGAGACCTGAGAAGCCATTCCGGTTCGGTTTAGGTGTCTATTTGTTGGCTGAGTCGCTTTCAATCATCCCGTCCCGCAGACGGATAACCCGCTTGGCATACGCCGCGATGTCTTCCTCGTGCGTTACCAGAATGACGGTATTTCCCTGGGCGTGTATCTCGTTAAAGAGCGCCATGATTTCCACCGAGGTCTTACTGTCGAGGTTTCCGGTAGGTTCGTCGGCGAGGATGATGGACGGTTTATTCACTAACGCACGTGCAATGGCGACGCGCTGCCGTTGTCCACCCGATAACTGGTTCGGCTGGTGGTCCATCCGGTTAGCGAGGTCGACCTGGGTCAACACTTCACGGGCACGGGCGTGGCGGTCGCTTTTTCCATAACCGGCATACACCATCGGCAACGCGACATTGTCGAGTGCGGTGGTGCGCGGCATCAGGTTAAAGGTCTGGAAGACGAAACCAATTTCCTTGTTTCGTATTTCGGCCAATTCATCGTCGTGGAGCGTACTGACGTCCTGCCCGTTCAGCACATAGCGTCCGGAGGTGGGGGTGTCAAGGCATCCCAACAAATTCATCAGGGTCGATTTGCCAGAGCCGGACGGCCCCATCAATGCGACATATTCGCCTTTTTGGATATCTAAGTCGATGCCTTTCAGCACCTCAAGCGTTTCACCGCCCAGTTGGAAATTCCGTCGGAGTCCGCGGATTTCAATCAATGATTTCGACATATGCCGGATTTTCAATAAAAGTAGCTAAAAATAATGTGTCCGCCCAATTGTACTTCTGTTACACTCCCAACGGCAATATCGGTATTTTGTAACGAAACGCGGTGTATCTGCAACATCCCTGTTTCCCACTGCCACTACCTTTACCTCTGTTAACAATAACATCCCACCCATCATGAAAAACATGTCCCTTTATGCCCTTGCGGCTTTATCAATGGCCTTTGTTTCGTGCAAAAGCGAAACGGAGAAAGAAGCAGAGAAAACCCTTAACCAGTATACGTCCTTTACCGATTCGGTTCGTTCATTGGCCGTTGCCGATGCCAAGTCGAACTGGGCTGCGATCGAAGCGTCTTACCAGGCACGCGCCACGGCAGCCGATAGTGCCGCCGCTGCACTTCGCGATGATGCGTCCGCAAAAGACCGACTGGACGCCGGTCGCGAGAAATATGAACAACTTAAAGCACAGGTGAATGCCGAGCTTGAGAAAGAGGCTACGCCAAGTCGCCCTCAGGAATTGCGTGATGCGTTCTTCGGCGCGGGTAAAATCGGTGCTGATATGGACTTCAGTTGGGTAAACAAGGACAACATCCTTCGCGTTTATAACGACTTTTATAACGAGTTCGACAAGAACAAAGACAACTACTCACGTGAAGATTTCGATGAAATCAAAGCGATGTATGAGGCGTTGGATGCCCATAAGAACACGGTTGAGAAAGAAGGCCTTACATCACATGATAACCGCAAAATTGCAGAAATCAAGTTGAAATTCGCCCCGAAATTCAAATGGGAACGTATGGGCGCCAAAGCAAACGAAAACCAAAAGGCAAAAGATGCGGCGGAATAAACGTCGGTAATCCCCATCTAAGAAAGAGCAGTCCAAACGGGCTGCTTTTTTTAGTAGCGCATCCAGCGGATCAGTTCTTTCCACGTCGGTTTTTTGCCATACATCAGGATGCCCACTCGGTAGATTTTGGCGGCGAACCATACAACACCGTAGAACGTGCCATATAAAATCACAATCGACACGACTACCTGCCACCACGGCACGCCAAACGGTAACCGCATCAGCATCACGATCGGTGAAGTGAGTGGAATGAACGAAAATACGGTGGCGACGGTGCCATGCGGGTCATTGATGACGGTAAAAAAGCCAATATACACACCCAGTACCAGCGGCATCACAATGGGAAACAGGAACTGCTGGGAGTCGGTCTCGCTATCGACCGCGGCGCCAATGGCCGCGTAAAAGGAGCTATACAAAAAGTAACCACCGACGAAATACACCAGGAAACAAACGGCCATGCCGAATAGCGGAAGGCTGCTGAGTTCGCGTATTGCCGACGGCCAGAAACCGGGTTCCTGCGTGGCAGTGTGTGCGGCCGTACTTTGCGTGGTGGCTACATCAAGACCGAAGAACTGTGTGGCCACGAACAACAAGGTGAAACCGACCACAGCCCAGATGGCGAACTGCAACACGCCCGCCAATGACGTGCCGATGATCTTGCCCATCATCAGGTGAAACGGCCGAACCGAAGAAATGATGATTTCGATGATACGGTTCGTTTTTTCTTCGATGACACTGCGCATGACGAAGTTGCCGTAGATGATGATGAACATCATGATCAGGTAGCCGAAAAGCCCGCCGGTGGCCGCCTTGAACCAATTAAGCCCTTTCATCGAGTCGGTGCCGTCCGCTTTTTTCATGTGGATGGAAACGTCGGCCTGCGCCTGCCGGATGGAGATGGAATCGAGTCCGGTTCGCGCGTAATTCGCCTTGGTCAACCGTTTTGAAATGGTGTTTTCCAATCCGCCGATGAACTCGATGCCCGGGTCATCATTGGAAATGAACTGGATGTTCTCTGCGAGTTTTTTCGGGTCTTTTTCGTTCGGGATGACCAACACGCCGTCCAGCCGTTCGCTGAGGATGCTGTCTTTGACGGTTTGCAACGGAAGAGTGGAAACATTGTGGAAATGGAACTCGTCGGAATTTTTGAAATCGCCCACGAAAAGTCCCGAAGCGTCGTGCACCGCGATAAACTTCGTATCGGCTTTCATCGTGCTGAGGAAGCCAATGAGGAGGGCGATGCCGACGAAGATCAGCGGACTCAGGAAGGTCATGACGATAAATGCCTTGTTGCGTACTTTGGCATTGAATTCGCGACGGATGATAAGAGAAAGGACGCGCATAAGTCGTATTATAAGGTAGTGCCGTTGGTAACGGTTTGGATAAAGATGTCGTTGACACTCGGAATTTTCTCGACGAAGTGGGTGACCTCGCCGCGGCCCGTCAACAGGGCCAACAACTCGTTCGGTGTGGCTTTTCCGAGTTGGATATCGAGTTTCACATCGTCGTTCAACGAACGGAACTGCGTGGGTGCCACGGTAAAATGCTGTGTCAGGTCGTACATAAGCCCTTCGATGTTGGGCGTTACGATGCCGACTTCATACGTATGGGTACGGTAGCGGCGCTTCACCTCCTGGAGCGGGCCTTCGATCAGTTTGTTGGATTTGTGGATGAGGGCGATATGGTCGCACAGTTCCTCCACGCTTTCCATGCGATGGGTGGAAAAAATAATGGTGGAGCCCTGTTCCTTGAGGGCAAGAATTTCATCTTTGATCAGGTTGGCATTCACCGGATCGAAGCCCGAGAAGGGTTCGTCGAAAATGAGCAATTTCGGACGGTGAAGCACCGTTACGATAAACTGTATCTTCTGCGCCATCCCTTTCGAAAGCTCCTGGATTTTCTTATTCCACCAGCCTTCCACACCCAGTCGCTCAAACCAAAAGTCGAGTTGCTTCTTGGCCTCCGCGCGGTCAAGCCCTTTTAGCTGCGCGAGATAGAGGCACTGTTCCCCCACCTTCATGGTTTTGTAGAGTCCGCGTTCTTCCGGAAGATATCCAATGTGCTGCACATCGTCTGGCTTCAGCGGTGCCCCGTCGAGCCACACCGAACCTGAGTCTGGCAAAGTGATCTGGTTGATAATCCGTATAAGCGAGGTTTTCCCGGCACCGTTCGGACCCAGGAGTCCGTAAATACTGCCCTTCGGGACGGAAAGGGAAACCGAGTTAAGGGCGGTATAGTCGCCGTATCGTTTGACGACGTCGCGAACGTCGAGTATGATAGACATGTGTATATGTTTGGAAGGTAAAGTTAGGGGAAGTTCGGTAGTTTCGGAAATTCCATCATGAAGCGACGCATTTTTATAAAATACGTATCTTTGAAATAAAAACACGTATATGACAACCAAGCTTACCTTGACCGTCGAGAAAGCCGTGATAGACCGGGCCAAATTATATGCCCGGAATACAGGCCGGAGCTTATCGGAGCTTGTAGAACGGTATCTCGAGACGATTACACTGGAGGAAGGAGATCGAGTGCTTTCACCTAAGCTTAAGTCGCTGGTCGGAGCGGTAAAACTGCCGGATGATTTCGACGAAACGACGGCTTTGAGGGAGGCGTTTGAACGCAAACATTTCCTGAAATGAGGATTTTCCTTGATACCAATGTCATCGTTGATCTGATCGCAGACCGTCAGCCGTATAGCCAGCATGCCGTTCGTATTTTTCAACGTGCCGAGCAGAAGCAGTTAGAGTTATTTGCGTCTTCCCACTCCCTTATCACCACACACTACCTCATGAGCCGGTATCTGGACGAGAAGGCACTTCGTGAGGTATTGCTTACCCTCCTTGACTTTTTAACGGTGCAGGATGCGGATGCCGAACTCCTTCGGATGGCACTTCGCTCGGGTCATCGGGATTTCGAGGATGCGGTACAGGTCTTGTGCGCCGCCCGCATTGGGCAAGTCGATTTTATCGTGACCCGGAATTTGAGGGATTTCAAAACGAGCGAAATTCCGGCGCTGTCACCGGAGGAATTATGCCTACGTCTGGACTCATAAATACGCTAGGAAGAGGATCAAACCAACGTCATAAAAAAACCCACCCTTTTACACAAGTGCACAAGGATGGGAAAAATTGCTATGAAAAAGAAATTACTAGTTGCCTAGTAGGTCAAAAGTATATACTTTTTTTTAATTAGGAAAACATATCTTTCACTTTTTCAAAAAAAGATTTATCCGACTTTTCCGGGTTAGGGGTGAAGTTCGGATCGTTCAGTGCATTTTCGAAAAACTGCTTCTGTTCGCGGGTGAGATTCCGTGGCGTCCAGACGTTTATGTGCACCAGGAGGTCGCCGCTTCCGTAGCTGTTCAGGCTCGGGATACCCTTTCCTTTCAGGCGAAGTATCTTGCCCGACTGGATGCCTTCTTCCAACTTAATGCGCACTTTTCCGTTTACCGTATCGATATCTTTCGATACGCCGAGCGCCGCTTCCGCGATGCTGATGTATAAATCGAGGTGGAGGTTTTCCCCTTCGCGTTTCAGCGTCTCATGTTCCTGTTCTTCGATTACGACGATCAGGTCACCCGGAATGCCGTTGCCTGGGGCATCGTTTCCTTTATTGGAGACTTTCAATTGCATGCCATCTGCCACACCGGCCGGTATTTTGATCGATACCGTCTCGTCTTCGTACACCATACCATAGGCATCTGCGTTCGCCGGTTTACTTTCCAGTGTCTGGCCGGCACCACCACAGGTAGGGCAGGTAGACGCCGACTGCATCCGTCCCAAAATGGTGTTGGTCACACGCATGACCTGTCCGGAACCGTTACAGGTCGGGCAGGTTTTATATTTCACGCCCGGTGCCTGCACCTTGCGTTTGACTTTTACTTTCTTTTCGACGCCTTTCGCGATTTCCTCGAGCGTGAGTTTTACTTTGATACGAAGGTTGCTTCCCTTCACGCGTCGCTGGCCGCCTCCGCCTCCGAATCCGCCTCCGAAACCACCGAAGGCCCCTCCGAAGATGTCGCCGAACTGGCTGAAGATGTCGTCCATGTTCATGTTGCCTCCGTGGAACCCGCCGCCACCTTCGAATGCCTGGTGGCCGTATTGGTCGTAGCGCGCGCGTTTCTGGTCGTCGCTCAGCACTTCATACGCTTCCGCCGCGGCCTTGAAGTTTTCTTCCGCCTGCTTGTCACCCGGATTTTTGTCGGGATGGTACTCGATAGCTTTCTTCCGGTACGCCTTCTTAATCTCAGCGGCCGAAGCGCCTTTCGAGATGCCGAGTATTTCGTAATAGTCTTTTTTCATGGTCCTGGCGGATTAGTTTCCGATGACGACTTTCGGAAAACGGATGATTTTGTCGCCCAATTTATAGCCTTTCTCCAATACATCCACGATTTTGCCCTTTAATTCAGGTGTGGGAGCCGGAATTTGCGTGATGGCTTCTGCGAAATCGGCGTTAAAGGCATCGCCGGCTTTGATTTCGACTTCCTCAAGTCCTTTTGAGACAAGCGTGTTTTTGAATTTTTCCTGTATGAGTTCCACGCCACGCACCAGCTCGTTGTTTTCCGACTTGCGGATTTCGATCATCGCACGGTCAAAATCGTCGAGCACCGGCAACAGCGCCTGCAGTACTTCCTGGTTCGCGGTTTTGAACAGGTCGAGGCGTTCTTTTGCCGTACGCTTCTTATAGTTTTCGAATTCGGCGAACAAACGCAGGAATTTATCCTTCTCTTTGGCGAGATCCTCTGACAATTTTTCCTCTGCTGTCAGGCTTTCGGCTGTCGGAAGGTCTTCCTGTGGGGCCTCGGCCGTCGGTTGTCCGTCCATTGTAATGTCTTCGTTTTCCTGTGATTGCGCGTTCTTTTCGGTTGCCATCGGTATAGAGATATGTATTTTTTAGCGTAAAATCGTTGTATACGTCCGCTTGTTGGCAAAAGTACTGCCAAACGGAGAAGGAGTGCCAAATTGTCACCGGGTGCTAGTAGACGAATGCACAATCCAACTTAGAAAGAGCATCCGAAGGTCACGAACGAATTTCGTCTGCTTACGCGTTGTCGTTGGTAAGCAGGTCGGAAAGGGCGGCGGGTAATAAAGGAAATTGGAAACGGTAACCGTGTTCTATCGCTTTTTCAGCACTTACCTTTTGGCTGGAAAAGACCAGTTGGCGCATTTCACCCAGTATCGGTGCCATGAGGAATTCGGGGATGTTGGGCAACCATACCGGACGATGGAGGGTTTTTCCGATTTGCCGGATGAGTTCCGTTTGCGTCACCGGATGGGGCGCCACGGCGTTGAACGTCCCCTCCCAGCCGTTTTCGAGTGCCGCGAGGTAAAGTCCAACCATATCATCAAGATGGATCCACGACTGCCATTGTTTTCCGGAACCGAATGCGGCGCCGAACCCATAGCGCACGGGTGCCACCAGTTGCTCGAGTACGCCTCCTTTTTTAGAGAAAACGAGTCCGGTGCGCAGTTTAGCGACTTTAATAGAAAGAGTACGGAAGCGGTCAGCGGCCTGTTCCCATTGCAACACGACATCACCCAGAAATCCCTGATCGAAGGCGAGGTCGCTTTCGTGGTAGAGATGGTCAGGGTGATCGGCATAAAGGCCAATAGCCGAGGCGGAAACGAAATGGCGTACGGAGTGGTGGGGAAGGGTGCGAAGTACTTTATATAGGAGTTCGGCGGATGCGATACGGCTATCGCGGATTTCCTGTTTGTAGGTCGCCGTCCAGCGTTTCGCGATAGAGGCGCCGGCCAGGTGCACGATGGCATCCACACCTTCAAACGCCTCGGGATCGAGTTCTTCTGTGGCGACGTTCCAGAAAAAGCGTTGGGCGCCGGGAAGTGGTCTCCCGCTTTTGGACGTCGTGAGGTAGCAGACTTTATGTCCGCGGCTGCGCAAGGCGGCCACCAAAGCCGTTCCCACAAGTCCGGTTGCGCCAGTGATCAGAACCTTCATGGATGCTCTTTTGGTAAAGGTACAACGTCTGCCCCTCGGCAAAACTTAAAAAGCCCCCATTTATTGTCGGGTTTTGACTTTCACCGTCCATTCAAATTCAAAGCGCGAAACGGTTTCACCCTGTTCGTTGACACCTTCCGACCGCATCCACAGCGTTTGTCCTTCGCCGGTTTCGATGGCTTTGGCGATGGTTTCGGCAATGGCACGTCCGTCGTCGCACCGGAATCGGATACGTCCGGTCGCTTTTTTCGTGAATACGGAACGGTTCTGCGCTACCAACATCGACAAATTAGCCCCACTGCTTCGAATGGCGGCGATGACCAGTGCGCCCGTTGACAGTTCCGCCGCCATGGCCTGCACGGCAAAATACATCGATTTGAACGGATTCTGGTTGATCCAGCGGTGCCGAACCGAAACGTCGCAACGCGCGTCAGAGATGTTTTTCACCCGTACACCACACAAAAAGGCAGACGGCAACTTAAAAAACAGGAAGCGGTTGAATTGGGCTGTTGTGAGCATGGAGGTCAGTATTTACGGGCAATTTAGCGTTTTATCCGCATATAAGCGGTATATGTTAAATAAAAGTTAACATACACTACTTTGTATTGCATAATACCTTCCAATCGTCATATCTTTGTATAAGAAATTAATGAGCTATCTATAGTAGTCTGGAGTTTCAATCATCATCAATCACAATCTATCATCGTCATGCAACGAACCAACGAACAACAAATCGCGACTTTCACCCACATCAGTGCCTTGTCGCAGTTCCTGATCCCGTTTGGCAATTTCATCCTGCCGATCGTGATCTGGACGTCCAATCGCGAGCGGTCGGCCTATATCGACCAGCAAGGGAAAGAGTGCATCAATTTCCAACTGAGCAGCTTCCTCTACCTTCTTATCTGTGCCTTGGTCGCCGTGCCGACATTTCTCTTCGCACTTATGTCGGGAGGCGAGCTGCACCGCCACGGGCACCACTTTAACATGCACCACATGGAGTGGTCGTTTACGGAGGTCAGTATTCCGCTGGTGGTCGCGATCGTCGCCGTCATCCTCGCCGGTCTCATCAAAGCGGCCGAGGTATTGCTGACGATCTATGCGGCGGTCAAGACATCGGGAGGGGATGACTTCCGGTATCCGGCGACCATCCGCTTCCTAAAATAAACCGTCGACGCGGAGGCTTCATCACCCTCGAGCGTCACTGTATAATTCATCATCAAAAAACGGACATTAATCCAAAATCAAAATGGCATCATGAACATTGAAAACACGAAAGCACAGATGCGCAAGGGTGTTCTCGAGTTTTGCATCCTCTCGGTACTAAAAGAGCGGGATGCCTACACCTCCGAGATACTCGATACCCTTAAAGGCGCTAAGCTGTTGGTTGTGGAAGGCACGGTCTATCCGCTGCTGACCCGCCTGAAAAACGACGGGTTACTCAACTACCGTTGGGAAGAATCGACCTCCGGGCCGCCTCGTAAATACTACGGCCTGACCGAAATCGGACACACATTTCTTAAGGAACTGAACGGCACCTGGACCGAACTTTCCGACGCCGTCAACATTATCACCAATCAAAAACACGAATCATGAACAAGACAGTCAATATCAACCTGGGAGGCATTTTCTTCTATATAGATGAAGACGCTTACCAACGCCTTAGCCGCTACTTCGACGCCATTAAACGGTCGCTGAACCGTTCGGCCGGCCAGGACGAGATCATCCGCGACATCGAAATGCGTATCGCTGAACTGATCTCAGAGAAACACACCCATCCGAAACAGGTCATTTCGATGAAGGAAATCGAAGAAGTGATTGCTGTGATGGGCCAACCTGAGGACTATCGCCTTGACGACGAAGGGGCTGCGCCGCAACCGAACACGCCTTTCTACTCGCCGCGTGCGACCCGTAAATTGTACCGCGACCGCGAAAACGGCATCATCGGTGGTGTATTGGCCGGCCTGGGGCACTATTTCGGCATCGATAAGGTATGGCTGCGTGTGTTGTTCGTGATACTGTTGTGCGTATTCGGAACGGGTATAATCGCCTATCTGGTTATGTGGATCGTAATGCCGGAAGCGGTGACGACTACCGAGAAACTGGAAATGCGCGGGGAGCCCATCACCATCAGCAACATCGAACGAAAAGTACGGGAGGAAATCGAAGGACTTTCCGAGCGGTTTCGTAACGCCGACTACGCCCAGATGGGTGACAGCATCCATAAAGGTGCCACCAAAGTAGGCTCGACCATCGGAGATATCTTCATCAGTATTTTCAAGGTGTTCGCAAAAATCATCGGTTCCCTCATCATCCTGGCCTCACTGGCCGTGATTGTCAGCCTTCTGATCGGTGTGTTCACCCTTGGTTCAACCGCCTTTGTGAGCTTCCCGTGGTCATCGTTCGTAGAACAGGGCAATTTCGGGGAGTATCCGATCTGGTTGTTCGGACTGGTCATGTTCTTCGCCGTGGGAATCCCGTTCTTCTATTTCTGCCTGCTGGGCTTCAAACTGTTGGCGCCGAAGATCAAGTCGCCGGGTGCTATCATCAATTTCGGACTGCTGGCCGTGTGGATCATCTCGACCGCGATTGCCATCACCTTTGGTGTACGCCAGGCAACCGCTTTCGCCTTCGAAGGGAAAACCCTTAAAAAGGAAGAGTTGGTATTGGCGCCGGCCGACACTCTCGACATCAAGTTTGTGCACAACGACAGTTACGCCAACTCTACGAATGAGTATGACGATTTCCGTATCGAGCTCGACGGCTCTGACCATGAGATGATTTACTCGAACGACGTCACCCTTGATGTGCGTCCGTCAGACGATGACAAGGCCTACATTCAGGTGCAGCGCATCGCCCGGGGCAGTTCGGTGAGTGACGCCCGTCGCACGGCTGAAAAGATCGTGTATGGGTATAAATTCCAGAATAATGACGTACTTTTGGATAACTACCTCCTGACCGATATACGCAACAAGTTTCGCGACCAGCAGGTGGAAGTGGTGCTGTATTTGCCAAAAGGAACGAAATTCCGCGTCGACAAATCGGTTACGGACCGTGATCGCTCAGACGACGCCTTCTTCAACCTCCACTGGAGTGACGACAGCTACACCTACCGTGTCGACAAAGACCGCGTACGTTGTCTGGATTGCCCACCAAGTGAAGACGAGTATAACGATATAGACGATCCCGAATCAGTGGAAGTAAGCGATTCGACCGGCACCATGACCGTAAAAGTCCATACCGATGGCGACATCCGGGTCGAAACGACCACCCAATCGTCAGGTAAAGGGCTTACGACCGACCAGGATGGAAAAATAGTACCTAAAAAATAACGAGTATGGTCCGCATCATCATCTACACCATCAAACTGATCGTCGTCGCGCTGGCGGCCTTGGTTTTCACCTCCTGCAATCCCGGCGTTCGGGGCAACGGCCAGAAGGTCACGGTTGACCGCAATGTTACCGAGTCGTTTGACCGGGTTGAGGTAGGAGAGGGCATCGAACTCGTTCTCACGCCTTCCAACGACACCCGCATCACCGTCGAAACCGACGCGAACCTGATTAACATGATTACTACTACCGTAGAGAAAGGCACCCTTCGTGTGGCGGCTACGGGTAACATCAGTTCGACCGAAGGCATCAAAGTCTCGGTCAGCCTACCCAAACTGCGGGGCCTTACCGCCCACAGCGCGGCCCACGCCCATTCGACGGCCACGTTCGTCACACCGGAAATCGCCGTGAAAAGCGAGAGCGGTGCCTCTTTAGAGTTGGCAGTCGAAGCCGATGATATCTCAATTGAAACGGCAAGCGGCGCTAATGCCACCGTTCGCGGGAAGGCACTGCGTCTTCAAACGGCCTCTTCCAGTGGCAGTAACCTTGACGCGGCAGGACTCGACACCAACGATGTGACCAGTTCGGCCGACAGCGGCAGTACGACCGTCGTCAATCCGATCTTGACGCTTGTGGCGGAAGCCGATAGTGGCGGCAACGTGCGCTATGTGAGCACTCCGAAGAACAAGCTGAACAAACAGGAGGATTCCGGCGGCAGCGTTTATAAGAACTAAGAGAGAAGCATCCGGAAGGGTGCTTTTTTTGTATGGGACGATCTCGGGCAAAACGCGCGCTTTTCGTTACTTTTGCCGACTATCCGGATTAAAGAAACCACTGTGAATTACCTTTCCGTCGAGAGCATCTCCAAATCGTATGGCGAACGTACCCTGTTCGAAAACATCAGTTTTGGGATCAACAAAGACCAGAAAATCGCCTTCATCGCCAAAAACGGGACGGGGAAGACGACGATCATGAACATCCTCACCGGAAAAGACGAACCGGATAACGGCCAGGTCGTGACGCGGAAAGACATCCGGATGACATTTTTGTCGCAGGTGCCGGATCTGCAGGACGACCTGACGATAGAAGAGAGCATCTTCGCCTCCGACAATGAAACCCTGAAGGTGATTGCCGCCTATGAACGGGCGCTGGAGAACCCGGCGGATGAAGAGGCCTACCAGAAAGCCTTCGACAAGATGGACCAGCACAATGCCTGGGACTTCGAAACGCAGTTCAAGCAGATCCTTTTCCGGTTGAAGCTCGACAACCTGAAGCTGAAAGTACGGGATTTGTCGGGTGGACAGAAGAAACGTCTTTCCCTTGCCATCATCCTCATCAACCGGCCCGACCTGCTGATTATGGACGAGCCCACCAACCACCTGGACCTCGAAATGATCGAGTGGCTGGAAAGCTATTTCGCTGCCGCACCCATCACCCTGTTCATGGTAACGCACGACCGTTTCTTCCTGGAGCGTGTGTGCAATGAGATCATCGAGCTTGAGAACGGAAAGCTATATTCCTATAAAGGCAACTATTCGTATTACCTCGAAAAGAAAGAGCAGCGCATCACCTCTGAGAACGCCAGTATCGACAAGGCCAAGAACCTTTTCGTGAAGGAACTCGACTGGATGCGGCGCCAACCCAAGGCCCGTACGACCAAGTCGAAGTCGCGGCAGGATGACTTTTATGTGATCAAGGAGAAAGCGATGAGCCGCCGCCGTGACAAGCAGGTCGAACTCGAGATCAATATGGAGCGGATGGGCAGTAAGGTCATCGAACTGCACCGCCTGGGCAAAAAGTTCGGCGATAAAGTCATACTCGACGGCTTCTCCTATGATTTCCAACGGGGCGACCGCGTGGGCATCATCGGCAAGAACGGTTCGGGGAAATCGACCTTCCTCAACATCATCACCGGCACCCTGCCACCCGATTCAGGTAAGGTGATTACGGGTGAAACCATGAAGATCGGGTATTACACCCAGTCGGGTATCGATCCCAAACCGGGGCAGAAAGTCATTGATGTCATCAAGGAATTCGGCGAATACATCCCGCTGATGAAAGGACGCACGATCTCGGCCGGGCAGTTGCTCGAGCGTTTCCTGTTCGACCGCAAGAAACAACATGATTATGTTGAGAAACTGAGCGGGGGCGAACTAAAGCGGTTGTACCTCTGTACGGTGCTCATCCAAAACCCGAATTTCCTCATTCTCGACGAGCCTACCAACGACCTTGACATCGTGACGCTGAACGTGCTCGAGAACTTCCTGATTGACTACCCGGGTTGTTTGGTAGTCGTTTCGCACGACCGGTATTTCATGGATAAGATCGTCGACCACCTGTTTATCTTCCGGGGCGATGGGGTGATCGAGGATTTCCCTGGCAATTACTCGGATTTCCGTGCGTATGAAGACAGCGCCGAACCGTCGAAAGACGACGCGCCGAAGGAAAAGAACAACTGGAAACAGCAGCAAAAGTCGGCCGGTTTGTCGTTTAACGAGCAGAAAGAGTTCCAGAAAATCGAGCGTGAGATCAAAGACCTCGAGTATACCCGCAAGGAAATCGAGCGGCAGTTTTCGGAAGGAACGATAGCCGATGCCGATATAGCGGCCAAAGCGGTGGAGCTGCAGCGCATCATCGCCGAATTGGAGGCGAAGGAAGAGCGCTGGTTCGAATTATTGGCCAAAATGGAGGCGTGATGGGATTCCGCTTCTGGGCATACCTGCGTTTTTTGTGGCACTCGAAGAACGAACACGGCGTGCATTCGCCCTTCGTGTTTTCGCTGGTCACGAAGTGCTTCTATGACACGTCAGGATACCCCGAGTATACAACCCTTGGCCGCTTCCGGTCCGATTTACTGTCCGACCATCGCCTGGTGGATGTCACCGATTTCGGGGCCGGGTCGAACGTCTTCAAATCGAACCGACGGGCGGTGTCGGCCATGGCCCGGCATGCGGGAATTTCGCCCAAACGGGCCCGGTTGCTTTTTCGGCTAGTGCGGTATTTCCAACCGGATACGATATTGGAGATAGGCACTTCGGTCGGACTCGCCACTTCGGCGCTGGCCCTGGGTAAACCCGACGCCCGTGTGATCACGGTGGAAGGTTGTCCGGAAACAGCGGCGGTAGCAGCGGCCCATTTGCAGGCAGCCGGACTGGCGAACGTTACCGTCGTCAACGCCGAGTTTTCGTCTTTTCTTTCCCAGCCACTGGCTTTTCCGACGCCCCGACTGGTGTTTTTCGACGGACACCACACCGAAGCCGCCACACTCGCCTATTTCGAAGCCTTGTTACCCTACGCAACCGACGATTCCGTGTGGATTTTCGACGATATCCATTGGTCGCCAGGGATGGAGCGCGCGTGGGACGCGATCAAACGCCATCCGGCCGTGACGGTGACGATGGATACCTACCAATGGGGGGTGGTGTTTTTTCGGACAGGGCAGGCGAGGGAAGATTTTGTGATTAGGAGTTAGGGGAGAGGAGCAAGGAGCAAGTATCGGGGAGCAAGAAGGAAGGAGAGAAGAGAATGTAGCGTTCTGTGTTGGATTCGTGCACTCAAGAAGACACTTTAGGTTTGCTTCTTGTCCCTTGATACTTGCTCATCTCTCCTCCCCACTTATAAAGTACAGCATTCCATGCGCAAAACCTGAATGCCACTCTCAAAGTAAAACATGCCAGTCGCAAGGTATGATGATCCACTTTCAAGGGATTCCTTTCCATTCTCACCATGACATGTCTTTCAATAAAGTAGAGCGTGCCATTCTCACAACGACATGCTCAACAATCCGATCTTCTTAAGCCGCTCTCTTCGAACCCGTAAGTTAGTTGGCTTAGGATATGTTCAATTTCAACGTTCATGCCGGACGATGAAATAGACTAATCCCAATGCGCCAACCAACATTACGACATATCCCACCGCTACATTTCGGGTAGTATATCTTTCGGAAATTACATGGCTATACGGCCCTTTGAATCCGCTGGACATCCAGAAGAATGCGCCGCCGATCCAAATTGCCGTTATTTTTGAAGCGAATGGTTCTTTTGCCATGGAATACTTTTAGTAGGTAGTTAAAATGCGCACGCAAGCGGCGATTTCACAACCATTTTTTTTCACTTTCGGTGGCGTCGAGAATGTCGATCCCGAAGATCGACCGGAACCTTTGGGCTTTGTCGAACGCGTCTGATTTGTCTTTGGTTTTATAGAACGTTATGTGTTTGTTTCTGTCAAAAAACAAGTTGAGTAAAATGATATCGGTTTGCAGCGTCGCTTCTGCCGTCACGACCCGGACGGTTTGGTTTTCTTTCGTTCTGAAAACGGAGACATACTCGAATTGCGGGCAGGGCCGCCATTTTCCCATATGAAACCCAAAAAGGGATTTTATGTTTCGATAGGTATGGGTATCGAGATTGATCTGGGAGCCTTCCGTAGCAAGTAAATTCAATCCGAGTACCAGCAGGATAAGCCCCATTATGATACTCGAGAGCACCATCGCCACCAACCCTAGGGTTGCCAGGCTGAAACCCAGGAGTTGCTTCAACAAGGGAACGTCTTTTAAATACGTGATTGTGTTCATATACATTCAGCTTTTTGATAGGGGGAAGATAGTAAAAAAGAAGGTTTCTGGCGGCGGTGGCGCTAGCGGCGGCTTTGTGTTTAAGGCATGGATAGGAAATGCGCGCTTTCGGTTTTTTACCAGAGGTACCATCGGTCGATCTACGGTAATTTGTCACCATCTGATACTTTATCCATACAGTATCCATACAGTATCCATACAGTATCCATACAGTATCTATACAGTATCCCGGCAGTTTGTCGCGTCCTAAAATAGCTATACAGATTACTAAATAAATCCTGTTTTAGTTATACAAATGTAATTCATAATCCTAGGTCAGCTATACATTGAGATTTACTTTTGTTTTGTGTGTGATAGTTTTTCCATCGCTTTGTGAGCGGTTTTAAATTAAGGTGAGCCTCTTCCGGGGTTAAGTAGTTACAGCTCGCATGAGGACGTAGTTCATTGTAGGCCTTGATACTTTTCGCTATTTGATTCCCGGTTTGTTCAAAACCTAAAGAGCTGGTGTGCAGATTGAACTCTGTTTTGATGATGCCGTTTACCCTTTCTGCAATTGCATTCTCGTAAGGGTCGCCATTTTCTGTCATACTGATCCTGATGTTGTTTTGTTGTAGTAGGCTGACGTATAGAGCTGAGCAATATTGAGATCCCCTGTCAGAGTGATGCGTGATGGTAGCGTTGTAGGCACGATTGTCCAGTGCCATTTGCAGCGCTTGAACACAACCTTCAGCCTGCAGGTCACTACGAAAACTGTATCCCATGATTTTTCTTGAATAAGCATCGGTAATCAGACTCAGGTAGCCCCACTGGTTAGACATACGGATGTAAGTAATATCGCTTACCCAAACCTGCTCGGGCCTGTTTATCACTATATCTTTTATCAGGTTGCCATATTTACGCATCCAGTGGCGTGAATCGGTGGTGATGGCTTTTCGCCTGCGTTGGCGCACCAATAAACGATGTCGCTGTAAGAGATCGAAAAGGGCATCGCGGCCAATGCGAATTTGGTGTGATACCAACACCGGACCTAACAGATGAAGGAGTTTTCGGGTGCCCACACGAGGCAATGACTTGCGAAGCCTCTGCACTTCCTGAAGGATGATATCTTCCTCTATAAGCCCGTTTCCCTGCGCCAGAGCGTATCATAATACGCGTGTCGGGTTTTGCCAAACAGCCCACATAACATTCCTATTCCGCAACGCGGATAGTCTTGTTTCATTTTGAGGACTGCCTGGCACCAGGCTTTTTTCTGATATCAATTTTAAGCTGTTCTTCGGCAACATCGATAAGGGTGTTCAATGCCTTGATCTTCATCTCAGCTTCCTGCAGCGCCTTGCGGAGCGATTCGACTTCTGCAGCATCCTTCAGGGCGGGCTTCTTGGACATGACCGATGGGATTACAGTACAAATATCCACTTTTTCTTCCCTGTATTTCAAAAGCCAGGCACGAATCAACTTCGCGTCTTTTATACCATAAGCGCTACACGCTTCACTGATACTCATCCTACCCTGTTCTACAGCGCTGACAATGGTGCGCTTTTGCAATTTTGTATAGCTCCGGCGCTTTATCTTCTCGTGATAGTGACTCGAACCATATTTGCGCATCCAAATGCACAAAGTACTTTTTCCAAGGCCATAAATCCGGTTGGCCTCCTTGCGAGGCAAACCCGCCTCAACCTCACTTACAATCTTTGCAATTAATCGAGGATCAAAATGACTTTGTTTTCCCTCGTGCTGGCAATTAGCCAATTTTCCTTCTTGTTCCATACACTGAAAATTTGTGTATAGTTATTTCAGGACAAGACAATTCTCCAACTTGTGAGCTAACTGAATTAATTCATTGTATGCCAACATAGCCTTCCAGATAATATTAAAGGTGTAAGTCTGAAACTTGCTGCTAGCCTCTCGAGGCTTTAGTGCAGTGCGCGGAAGATAGAATTTCGAGTCTCTAACTCAACTGACCAATCACGATTAGCCGTTTTTAAGAAACGTATTAAAATCCATCATCTGGATATTTAATAAATCTAACGTCTTTTAAGCATCGGAGTAATCCATAAACGATATTGGTCAATTTTTCGTTGATTTTTAGAAAGATGTAATTATTCTCTCCTTTCATCTCTAGGAATTTATCATCTTTAAATATGAATTTCACCCCTTCGAATTCATACTCGTAATCTCTTCCTTTATAGTAACCTGCAGAATGAGAAACGCAATTTCTAAGTTTTGAGCAAAATTCAATAAACTTCAAATCTGCTTTCCTGTCAAAGGGATAACATTCTGTTTGAAGTTTGGATAAAAATTTGAATTTCCGAGATAATGGAATAAATGTCGTCTTGTGTAACTCGTTCAATAAGTTGCTTTTCTCAAATTCGGATAAGTTCCCACAAATTTTAAGTATCGTAAAATTAATTGCTTTTACAATTTCATCGAGACTTTCCTGACTAACAATTTCTTCAAAGCAGTGTGAAAGTGTTGTTTCAAAATTCGTAAAAGAATCCACGAATAGTTTCCTATTTAATTCATTGTGATATGAATTGGCAAGCAAATTGTGATCAGCAATTTCATATATTCTATCGATATGAGGTTTTAGTTCAATTATAGTTGAGTCAAACTTTATCCTACGATTTTTGATTTCTTCACTTATTCGGAAAAAAATTTTACCATGATAAAATTCACTTACAATCGAATATAAATTCTCGAAGTATGCTTTACGCACATCGTTTCTTGGAAGTTGTAGCTCATGAATAATTTCTTTTATATTAAGCGTTAAATCATGAAGTTTGTCAATATTACTCATTATTTTCTCGAGTGTCGATTAACATATCTCTAATTCTCAAATATACAAAATACCCTAAATCACCGATCTCTTCAAGATAATGGTATACAGCGCTTTGTGAATAACAACACGAAATCTGCATCGCATTTTTAGAATAAAACACCCAACTAACCACCCGACCACGTGTCCAGTGAAGTTAAGAAGATAGGAGGTTCGGAAGATTGGGAGATAGCAAGGTCCCAACTACCCCACACTCCCTCCCTTTTTTTATATTCGTAACAAAATAACGCTCCGACGACCAATAACCCCAGTAAAAACAACAGTCCCAACCCAACGATCTCCCCAACCAACAACCAACAACCTATAACCCAAAACCCAAAACCATCAACCCTGAACTATCAACCCTCAACCAAAATGAAAAAACACTTCCTCTCCCTTCTCCTTCTCACCGGACTCACGCTTTTCGCCCAGGAGAACCTGACGTTCCAGAAGCCTTCCGCTGAAATCCTGGCGCTAGCGGATTACCAACGCGCACCGTCGGTGACGATGGACTCGAAAAAGGAATGGATGCTGTTGTCGTATCGCGATACGTATAAATCGTTGGAAGACCTGAACCAGGAAGAAATGCGTTTGGGAGGCCTCCGTATTAACCCCGTGACCCATATCAGCAGCGCGACCACGTTCATCAACAACCTCAAAGTACGTCGGATTACGGGCAAAGAGGAAATCCAGGTGGCGGGCCTGCCGCGTAACCCCCGCATCACGAACCTGTCGTGGTCGCCCGACGAGACCAAAATCGCCTTTACGAACACCGTAAGCGATGGCACCGAACTTTGGGTGCTGGATGTAGCGTCGGCAAAAGCCACACGACTCACGGGTCCGACCCTGAACGCCGTCATGGGCAATCCGATCAGTTGGTTCCGCGATGGGAAAGCACTGCTGGTGAATGTGCTGCCGAACGAGCGTCCGGCGCTTATCGATTCGAAGAAAGACCTCCCCAAGGGCCCCACGGTTTCCGTATCGGACGGGTCCAAATCACAAAACCGCACCTATCCCGACCTCCTCAAAAACGCTACCGACGAGGCGAACTTTGAAACGTTGGTACGCTCAGAATTGCAACGCATCGCGCTTGACGGTTCCGCTTCGGTTTTCAAACCGGCCGACCTCTACGCCGGAGTGAACTTTTCGCCAGATGGCTCGCTTCTCATGGTCACCACCATCCGCAAGCCTTATTCGTATATCGTGCCCGTCAGCCGTTTCCCGATGCAGTCGGACATTTATGACTTGTCGGGACGTCTCGTCAAAACCGTCAATGAAGTACCGTTGAACGAAGTCATGCCGAAAGGGTTCATGGCGGTACGCAAAGGCAAACGCAGCATGGGATGGCGCGCGGATGAACCGGCTACGCTTTCCTTCGTTGAAGCGCTTGACGGGGGCGATCCGGCCAACCAGGTCGAATTCCGAGATGAGGTCTTTTTGTGGAAAGCCCCGTTCGACGCGGCCCCGGTGTCGCTGGTGAAACTGAAACAACGGTTCAGCGGGATGCTGTGGGGCAATGCGACCACGGCAATGGTGACGGAAGAATGGTATGATACGCGGAATGAAAAGTCGTTCCTGATCGATCCGTCGAAGCCGGGTGCGGCGCCGCGGTTGGTATCGGACCGGAATTCACAGGACATTTACTCCGATCCCGGACAGGTAGAAACCGTGCGGAATGCCTACGGCCGCTATGTGATGGCGATTGAAAACGGGAATGTCTTCCTGATCGGGGATGGGTTTACCAAAGAAGGACAGTTTCCGTTCATTGAAGAGATGAACCTGTCGAGCCTGAAGAAGAAACGCCTGTATACCTCCGTTTACAAAGATCGTAAAGAGGACTTGCTGTCGATCGAAGATTTCAAGAAAGGGAAGGTCCTGGTGATGCTGCAATCGGCGACAGATTACCCCAATTATTATTTCCGCGACCTGAGGAAAAAGACGTTGACGCCAGTAACGTCCTTTGCCAATCCGTTTGAAAGCATCCGGAATGTCTATAAGGAAGTCATTTATTACAAGCGAAAAGACGGTGTAGCCCTTTCGGGTACGCTGTATCTGCCCGCGGGCTATGACCGCATGGCCAAAAAAGAGAAACTGCCGTTGCTGATCTGGGCGTATCCAGAGGAATTCAAAGACCGGAACAGCGCCGGGCAAAGCAACAAGAACCCGAATGAGTTTACCTTCCCGAACTATGGTTCGTTTGTGTATTGGGTAACGAAAGGGTATGCCGTGCTCGACGATGCGTCGTTCCCAATCATAGGCGAGGGCACGACCGAACCGAATGACACCTTCCTTACCCAGTTGGTCGACGATGCCGCTGCCGCGATTGATGCGGTGGATGCGCTGGGGTATATCAACCGCAAGAAGGTCGCGATCGGTGGGCATTCCTACGGTGCTTTCATGACGGCAAACCTCTTGACGCACAGCAATCTTTTCGCTTGTGGTATCGCGCGAAGCGGGGCTTACAACCGCACCCTGACGCCGTTCGGGTTCCAGAGTGAGCAACGCAATTATTGGGAGATACCGGAGATCTACAACACCATGTCGCCCTTCATGAACGCCGAAAAGATGAAAACACCGCTTTTGCTGGTGCACGGAGACGCCGACAACAACCCGGGTACGTTTACGCTGCAGACCGAGCGCTATTTCCAGGCGTTGAAAGGACTGGGTGCACCCGTGCGGATGGTGCTGCTGCCGAAAGAAGCACACGGGTATGCAGCCAAAGAGAATATCCTGCACCTGTTGTGGGAGGAAGACCGGTTTCTGGAGAAATACCTCAAGGGCTAGGACAACGGTAATCGCTACCCACTGCCAACTGCGACTGCCCGCTGCGACTGTGACTGCGACTGCGACTGCCACTCATCCTAACCCCGCATCGTCACCACCTCCGGATCCACGGTGAGGCATACGTTTTCGCCTATCGGCAGCGGGAATGGGTTTTCGAAGAAGACCACCTGTTTGCCAAAGGCGGCCTTAACCAGATAGGTGTGGCCTTTGAAGTATTGCTGTCGCACGGTCACTTCCAGCGGCGACTGGTCGGTGAGGTAGAGTTCGGTGGCGTAGAGCAGCAACGTTTTATCTTCCGGTGCGATCGGGTTGAAGACGCGTGTGGGCAGTTCGTTGACTTCACCAAACAGCGAGGCCACGTACTTGTTGCGCGGCTTGAGGTAGACATTCCGCGCCGTGTCATGCTGCACCGTCATGCCGTCTTTCAGCACCAGGGCCTGGTCAGAGAAGGAAAGCGCGTCGATACTGTCGTGGGTGGCGATGATACACGAGATGCCTTTCGCCTTGAGGTAACCGAAGAGATTCCGGCGGAGGGCGCCTTTGCGGAAGCTGTCGATGTTACTGAACGGCTCATCCAACAACAACAACTGCGGTTCGAGCGCCAACACCCGGGCGAGTGCCACGCGTTGCTGCTGGCCGCCGCTGAGGTATTGGACCTTGGTGCGGGCCCATTTGGTCATTTCGACCATTTCCAGTAATTCCCAGATGCGGCGTTCTTTTTCGGCCGGATCGGTGTTCGACAGGTATTTACCTACGTTTTCTGCAGCGGAAATATAGGGCATGAGGTCAAAATCCTGCGCGAGGTATTTCATCGAGGCCATACCCGGAATGAGGTGGAATTTCGGTCCGAGTACAGGTTCACCGAAATGGAAAATCTCGCCCTGGTCAAGGTCGTAGAGTCCGTAGATGAGCTTGAGCAATGTACTCTTCCCGCAGCCGCTTTCTCCGATTATTGCCAGGTTTTGTCCGGCTTCAAGGGTAAAACCGATGTTTCGGATGACCGTTTCTTTTTCGTAGGCAAAGGCGATGTGGTGTACGTGGAGCATTGGCGTGAAATCAGGGCGCAAAGGTACGTATTCACCCTAAAAAGGGAAGGGGTGAAATGGTTTTTCACCCTCGTAAACCGACGGACAAACGCTAAAGTTATATTAAAAAATAGGAAGTGTGTTATAATTGATAGTAATACTATTAATTTTGACATGTCTTATATCGATGCTATGTCTTTATCTTCCATCAAAATAAATGTGTGTCCGAATCTCTTCGTGAAGGATCCGGAGACCTCCCAATTGGGACGAAGGATCGTTACGGAGAGCATCCTGCTCATCGATGAGCTCGGTTTTGACCATTTTACCTTCAAGAAACTGGGCGAACGGATCGGCTCGAATGAAAGTTCGATTTACCGTTATTTCGAGAACAAACACCGTTTGTTGATATATTTGTCGTCGTGGTATTGGAGTTGGATGGACTACCGTCTCACGCTCGGCACTGCGAATATCGATCATGCGGGGGAGCGGCTTCGGCGGGCGGTAGCCGTGCTGACTGGAACCGTGCACGATGACGACGATACCGAACACATCGATGAATCGATCCTGAACCGGATCATCGTAGCCGAATTTACGAAGACGTTCCTCACGAAAGAAGTCGACACCGAAAACAAAGACGGTTTCTTCCTTCTCTATAAAAACGTCATCAACCGCCTGGTCGGTTTCATCCAGGAAGCGATGCCCGATTACGCTTATCCGCGCAGCCTTGCCTCGTCGATTGTGGAGGGGTCGCTGCACCAGCATTTCCTGAAAGACCACCTGAAAACGATCACGGATTGTTCCGACCACGTGAGTCCTGCCGAATTCTATGTTGACCTTATCGCCAAACTGCAAGCCACATCATGACACCACTTAAACGTTTTTTCAGCCTGTTGAACCTTGACCGGCGCGACATTTCCCAAATCTTCTTCTACGCTATCGTGGCGGGGGTCATCAGCCTTTCGTTGCCGTTGGGTATCCAAACGATCATCAACTTTATCCAGAGTGGGCGCGTGAGCGTGTCGTGGATCGTGCTGGTGGTCATCGTGGTCGGAGGCGTAGCCCTTGTGGGTTTGATGTCGCTTATGCAGTTGCGCATCACCGAGAACCTGCAGCAGAAGATCTTCGTCCGTTCGTCTTTCGAATTCGCCTACCGCTTGCCGCGATTGGTCTCCCGCCAGCGCCATAGCGACATGTACCTGCCCGAACTTGCCAACCGTTTCTTCGACACGCTGACCATCCAGAAAGGTGTCGCGAAGTTGCTGCTCGATTTCTCGGCGGCTTTGTTGCAGATCAGTTTCGGCATCATCCTGCTGTCGCTTTATCACCCCTTCTTTATTGTATTTGGACTGGTATTGCTGCTCGTGCTGTATCTTTTATTGAAGGTCTCGTACCGCCCGGGTCTTGAGACCAGCCTGATCGAATCGAAGTACAAATACCGCGTGGCCGACTGGCTACAGGAAGTGGCCCGTAACCAGTCGACCTTCAAGGCGCCTTCGAGTTTCCGATATGCTTTGGGCAAAAACGACGAATTGGTAGGCGGCTACCTCAGATACCGCGAGAAACACTTTAATGTGTTGAAAACGCAGTTTAGCCGTTTGATTGTTTTCAAAGCGCTCATCACGGCCGGGCTGTTGCTGATTGGTGGATTCCTCGTTCTGGACCAGCAAATGAATATTGGCCAGTTCGTGGCGGCGGAAATTGTCATCATTATGGTCATCAGCTCGGTGGAGAAAATCATTATTGGTTTTGAATCGCTGTACGATGTATTGACTGCGGTCGAGAAAATCGGCCAGGTTACCGACATGGAAATGGAGCCCGAAGAAACCCCTGATGTCGACCCGATCCCATCCGGAAAGTTGTCGCTTGAGGTGGAAGGTCTTCGTTTTCGCTATCCCGACGCCGAGCGCGATACCCTGAAAAACCTATCGTTCCGGATTGACCCGGGCGAGAAAATCATCCTCCGCGGCGTGAACGGGTCAGGTAAGACGACGCTGTTGCGTATCCTTTCGGGCCTTTTGACGCCTTCCTCGGGGTCTTTTCTTTACCAATCCGATACCTTCCATAAGGTGGATATCCATACCTATCGCTCCGCCATCGGCGTCATCGTACATGGTGAAACGCCGTTTGAAGGCACCATTCTCGACAACATCACTTTTGGCGATCCCTCCATCAGTGCCGAGGATGTTCGGTGGGCCGTAGATGCGGTGCAACTGGGCAGCTATATCAAAACGCTACCGGACGGACTTGAAACGAAAATCCTGCCCGAAGGCAAACAACTGTCGTTCTCAAATGCGCAGAAGATCTTGCTGGCACGAAGCATCGTACGCAAGCCTTCCATGTTGTTCTATGAAGACCCGACCGACCGTATGGATACGGACGCCGCCAACGCCATTATCGATTTCCTTTGCTCGAAAGAGCATCGATGGGCGCTTGTGGTGGTGTCTTCCAATAACCGCTGGGTACAGCGTTGTACACGTTATATTACGATGGAAAAAGGCAAGATCATTGAAGACCAAAAAAACTAGCCATGTTAAACATATCTAACCAATACAAAGCGTCGTCAGAGAAATTGCAGACGTACAAAACGGTCCGCTATCTCGAGAACCGTCCGCATTACAAGTTGCTTAACCGCATTGTCGTCGGATTGGCCATACTGGGAGTTTTGGTACTTTTTTTGCCCTGGACGCAGAACATTTCCGGGTCGGGCTTTGTCACCACCCTCAAGCCTGACCAACGACCACAGACCATTCACTCCGCGATTGCAGGCCGGATCGAGAAATGGTATGTCCAGGAAGGGGACTTCGTTAAGAAGGGCGACACCATCGTATTCCTTTCCGAGATCAAGGATTCGTATTTCGATCCGAACCTCGTCGAGAATACCCGGCAACAGGTAGAGGCAAAGAAAAGTGCCCTTCAGTCGTATGGTGGAAAAGTGACCGCGCTCGAAGCGCAGGTAGTATCGCTGGCCCGTGAAAGGGAATTGAAGCTCCAACAGGCTGCCAATAAAATTCGCCAGGCCATCCTGAAGGTGCGTAGCGACAGTATCGATCTGGAGGCCGTACGCACCCAGCTTAAGATCGCCAACACCCAGTTCGACCGGGTAACGCAGCTCAACAAAGAGGGCCTGAAAGCCTTGCCGGATGTAGAAGAGAAACGTCTTAAGCTTCAGGAATCCCAGGCGAAGATCATCACCCAGGAAAATAAACTGCTTTCCTCGCGCAACGATCTTATAAATGCACGTGTCGAAATCAACCGCATACAGGCAGAATACGCCGAGAAAATCTCGAAGTCAACCAGCGATAAGTTCACGGCCCTCAGCAGCCAGTATGACGCCAGTGCGGAAGTGAACAAACTGAAGAACCAGTATGCCAATTACAGCATCCGTAACGGACTCTACTACATCACGGCGCCACAGAACGGGTATGTAAACCGGGCGTTGCAGGGCGGACTTGGGGAAACGATTAAGGAAGGCACCCCGGTGGTGAGTATCATGCCGTCGAATTACCAAATTGCCGTCGAAACCTATGTAGACCCCATTGACCTGCCCCTGATCGATAACGGCGCGCCCGTGCGTTTGTGGTTTGACGGATGGCCCACCATCGTGTTTTCAGGATGGCCAGGACTGTCGTATGGTACGTTCGGCGGACGCGTAGTGGCGATTGAAAAATACATCAGTCCGAACGGCAAATACCGCGTGCTGATAGCCCCCGATAAAGACGACCAGCCGTGGCCGAAACAGTTGAGTATCGGCGCCGGTGCCCAAACGATCGCCATGCTGGATACCGTGCCGGTGTGGTTCGAACTGTGGCGGACGCTCAATGGTTTCCCGGCCAATTATTACAAAGGTGCGGATAAGAAGGAAGAGAAGAAGGAGGCTGGAAAATGAGAAAGTTCCTGACCCTTTTCTCCGTATTCTGTGTAAGTGTACTCTCGGCCCAAACCGAGCGTATGTCGTATGCCGAATACCTGGGGTACGTCAAGAAATACCATCCATTGGTACGACAGGCCAACCTCGAAGTCAGTGCGGCCCAGGCGGCTTTAATGGTGGCAAGGGGTGGTTTTGACCCAAAGATTGAGGTCGATTATACGAAAAAGGAGTTCAAGGGTATCGACTATTACGATCTTTTGAATTCGACCTTTAAGATTCCGACCTGGTACGGCATCGAGGTCAAAGCGGGTTTTGAACAGGCCGATGGTATCTATGTAGATCCACAGGTTTCGACCCCTACCGACGGCCTCGCCTTCGTTGGCGTGCAGGTGCCGCTGGGGCAGGGGCTGTTCATTAACCAACGTATGGCCGACGTGCGGGCCGCGAAAGCACAGTTGCGACTTGGGGTCGTACAACGGCGGTTACTGGCCACCCAGGTTTTGTATGATGCTTCCAAAGCGTATTTTCAGTGGAAACGGACCTATGAGGAGTTCACTTTATACGGCCGTTATCTTGAGTTTGCTCAAGTTCGATACGAGGGCATCCGTAAACTGATTTTGGCGGGCGATAAACCGGCCATCGATAGTGTGGAAGCGGGTATCACCGTAAAAAACCGTCGCCTCTCGCTTGAGGAATCGCGACTAAAGCTGACCAAGGCCCGGCTTGAGCTCTCCAATTATCTTTGGATCGACGATGTTCCGGTAGAATTGTCGGAAACCATCATGCCTGAGGAACGGCTTGCGGAATCTATCGTACAGACCCTTGAGTTGGAAAAGGCCATCCTCGACCCGACGTCGGTGGAAAACCATCCGAAAATCGAAAGCCTCAAGGTCAAGTTGGATGTGCTTGAAATTGAACGGAAGCTGAAAGCCAATGCGCTGTTACCCCGGCTCGATGCGAGTTACCAATACCTGTCGGCGCCTTCGTATTTAGGGGACTACGTCGGACAGGATTACAAAATCGGGCTCAACTTCAGTTTTCCGTTGTTTCTTCGTAAGGAACGAGGTTCGCTGCGACTGGCAAAGCTGAAGATACAGGACGGGAATTTCGAATTATCGAACGAAAGGTTGCAACTCCGAAATAAAATCGAAGCGCAGAAAGCCGAAATCAACATCCTGGCCGGACAACAGTTGACCATCGCGGAGCTTGTAAACGACTACAACCGCATGCTGACATCAGAGGAACGCCTGTTCTCAGTAGGTGAAAGTTCGGTATTCCTGATCAATACCCGTGAGAACAGCCTTGTCAGCGCGCAACTTTCGCAGATCGACCTGCAAAACCGCTATTTGCTGTCACATGCCGAGTTGTTCCGGGTGTTGGGTGGTGCGGAATAAGGGTAGGAGCGACGCTTTTTTTGCCTATTTTCGTCACACCAGGATGACGATACATGGACGGCCCCGCGCAATTAAAAGACTTTCTACGACGGTTTGACCTGCTTTCGGAAGACGAGCTCGACCTGTTCGTCGGCGCTTTCGCGGAAGTGCGAATCAAGAAACGACAGTACATCGTGCAACCCGGTTTTACGGCCCACAACCGGCACTATGTGGTGCAGGGGGCTTTCCGGTCATTCGTAGTGGACGACCATGGAGGCGACCACACGATTTCGTTTGCCATTGAAGATTGGTGGATCACGGATTACAACAGTTACATCTTCCAGCAACCGGCGACGATGTTTGTGGTCGCGCTTGAGGATAGCGTCATCCTTCAAATCAACTACGAAGCCGAAAAGCAACTGAAGAGCGGCCATCACCGGTTTGAGACCATCTTCCGGATTATGGCCGAGCGTGGACTCGCCTTCCAGCAAAAACGGATGGTATCAAACCTTACGCAGTCGGCCGAAGGACGCTACGACCACTTTATCGAAAAATACCCTCAGGTGGCGCAGCGACTGCCGCAGTATGCCCTGGCGTCGTATCTGGGCATGACAACGGAATTCCTTTCTAAAATCCGGAACAACAAGGTGCGCCGGAAAAGTTGAACTGCTTCAAGCTTTTTTCCTAAACTACTTCATTTTGCAGGGCGTGTAGATGGCCCAACTTTGTCTTGTCAATAATGACATACCATCTAAAAGCAAACAAAATGGAAACCGTTACCAACATCCGCTTCACTGTTCCGCAAAAAGCAGACGTATCCACCCCCAACCAGGCGTTGTTCGACACGCTGCACAAGTCACTCGGTTTTGTGCCGAACCTGTACGCGTACTTCGCCAAAAACGACACCGCCCTCGCTGATTATCTGACGCTTCAGAACCGAAAAAGCACGCTGCGCGCCAAAGAGCGTGAGGTCATCAACCTCGTAACGAGCCAGATCAACGGCTGTCGCTACTGCCAAAGTGCGCACACCGTATTGGGGAAACTGAACGGATTTACTGACGAACAGGTACTCGAAATCCGCAGGGGAGCCGCTTCCTTTGATTCGAAACTCGATGCCCTGGCCCGGTTTACGGCGGCCGTGGTAAGCGATCGCGGACATGCATCGGCTGAGGCCAAAGAAGCCTTCTTTGCTGCCGGTTATACGGAAGCGAATATGATCGATGTCATTATCGTTGTAGGCGATAAGATCATATCCAATTACCTTCACAACCTGACGGGGTTTGAGATCGACTTTCCGTTGGCGGATGCGCTTTAATTAAAGAAGGAGGCCACGTGCCTCCTTTTTTTATTCCAATACGTGAAGGGCCGCGCGCCGCAGTCGGTCGTTCAGCGCTTCACCGAGCCCGGTGTTCGGTACATATTCGGCAATAATGGCGTCGAGTCCGGCTTCGTCAAGCGTGTGCAACGCCTCATACAGTCGGTGTGCGGCTTCTTCCAGATTTCCAGAAGGGGATAACACGATTTGCTCCTTCCAACCGCTCATGTCATATTGTTTCCGGAACGCCAATAGTCCGTAGCGGCCATCCGGCATCGAAAGACGTAAGGTGGCGGCTCCGTGTGTAAGATATAAAGGGGTTCGGGGTGCGTAATGCGAGGTCGACATGCCCGCAGTCACGACTGCTTTCTGTCCGGCTTTAGGATGCTCGACACGGCCCACAACCGCTTCGATGGCGGCTATTGGCAGGCTTCCGGCGCGGTAGACCACCGGGGTTTCACCCTTGAAGCCGATGATGGTCGATTCAATGCCTTTTTTGCAGGAACCGCCGTCCAGAATATAAGGGACTTTGTCGCCGAGTTGTCGCTCGACGTGTTGGGCGCTGGTCGGGCTGATGTAGCCATACGGATTCGCGCTCGGCGCCACCAACGGAAAGGGGAGCGCCTGCAACAACGCTAACGTCAGCGGATGATCGGGTACCCGCACGGCCACCGTGTCTTGTCCGGCGGTGACCGAGAGCGAGATGCGCTCGGATTTCGGCAGCACCATCGTCAGCGGTCCGGGCCAGAAGTGGGCAGCGAGCTTTCGGGCGGTTTCCGGCACGTGTGTCACGAACTCATCAAGGCGCTCGACGCCGGCCAGGTGTACGATTAATGGGTTTTGGCGCGGCCGTTTCTTGACTTCGAAAACGCGGCTGATCGCCGTTTCGTCAAGGGCATTTCCGGCGAGTCCATAGACGGTTTCAGTAGGAATGGCCACTACGTCTCCGCGTGTCAGCCACGCTACAGCCGGTTCTAGTTGCGAACTGATTTCTGCCATGTCAACAGTTTTGGACTGCAAAGATACGCATACGTCAGGTTATCGCACATCGAGGAACCGGTGGGTGGTGCCGCAGGCCAGGATTCCCCGCACCTGTATGGCGCCCGAGGCCACTGATGCGGCTGTGCGGAGTGCCTCCCGCAGCGCGATGGCCTGGTTGCGGATAAGCTTCCGCGAAAGCGTATACCCACGGTCGGAGGGTACCCGGAACTTCCGGATGACGGCGTCATGCGCCACGTCGGGTACGAAGGTGGACTTTAGCGCCCGCTTGACGAAACTGCAGTCTGGACTGCCGATGATGCAAATCTCACGGATACGGGCGGTAGTCACGAGTTGCATGAGTTCCACACTCCGTTCGGTGTCGATCGGCTCGACTACCGCTGCCGGCGTGGCAAAATGGTAGACGTCGCCGAATTCCCGTTGGATAAGGGATTCGAGGTTACAGCAGGGGCAGCTGAACACCAATCGCGGACACAAGACGGTATGTGGCATCAGTCTAGGCTTCGGATCTGGATGTCACAATGGATGGCTACCGCACTACTGTCGAGGGCGTCGAGCCATGCCACGAGTTCTTCGCGTGACTGGGCCAGTTCGTGCATACGCTTTTCAGAGTGGTCAATGTCGGTTCCGAAGCGCTCGTCGTCGCTGAATTTTTTCAGTTGGTGGTAGCGGATTTTATACGAGAGCAGTTCCACGAGAAGCGTTTTTGCGCTTTCTTTTGTGAAGGCACCCTCCATCAGTTTTGTTTGGTGTGTTTTCATAAGGAGTGTCATGGGTTACAATAGTTACAATACATTGGGTCTTCCTGGGTTTTGCCATGCGGATATCGTCGTTCCGCTTCATGGCCGCATTTTGCACATTGGCAGATAAAGGCCAGTGTGGACGAGGTGGGTTGGTGGCAGAGGGAGCACGGTAATCCTTTTACCGACCGGGCAATGCCGAAGCCTGGTGTGCCGCAGGATGGGCAGCATGAGTGTACTTTTTCCAGCAATTTTTCCGTCGCTCGTTCGATAACCTTCATCCTTGTGGGGTTATGATGGGCACGCATATCGGTCTCTACGTATGCGCATCCGTGTTGCTCCATCGTTTGGCGCCAGGCTGTCAGCAGTGTGTCCCAGTCCCCGATTCCTTTTACCAAGCCCGTTGTGGTGTTGGCATCCCGCCGTATGATGAGCCGATGGGAAGGAAATAAGGCTTTGTCGGCAAAGGCTTTTAGCGCACTTTCGGATGTGATAGCCTCACCTGCGAAATTGGTTTGCAGGCTCAGTTCGCGTTCGATGACCTCTATGTCCTGTTGTTTGTCTATCAGGATGATGAGTTCGTCGTCGGCTCCGGCAAACCAGGCGGAAGGATGGGGTCCGAAGGAACCTTCATTCGCTATCGCGAGGTCGTAGCCGTATCGCTCCATCGCCATCCGGCATTTCTTACGCAACGTGGCAAGTGGGTCATCGCCCCGTTCGACCTCACCGGTGAACGTCCCTAACAGGTCGGTGTCGAAATCGTCGGTTGTCAGTGCCGTGACGCCCAAGCTTTTCTCTACCAGTGGCGCGATGACCCGCTCTTTGCCATGTTTCGTGGCGATCAGCAACTGTCGCCCTTCAAAAAAATGCCGTGCCTCCATTTACCGCAGGGTCGACTTGATACGCAACGGGTCGCCGTTTCGCAATGCCGCCAGGAATATCGGGATGGAGAGGGCCTTGGCGCCGGCCCCCAGAAAGAGATCGTCGGTGGCCCAGCCCATTGTGAATACGACTACGGCGAGCACTGTCAGGCATACGGGAAGGAAGTTGCGTTTCATAGTTGGGGGTTTTTATTGACCTTGTCCGAGTGAATAAGCGGCCCGTCCGTCGAAGGTGTAGAGGTTTTCGGTCTTGATGACGTCTACTCCCAGGCTCTCGGCCGTCTGCATCAGTTGGAGGATGTGCTGCTTGGTGATGGTCGCGCCTTCTACCGGCTTGAAACGACATCTCCAGTGGTCGGTGCAGTAGGTTTCAGGGAAGCCATCAGGGTATACCTTGATACCGCGGTTCGTGATCATGTTGAGTTTTACCTCGGCTCCGTCAAGTGGTTGGATTTTCGCCGCCAGTTCGGATGCATTGGTTCCGGCCCAGTGCACGAAGATATCGACACCTACGAGGTCTTTTTGCGCGGCTGGTTTCCGACGGTATTCCGGAAGGTTCATGACTACGTCGGTGGCATACTTCACCGGTTTCAGTTTCACCGGCGTTTGGCCCAGGCGCGCAATGACGGCCTCGGCGAATTCGCGTGTGCCCACTTTCTCGGTGCTGGCGCCCTCTACGAAGACATCGTACGTATGGATTCCGTCTTCAATCGTCTTTAGCCAGGCGTTCTGTACTTTCTCGGCAATATCCTGTTGTCCGATGTGGGTCAGCATCAGGATGGCACCCTGAAGGAGCCCGGATGGGTTCGCGAGGTTTTGTCCGGCGCGACGCGGTGCCGATCCGTGGATGGCTTCAAACATGGCGCACTCGGCTCCGATGTTCGACGATCCGGCGAGTCCGACCGAACCTGCGATCTGGGCCGCTACGTCGCTGAGGATGTCGCCGTAGAGGTTTGGCATGACGATGACGTCAAAAATCTCTGGAGTGTCGGCGAGTTTGGCGGCGCCAATGTCGACGATCCAGTGCTCGTTTTCCAGTTCCGGATATTCAGCGGCAATTTCATCGAATACCTGGTGGAAGAGTCCGTCGGTCTGCTTCATGATATTGTCTTTCGAGAAGCAGGTCACCTTTTTGCGACCGTATTGACGGGCATATTCGAAGGCGTAGCGGATGATTTTCTCACAACCCGGACGGCTGATAAGTTTGAGGCACTGCACGACTTCGTCGGTTTGCTGGTGCTCGATACCGGCGTATAGGTCTTCTTCGTTCTCACGGATGATGACGACATCCATTTTCGGGTGTTTCGTCTGTACGAACGGATGAAGGGTGAAGCACGGACGCACGTTGGCGTAGAGTCCGAGCGATTTGCGTGTGGTAACGTTCAGGCTTTTGTAGCCACCGCCCTGTGGCGTGGTGATCGGCGCCTTGAGGAACACTTTGTTCCGGCGGATGATATCCCATGATTCCCTTGCAATACCTGAGGTATTACCCGACAGGTATACTTTCTCACCCACTTCGATTTCGTCGATTTCGATGCGGGCACCTGCCGCCTTGATGATGGCCAGTGTGGCATCCATAATTTCGGGTCCGATTCCGTCGCCTTTGGCTACTGTAATTCGCGTCATTGAAAATTGCTTTTTGGTTACAGGGCAAAGTTGGGGCGTGTTTTCGATAAATTTTTATTTAACTTTGATATATCTTATATAAAATATTTTTATGAACTATACGCTGAACCAGTTGCGCATTTTCGCCATGGTCGTGCAAACGAAGAGTATTACGAAGGCAGCCGAGGAACTGCACCTGACCCAGCCGGCTGTTTCGATACAGTTGCGGAATTTCCAGGACCAGTTTGAGCTTCCGTTGATTGAGATTGTCAACCGGAAGCTGTTTGTGACGGACTTCGGACTTGAGATTGCCGCGGCGGCGGAGACCATCCTCAACGAGGTGCACGCCATCGATTTTCGGATGCATGCCCACAAGGGACAACTCACCGGTAGGTTGAAGATGTCGGTGGTGTCGACCGGAAAGTACATCGCACCTTACTTCATCGCGGATTTCATGAAAGCGAACGAAGGGGTCGAATTGTACCTGGATGTGACCAACAAAGCGCAGGTGATCGCTTCCCTCGAACGCAATGAGGTCGATTTCGCGTTGGTGAGCGTCTTGCCTGAGAAACTACAAATCGACAAAGTGGAGTTGATGCAAAACAAGTTGTTCGTCGTAGGGAATTACGACCGTACCTTCCCGGAAACGGAGCAGGGGAAAGCGATTTTCGAGGAAATACCGCTTATTTACCGCGAACAGGGGTCGGGTACGCGCCACGTGATGGAACGCTATATCAGCCGTAACCGCCTGCCTGTGCGAAAGAAGATGGAACTCACCAGCAACGAGGCGGTCAAACAAGCCTTAATCGCCGGACTTGGGTATTCGATCATGCCCCTCATCGGTATCAAGAATGAACTGCTGAACCGCCAATTGCAGATTATTCCCGTCAAGGGTTTTCCAATACGGTCGACCTGGTATTTGATTTGGTTGAAAGAAAAACGACTCGGACCCGTTGCGACGGCCTATCTCGACTTCCTTAAGGCGGAGAAGGAGGCCATCATCCGGCAATGGTTCGATTGGTTTGAGCAGTGGTAGACGCCCTATTTCCTAAAAAAACAACCCCAGACGCTTCGGTGTCCGGGGTTGCAGCCTAACCAATAACAAAAACAAACCTATCCTATATACGTAGAACGATGACGGAAGGTTTGTTAATTGATTACTAAAGTTATACGAAGGGATCAGCGATGCAGTAAACGGAAGGCGATGCCGCGCCCCATTCCTTGCATGATCGCGAGATTGATCCAACTGAGGGCGAATTTTTCCAACAATTCCACTTTATCGGCTTTGCCAAAATCGATGCAGGTGCCGAAGCCACAATCGAGTGCCAACTGTCGGGCTACCTGTTTGGCTTCGACGTTGTCGCCGGCCATGAACATGTCGAGGGCCTGGTCGGCATACAACGGATCCGCCATGTTTTCGAATCCGGTCGAATTGAAACATTTGACAAGCCGTGCGTTGGTGTGTTCGGCCAGAAAATGGAAGGCTGTTGCGTAGCCGTTCGGTAGGGGCATGATCGCGTTGGTCGCGTCGATGATAACAGCGTGGCTCAGGTCGCCGCCTAGTGCATCGGCTAATTCGATTACAGCGGCGGCGGGTGTGGCCAGCAGGATCACCTGGCTTTGGGCTATGGCTTCCGTAACGGTGAGGAAGCGGCTTTCGCCAAACTCGTCAACGAGTCGTCGGCTTTTATCTGAAAGGGGAAACTGCGCGCCGAATACGACCGTGTGTCCGGCCTTTTTCCAGTTGCGGGCAAGCGCGGCCCCGACGTTTCCGAGGCCGATTACGGCAATGCGATAGGGTATCATAGTGTTTGGAACGATTGTAGGATGGAAAGGAATTCAGGGCCCTGCACCACAAAAGGCAAATGGCTGGTTTTCATTGTGGCTGTTTTGCGAACGGTGCCATCGGCTTTGACCATTTTCTGTTGGAGCGCAAGCGGGATGGCGTGGTCGTTTTCGGTGAAGATATAGTATTTCGGGATGCGGGCAAAACCGGCCGACAGGGTGGTCGGTTCGGTAAACCCTTTGGTCGGTTCGGCCCGGTGGTATTTTACCAGCATTTCTTTGATCGATGCCGGACAATCCGCACATACCACATCGGCGATGGCGTCTTTTTGGATGCTTACGAGGGCCCCGTTGGCGGAATACTCAAAAATGGGAATGGGTTTCTTCCCGAAGAAATCGTCGTTGATGGCGGCAATACTTTGTCCGCTTTTTGGGAGGTAAGCCGCTACATACACGACTTTTTCGACTTTGTCGGCCCGTTGGTCGGCTGCGGCAGATACGATGACGCCTGCCATTGAATGTCCGACCAGGATCACTTTACCCGGTGCCGCGTCAATGGCGTTCGTAACGGTTTTGACGTAATCGTTCAGGGTGACCTCCGTGCCGGCCGTTGGATCGATACCATGTGCGGGAAGGTTGACGGTCACAACGTTGGCGTGCTCGGCCAAAGTCGTGCGTATGCCACCCCAGGCACTCTCGTCGGCCCAGGCACCGTGTACGAAGATATAGGTAGGATAGCGTTTCGCATCCTCTTCCAGGGCCTGCACGACCAGCTCGGCTGCTTTGGCGCCGCTGTTCTGTTGTTGGCCGGTGATGAGGTTACCACTTCGTATGGCGAAGGCATCGAATGCGTGGGCGGTTTCGAAATGGGTGTCCGGCAGCTTGCGTGCTTCGTCTTCGATACGGAACGGCTGGATTTTCATCCCTACATACGCATCCGCATAATTTTCTTCACTGTTCGCGAATCCTGTCCAGTGTTTTCCTTTTACGATGAGGTTGCCATCGGGAAGACGGGCGTCGAGCAAGAGGCAGGTGCCATGGCAGATGGCCGCGGTCGGTTTTCCGGTTTGGTAGAAGTTGCTGAAGAAGGCCAGCAGTTCCGGGTTTTTATAGAAGGTGTACATCGGCCCTTGCCCGCCACAGACGAAGATCGCTTTGTAGTCATTGGGGTTGATGTCGGCCAGTTTCTTCGAGTTCGCGAGCCAATCGCGTTTGGCCGGGTCTTTTTTGAAGCCTAGCGACAGTAGGTCGAAGGCCGCGTATCCGCTTGCATCTTCCGGGTCACTGAAGCTGTCGAAAAAGAGCGCGCCACCATTCAGGGACGCCACGTCGACTTTATAGCCCGCTTCGGTGAACGTCCAATAGGGGTGGGTGAGTTCGGAATACCAGACGCCGATGGGCCATCCGGTTTGTTTGCTGGTGGCCTGGTTCGAGGCAATCATCAGTATCTTGCCTTTGTAGCCCGCATTGTGTTGGGCATGTGCGATGCACGTCAGGACGAGCATGGCCAGTAGTAGCCGTTTTTTCATAAGGAGTTTTTGTTTAACACTCCAAAGCTACGCCCGGAAAAGCCCTGCTTCAAGAGTGTTACCAAGGCGTGCGGAACACACTTTTTGGTAAGTAAGGGTTGTTTTTTGGTATCTTCGTCTAAAACGCATCATATGCCTGACTTCATTATCAACGGACGCGTCTATTATAACCCGGTGCAACTGGTGATGGAACAGATTGGAGGTGCCTGGAAGGCCCCGATCCTGTGGCGGCTTCGCGACCAGGTGCGGCGCTATGGGGAATTGCGAAAGGACATTCCGCATATTTCCGACAAAATGCTGACGGCACAGTTGAAAGAACTCGAACGGGACGGGTATATCGTGCGGAAAGTCTTCGCGGAAGTGCCGCCGCGCACCGAATATTCGTTGACACCGAGGGGGCAGGAGGTGCTGGACATCATCGTTCAAATCCGAAATTTCGGACTTAAGCTGATGGAGGAAGAAGGCGTATCTAAAAAATAGTGGGCGCAGTAGTTGTTGAAAGACTTACAAAATAAGTATGAAAAGGAGGTCTATTTCGTTAAAAATTGGCTGTTAAGTTAATTTTTTAATCTGCTAGGAGGGAATTTTCAAAAAAAGTATCTTTACGCGGTTTTTCAGGTAGCTCTTACCCCCAAAAAAGAGTTGCAGCATGCCGCTACATCACTTAGTTAATTACATATCGGGCATAACGAATGTGTCTGAGACAGACGAGCTTGTTCTCGAAAAAGCGTTCCACTGCATGGAGGTGCCGCGGGGAACGATCGTAGAATCGGATGGCCGGGTTGTAGAGAAAATGTATTTTTTGGTTGATGGCGTTATGCGGATGTCGTGTAACCATGATGGACTTGAGGTTACCACACAGCTTGTGCACGGTAATTCGCTTGTTACGGTATTTGAGAGCTTCGTCAACCAGGAGGTTTCGACCGAAACGTTGAGTGCCGTCACGGATTGTCATTTGATGTGGGCAGACAAGGCCTCTTACGATATCCTGATGAAGGAAACGGTGTCCTGGAAATATGTCTGTAAATATAGTTACGAGCGTTTTTTGGCCGAGTCGCGGCAACGGTCACTCGACCTTCTTACGTTGACCGCGGAAGAGCGCTATCAAAAGCTCTATGCCAAGCGGCCGGAATTATACCAGCATGTGCCGCTCAAATACATTGCTTCTTATCTGGGAATTCGCCCGGAGACACTGAGTCGGATACGCAGCGCGAAAACAAAATAAGAGCGGTTGGATCACTTTACGAGTCGCTTAGGTGAACCTTATTTCTGTGAGAAAATTCATTTCTTGATACAGGTCAAGGCGAATCTTATTGTGTCGGGTTATTTTTGGCTAAGCCCATAGGATGAACACGAAGTAAAACGGTTCGACTTACCTGAGAAACCACACTGGGGCTTTTCGAGAGCTGTTTTTCAGCGATCTACCAATTTTGCATAGAGGGCGCACGAGGGGTTGGGGGACTACCACGGTGCCCTCTTTTTTGTCTTAATGGAGGGGCGTCTGATTGATCTAAAAGAGGTTCACGTAAGTATGCCACTTTGCACACGGCTTAGTTTAAATATTTGTTTAATGACTTATGGCTTAGTATTTTGTTTATACGCTTAATTAACTGATATTTATAGATATCTAGTTTTTTTTATTGCAGTTGATATATTAAACAATAGTTAATATATTTGAGAGGTTTTTTCAGGTAACTCTTACCCCAATAAGAGTTCGCATATGCCCATCAGCAATTTTCTGCGTTATGTCAATACTATCATGCCAATCGATTCGTATGACGTTACGACGCTTATTAACCTACTTCGCGCTGTTAGCGTATCAAAGGGCCGACTTCTGGAAAAAGAGAAGCGGAAGGTTGATACCCTTTATTTTGTGGTAGAGGGATATGTTCGTGTCTATTTTGTTGATGATGGTGAAGAAATCACGACTGAGCTTGTCGGTCCTGGCGGCCTTGTAACGGCATTTGAGAGTTTTGTGACAGGTCATCCCTCGCGTGAAAGAGTGTCAGCCTTATCTGATTGCGTTTTGATTGCTATTGATAAAGAAAGTTATGATCAATTGCTTTCCAACACCCTGGTTTGGCGACATGTATGTAAACAAACGTACGAGCACCTTATACAGAGTTTGCGCGAACGTACACTAGATTTCAGAATGCTAACAGCCGAACAGCGTTACCAGAAACTTCTCTCGGAACAACCCGAAGTCTATCAAAACGTGCCGTTGAAGTTTATTGCCTCTTATCTTGGTGTCACACCCGAAACGTTGAGTCGCATTCGACGCTGTGGTGCGTTGCGGCTCAAATAATATCCTTTCTCTACATCTCACCATCGTCAGTTAACCGTCTCTTGATGGAACGGAGAAATAGTGTGACGAAATGCCATTTTCTTTCGCACACCTCCGCGGTTTTGTCGTTTGTTTCTCACTTCTTGACAATTGTCAAGCAGCCCGCTTTGTCATATTTATAATTTGTTCATTGTTTTTTTATTAAAACTGAACAATTCATCAAGTTAGAAGGGCTACATCACAGTTTATAGTAGTGATTTTGTGTGATAATGATAATTAATTTGATTTCACAGCCTTCGCTACTTTCTTACCAAAAGTCAAGTGTTTCCATTACATCAACTTTTAGATTTGTCTAACTTTTTTTCTAAAATGTTAAACATTTTTTAAGAGGGGCGTTCTGCGGAGTGAGTGGCGCATATTTAGCAAGCGCTCTGTCAGAACTCGTGCTCTTGAAAAAGTGTCGGAACTGTATTCGAAAAAGAGATTCTTGGCTTACGGGATTGTCTCAATCAGGCATTGATGCATTGACGTTCTTTTTATATATAGTTTCTTAATTGAACTGGGAAGCCGTCCGTTTGGGGGGCGGCTTCCCTTTTAAAAAACTCCGCCATTGTTGGATTTGTCCCCAAAAATCAATAACCCAAAACACCTAATTTATGCAACATCGCTACAACAACATGCAGCCAGGTCATAGCGCCACCCTTACAGCTGAGACTCGTGCTACCACTGACAACAGGCGTCTCAATAAGATGACCCTTTTTTTCTACGTTCTGGCAGCATGTCTGGTCTTTGGATGGGATAGCACGGCCCAAACCACGTATTACTCAAAGCCTTTTTCTACTAATTTTGCGAATCGAACCTCTTGGGGAGTTAACGGCAATGGCAGCGGCGCGGCACCGGCAGCTATTACTAACGCCGACAACTATGTTATACGTAACGGCGCGAACATGGTATTGAACGCATCAGCATCGGTGCGTCAGCTTACCATTGAAAATGGCAGTCTTTCCATAGGGTCCAATACGCTTACGGTAAGTCGCGCCACGGGGAATAACACCACGTTATCTATTACGTCCAGTGGTTCACTCTCTTTAAGTAATGGCGGTACGCTTGTATTGAATGGAAACTTGACTGCCGCGAGTGGGGCTATCCTCTCCCAAAGTGGTGGAGATATCATAATTGACGGTAATAATAACGGTATTGCCGCATCCAGCGTTGCTACGGGAACACCATTGTTTTCATTTACATCGGCAAGCGCCATCAATCTTTATTTTACTGGCGGACGTCTCATTATTGTAGATCCGCACGTGGGAAGCGGTGCGTCAGACCAGGTATTTGTCATCCCTTCCGGAATCTGCACCTCTAACAGTTCGCACAGGCTTGTGTTGGGTGATGGTGTTTCCACAACCGTAGGTGGGGCACTGGCCATGCGGGTCAGTATACCCACAACACTTACTATGGGCTCGTTGGAAATCAATACCGGATCCGGTGCCAATAGATACGCCAATATCGCCGATAGCTTTCGCATGAATGGTTCGCTTACGGTCACAAGCGGGGAGTTCCGGATACTGGCTACGGCGGGCTTACAACTGGGTGGTAGCCTTACGAATAATGGCACGCTCAGCACGCTAGGCTCGATTGCATTTACTGGCAGCAGTAACCAGACGGTCTCGGGCGCTGGCGTCTTCCAAAACGCGCTTAGCGGTGCCACGGCCAATTTTTCCGCCCTGGATTGTGCCAATACGAATGGAGGCGTGACATTCTCGAATGCCAATTCTTTGTTATCAGGCAGCAATACGGGTACAGTGTCTGGTATGCTTACTTTAACAAGCGGTACCATTGACACGCTTGGTTCAACATTTATTGTCGGAACTGGCCCGGCGCTGAATGACGATCTCTCTTTCATTTCAGGCGGATTTGCACCTACCGCCGTTTTGGGTCGTTGGTTTGGTGTTGACGCCGGCTCCAGACCTTTCTATATGGTCGGACAAAATGGAACCAAAAGACGGGACGTCACGGTCTCAAAAACAGCCTCTACCACTGGGGGAATCGTGCGCGTAGGGCCCATGATAGATGCAAATAACGTTTCGTACAATTCGATTCTCGATAACGATGGCTACACTGTCAACCTGCGAAGCAATACGGGATGGGCGGTCGGCCAAACGGGGATCACCGGCAGCGCTACCTTCGATCTCAGTTTCGACGGGGAAGATGTATATGCCCCGTTGCTGTACGCGCCTATCAACGGCAATCACCATGTGACATCGGCTAATACGCCCGCACCGGGTAATCATGCATCTGGTACTAATTATATCAAAGCAAACCGGGTAGGCATACCCTTGGCCAACCTAGCGGATACCTATTACATTGGTTCTTCCTTCAGCGATATCAACACTTCTGGCGACGTAATTGCGATACAGTCAGGTGATTGGTCGGATTCATCCATCTGGAGCACTGGATCTGTTCCTACTCCCGGCACCGGTGCCTACATCCTGGAAGGGCGGGTGCTTACAGTAAGTGGAACCGCGAATGCCAAAACGCTTAATGTCCGTCCGGGTAGTTCTGTCACAATCTCCTCGGGTACATTTGCCGTAACCGATTCCGTAACCACGGGCGGAAGTATAACCGTCAATGGCGGAGACTTCAATGTCGGCGGAGGTTCCGGTACGGGTATGGCGGTAAATACCGGCGGCAGCCTGACGCTTTCCTCAGGCGCGGTAACCATCGGTCCGGCGGGTGGTGGCGATCGTACTTTTCTCTTGAATGGCTCGTTTATCTTATCGGGCGGTACTTTTACCCTAAACGGTAACTTTAAGGGTAACTCAGGGAGCAGTTTTAGCCAAAGCGGAGGCGAAATGGTTGTTGACGGTAATGGCGGTGGAAATGCGGTCGGAAGCGTCCAATCGGGGAACAAAATCTTTGACTTTACTGCTTCAACCACCGCAAGCCTTGCTCTTTCAGCAGGCCGTATTACGATTGTAGACCCACATGTGGCCAACGGTGCATCGACCCTAAGCATTAGCATTCCATCCGGGATTGTATTTCCACTGTCTCATGTTTTTCGCTTTGGAAACGGCGTTTCCACCGACGCGGGCGGTAACCAGGGGTTTTATTTTACCACTTCCAATATGTATTTTGGCGATATCGAGATTGAAACGGGCAGCGGCACCAACCGCTTCGTGTCTTCCCCGCAAATCGATATTGCGGGTGATTTGACGATTACTTCGGGCGAAATCCGTACCAATTTGCTCAACACGGGCGGCAGTATTTTCAATGAAGGTATCGCCACGATCGATACGCTGTGGATGCGGAATGTCGATCCAACGGCAACGGCGCAATTGCTAACCGGAAATGGTGTTTACCGTAACGATGCGGTTGCTCCAACTGCAACCTTTAATCGTTGGGAAATCTACAAGCAGATGTCAGCACCCGTGACCACCACCCAGGTGATTACCATTAGGGATGTAATGAAGGTGGAAGCAGGTTCTTTCAACTTTAGCAATGGCGCCTATTTGGTGATACCGTTGAATTCCCGTCTTGAAGATGGCCCCAATAATATCGAGATTAATGGCGAAGTACGAATGGAAGTACCTACTGTGGCATCGGTCAATGAAATTCCAAATGCGTCTCCTTTCTTTAGTAGTGTGGATCCTTTAAGCATTTCGAATTACGGTGTTTGGTTTTCGATGGTTGGGAATGGAATAAGTAGCGTTTGGTTGTCGTTTAAACCACACGTCAATTCGGTTGGTCGTCCGTTTTATGGTTACGGTCTTGCATCAAGGAAGGTAGAGGTATCCGTGTTAACCGGGGCAGCGAACATATCCGCTGTCAGGGTATACTTTTATTCACTGGTAAACGAACCATCGGGGATTTTTCGTTCCAATGACCTGGAAGGAGTTTACTATCAGCCTCCTACGTTTTTTCCAGAGCGTGCACCCGTTTACATGGAGTTGACGCCGTCCCAAATTCCGGGCTATTACGCTTTGGCCGAAAAGTGTTTTAACACGGTTTGGAACGGTACCAGTTGGTCGAATGGTGCGCCAAATGATTACTACGATCCTTTTTATGGCATACCAGCCACCGCTGTATTTGAAGGAGATTACAATGCATCAGCCGATTTTTTCTCGTGTGGGATCATTGTTAACAGCGGCAACGTCACAGTTGGTTCTGTTGACGCAAACGGAGAGCCGGTTACGGCATACGACTTCGACCTATCAGGACCGATAACGGTAAACGGTGGCTCCCTCACTTTTGAGCAGGGTAGCAACTTGTTGCAATCGGATTACGCATTTGCCAATTCGGGATTGGTTACCTTTAAAACCAACGTCAAGATATGGCGCCAGGACTATGTTTACTGGGGGAGCCCGGTATCCGGACAAAAATTGTTTGCCTTTTCTCCTTTGACGCTTTGGAACCGTTTTTATACTTATAATGTAAATTCCTCGTCCTTCGTGCCGGTATTCAGCAGTGCATCTGATCCGACGATTGGGACCTATGATTTTGTGACAGGGAGAGGGTATATGGTGCGTGCGCCCAACAACTTCCCGAATCCGCCGTTTTCAGGTGCTTCACCTACAACATTGTTTATCAGTCAGTTTACAGGTGTTCCGAATAACGGTCGTATCGCGGTACCAACAATAAACGGTACGAACTACAACCATATTATTTCGAATCCGTTTCCTTCGACAGTCGATGCCGATGCATTTCTCGCGACCAATCCCGGCAGTCTCTACTTCTGGGCGCATCATGACCAATTGGTTGGCGGCTCTAATTATGCCATGTACAACAATACCGGAGCTACCGCAGCCTTCCAGGGCGGAATGGTACCCAATGGCACCATACAGGTAGGGCAGGGCTTTGTTTTCAGCAACACTTCCAATCTGTCTGCTGTGAATTTTACACCCGATATGCGGACTGGAAACAACCAGGGGCAGTTTTTCCGAAGTGCAGTAAGTGGCGAAAACAGCCGTTTTTGGTTAAACATCGAAAGCGAAACGTCTAAAGGTAACCAGATGCTGTTGGCTTATCTTGATACGGCCACGATGGGTGAAGACGTAGGTTATGACGGACGCCTGCTTCCTAGCGGAAACTGTATTGCTACGATGATCGGAGGTGAACGATATGGCATACAGGCGCGCTCATCATTTGATGATAATGATATTGTGCCGATGGCACTTCATGCGGAGACGACGGGTACGATGACCATCTCTTTTGACCATGCCGACGGCGTTTTTGCAGGTGAACAGGGTATCTTCCTCAAGGATAACATTACAGGTAGTGTCACCAACCTGAAAGAAACACCTTATAGTTTCACGACGGCGGCAGGTGATTTCAACGACCGTTTTCAAATTCAGTATACAAACACGACGCTGGGAATACCCGACGTAGCTGGCATCCCGGTAGCGGTCTTTACGGATAAGGACGGTTTGACGATCCACGCTTTGTCCGCGGGTATTGAAAAAGTGCAATTGTTTGATATCCGGGGCCGAATGGTTCACACAATAATGGCATTAGGGGAAAATGAAGTGCGCCTTTCAGTGTTGAACCTTGAAAAGCAAGTATTGCTTCTGAAAATTACCTTGACCGACGGTTCGATAGTAACCCGGAAAGTCCTCAACTAGTACGTTCTTATTTATACATAGATTTTTTTGCATGAAAAGGCCTCCCCTTCTGGGAGGTCTTTTTGTTTAAGGAGGACGCAATAAAAAAGACAGCCGTTTCGGGCTGTCTTCTTCATTGGATGTATGTTGTAATTAGTTCTTCGCTGCTTCCTTCGCTGCGTCGGCCTTCATTTTCTCGTTGGCCGTGATAGCGAATTCTACCCGACGGTTCTGCGCTTGTCCGTCTTTGGTGTCATTGGTGGCAATTGGATCGGCTTCTCCCATACCGGTTGTCTGGATACGGGCGGCGTTGATGCCTTTTGACGCCAGATAGGCCTTGACCGAGGCGGCACGTTGCTGTGAAAGGGTCAGGTTATAGTCATCCGGACCGGTGCTGTCGGTATACCCGTAAATGACGATGTCGGTATCCGGATACGTATTGAAAACGGTCACCAGTTTGTCGAGGTTCGCTTTGGCGGTAGGTGTCAGCGTCGACTTATTGACATCGAAGCGGACGGCATTTTCTTTCAGTGTCAGCTTGATGCCTTCCCCTACGCGTTCTACTTCTGCACCAGGTACGGCGTTGTCGATTTCACGTGCCTGTTTGTCCATTTTGTTGCCGATGATACCACCGGCCACACCGCCTACGACACCACCGATGACGGCGCCAAGGGCTCCTTTTCCGCCTTTTCCGACGTTGTTGCCCAGCACGCCTCCGATGACGGCCCCGCCCACGGCACCGATGGCGGCACCACGTTGGGTATTGTTCGTGTTCTTGACGGCTTCACAACCGGTCAAAAGGCCGCTTCCGACGAATGCGAGCGAAAGGGCTATCGTTGTTATTTTTTTCATGGTAATGGGATAAGGTTAGCGTTTTTGGAATTGGTATACGACTTCGGTCATTTTGCCGGCTACGTCTACCCGGTCTACCAACTGGAAAGAGGTAGGGGTTTGGTTGGCCATTGACAATACATAACCGTCACGCACTTTACGGGCTTTCTCGCCTGCGTTCAATACTTTCAGCACGAACTGTCCTTCTTTGTTGACGAACCAGGTGATGGGCGAGTCGAAGGCTGCGCAATTGGCACCGCCGGCGAGCGACATGGTTCCTTTATTGTTATTGGAGACAAGATGCCACGAACTTCCTTCGAAGCACTTCGAGTCGGCGAGTCCCAAAGAGAAAACACGGATATACTCCGATCCCGGATAGGAGACCGACGTCAGTGTCCAGTCGCCGCTGAGTCCGCGCTCGGATTTGTTGTCAAGTTTGGTACTGGTAGCCGAAGTGGATTTGCAGCTAACGGCCGCAGCCGCCAGAAGCAGGAATACTACTGCTTTTTTCATGTGTGCGAATAATGGGTTTATCCTGCAAAAATACTTCGGTTTTCGAAATTCGACTTGTACAATTACCTATTTTTCTTTCAAATGGCATTAAACCGACAATTTGTCATTTTCCACGGGTGTGGTATTCCTTTTGCAGGCCGCGGGCAAATCCATAAAAGCACGACTCATGACAACAGGAAAAATCAACGTTTCGGTAGAGAACATCTTTCCCCTAATCAAGAAATTCCTTTACAGCGACCACGAGATCTTTTTGCGGGAGCTGGTTTCGAATGCCACCGACGCTACCCTTAAACTCCGTCACCTGACACGCATCGGTGAGGCAAAGGTTGAGTATGGGCATCCGATCATCGAAGTCAGGATCGACAAAGACGCTAAAAAACTGCACATCATCGACCAGGGTATCGGTATGACGGCGGATGAAGTAGAGAAATACATCAACCAGGTGGCGTTCTCCGGCGCGGAAGAATTCCTTGACAAATACAAAGAAGCAGGGAGGGATGCGGGTATCATCGGTCATTTCGGACTTGGTTTCTATTCGGCTTTTATGGTCGCCGAGAAGGTAGAGATCATCACCAAGTCGTTTAAAGACGAACCTGCGGCCCACTGGACCTGTGATGGCAGCCCGGAATTCACCCTGGTGCCGTCTGACAAAACCGATCGCGGAACGGAAATCATCCTGCACATCGCCGACGATTCGACCGAGTTCCTGGAAGAGCACCGCATTTCGGAACTTCTTCGCAAGTACAATAAATTCATGCCGGTGCCGATCAAATTCGGAACCCGCACAGAAACCCTTCCGAAGCCGGAAGATGCCGGAGACGATTACGTTGCTGAAACCGTCGAGACAGACAACATCATCAACAACCCTGAGCCGGCCTGGACGAAGCAGCCAACCGATCTCACGCCAGAGGACTATAAGTCGTTCTACCGCGAATTGTATCCGATGCAGTTTGACGAGCCGCTCTTCCACATCCACCTGAACGTAGACCACCCGTTCAACCTGACCGGTATCCTCTATTTCCCGAAGCTGGGTGAAAACCTCCAAATACAGAAAGACCGCATCCAACTCTACCAAAACCAGGTATTCGTTACCGATAATGTAGAAGGTATCGTGCCGGAATTCCTTACGATGCTTAAAGGCGTGATCGATTCACCGGATATCCCGCTGAACGTATCGCGTTCGTACCTTCAGGCCGATGGCAATGTGAAGAAAATCTCGAATTACATCACCCGTAAAGTCGCCGACAAACTGAAATCGCTCTTCAACGAGAACCGCGCGGATTTCGAAGCGAAATGGAACGATATCAAGATCGTATTGGAATATGGCATGCTTTCAGAAGACAAGTTCTATGAGAAGGCGGGGGCTTTTGCGCTCTACCCGACGGTGGACGGCTCGTACTTTACGCTGGAGGAACTAAAAGAGAAAGTCAAGGAAAACCAGACCGACAAAAACGGTAAGATCGTCTTGTTGTATGCCGGAAATAAAGAAACGCAGCACGCGTATATTGCTGCGGCGAAAGACAAGGGGTATGAAGTGCTGTTGCTCGACTCGCCGATTGTGTCGCACCTTATCCAGAAACTGGAAGGCGACAACTCTGACATCACGTTCGTTCGCGTTGATGCCGATCACGTTGACAACCTGATCAAGAAAGACGACGCGGCCATTTCGAAGTTGTCAGATGAGGAAAAAGAACAACTCAAGTCGGCGGTAGAAAAAGTCGTGCCTACTCCGGGCTACACCGTTCAACTCGAAGCACTCGACAGCCAGGCGGCACCGTTCCTGATCACGCAGCCGGAGTTTATGCGCCGGATGAAGGAAATGAGCCAAACCGGTGGCGGTGGCATGTTCGGGATGGGCAACTTCCCCGATATGTATAACCTTGTGGTGAACACGAACAGCGACCTGGCGACGACCATCCTGTCAACCGAAGACGAGACGGTGCGCGAAGGCCTGGTCAAACAGGCACTCGACCTGGCGAAGATCGCGCAGGGACTCCTGAAAGGCGAAGAACTCACCGCATTCGTGAAACGCAGTTTCGAACTGATCAAATAAAGAAGGCCACCGCAAGGTGGCTTTTTTGTAGGATAAAGAGAATGAGGTATCTTCGTTACACACAACTCCCAACACCCAACACCTAACTCCTAATTCCTAACCCCTCCCTCATGACCCTCGCCATCGAAACACCCGCCCTGCTTTTTTCTGCCACGTCGTTGATTTTACTGGCGTATACGAATCGTTTCCTGACGATCGCGCAGATCATCCGTGGACTGAAGAAACATTACGATGAAAAGCGGAACCGGAGTATCCTGTTGGAGATCAGGAACCTAAACCTGCGATTGACGTTGATCCGTTATATGCAGATGTTCGGCGTAATGAGCCTGTTTTTGTCGGTGTTTGCCATGTTGCTGCTGTTCTTTAAACAGCCGTTTGCAGGCATCGTGCTGTTTGGCGTGAGCCTCTTGAGCCTGCTGGTGTCGCTGGGCATTTCGTTCTGGGAGATCAGTATTTCGGTGCGGGCGCTGAGGGTGCATTTGAGCGATCTTTTGGAAGAGGGGGAGTAGTAGTCAGCCGATAATCCACAAAAGAACCGGTTTACGGGATTGCTTCAGTCGCGCATCCAGCTTCCGCATGAAGGCATCCGAAACGGCCGGGCATCCCCAACTCAGAGGACTGTAGGTTGGATAGGTTTCCCCGTCTTTTACGGCCGACCACGAATGCAATACGATCACCCGTTCCTCGGCACTTCGGTTGGAGGCTTCGAGTCCGTGCAGCCAGTATTTCACGTGGATACCCCAGCCGCTATAGTCGCGTTTTCCAATCTTGTACTTCCCTTTGGCCGAACAATGGCTGTCGGGTTGATCGCTGAACCGTGCGGTTTCCCATTTCGTTGGATTGGGCGTCACATCGCAGGCACCATGCGTGACGAGGTTTTGGTCGACGATTGTGCCGCGAGCGAAGTCGTATATGAAGAACCGCGGTTTCCCGGAATGCACGCTCAGGTCGACGAGAAAATAGTAGTCGGTGTTCATGCCCTGCTTCTCGCAAAACGTGCGTGCTTCGTTGTGGACCCGTATGTACTCGGTTTTCAGTTTCGCAGGTTCTTCTGCAGGCTTTCCGCAACAAAGTACAAACAGGAGTAGGGGTAGGTAGCGCATAGGCATGGGTTTCAGGCTGTGATGCCGGTTAGCAGTGCAAACGTTGGAACGAGGGCTTTATTTTAGGTGGGGCGCGGTACACGGTTACGATTCCGTATCTTTGCGCCCGCTTACGACACTATGGGAAACAGGGAATTTTTAAAGGGAATAGGATTTGTGGCGCTGGGTGCCACCAGCTACGGCATGCTGGCCACTTTTGTGAAGTTGGCTTATGGCGAGGGATACACGACTGCGGAAGTTACCGTATCGCAGTTTGTGATCGGATTGCTCGGTTTGGGCCTTATTAACCTGTTCATGCGGAGTCGAAAAACGGAAACCGTCGCGGCGACCAGACGGCAGACGTTTTCGTTGCTGCTGGCGGGTACATCGATGGGGTTTACAAGCCTGTTCTATTATATCGCCGTAAAATATATCCCCGTGTCGGTCGCGATTGTATTGCTGATGCAAACGGTCTGGATGGGGGTGGTGCTTGAAGCCCTGCTCACCCAGCGGCTGCCTTCTCTCGGTCGTGTTACGGCGGTGGCCGTGGTGCTTGCCGGAACCGTGTTGGCCGCCAATCTCCTCGATACCGAGGTGTTTCCCGACTGGAGGGGTATCGTATGGGGTATGTTGGCTGCTGCCTCCTTTACCACCACCATGTTCACGGCCAATAAAGTCGCGTTGGGCGTATCGGCTGCACAACGCAGTCTCTGGATGTTGGCAGGTGGAGCGGTCATCGTTTTTTCGGCCGCCCTTTTCACACAAACCGGGCCTTTCCAAATGGGTATTTTCCTGACCTACGGACTCGCCATCGCGGTATTCGGTACCATCATTCCGCCGCTGTTGTTGAACGCGGGCTTTCCGAAGGCGGGTATCGGCCCCGGCAGTATCGTGGCTTCCCTCGAATTGCCCGTTTCGGTCACGATGGCATGGGTCTTGCTGCATGAAACCGTGCAACCGTCGCAATGGCTGGGCATCGTGCTGATATTGGCGGCGATTGTATTACTCAATCTTCCGTACCTTCGAAAAAAAGAATAGCCGTGTTGTTGTTTGAGGAAGAAAGGACGCCCGTTCGGTTTGACCTGCGCGATGCGGAGGTAACCTACTATCCTTCTTTCTTTACCCACGACAAGGCGGATGAACTGTTTTCTTTCCTTTTGGAAAACACGGCCTGGCAACAGGATGATATTGTGGTATTTGGGAAAAGCCATCCACAGCCACGACTCACCGCCCTTTATGGCAATGAAGGAAAACCCTACGCCTACAGCAACATCGTCATGCACCCGCACGCCTGGACACCGGCCCTGATGTTTATAAAGGAAGCCGTCGAACAGGTGTGTGCTGACCGCTTTACGACAGTATTGCTCAACCTCTACCGCGACGGCCGCGACAGTAACGGATGGCACGCCGATAACGAGCGCGAGCTGGGCCGCGACCCGCTTATCGCATCGGTGAGCTTAGGGGCGGAACGGATGTTTCACCTGCGACACAACCAAGATGCTTCACAGGCACTAAAACTGCGGCTTGAGCACGGAAGCCTGTTGCTAATGGGCGGCACGACACAGCATTTCTGGAAACACCAGATACCGAAAACGGCCCGCCCGACAGGGCCGCGGATCAACCTTACCTTCCGTATCCTGAAATAACCCATCCGGTTTCTGGTTATCAGGGAATTATTTGTCACATTCTTAAGAAAAAACGTACCTTTAGCGACGAAACCGTTGTTCTTTTCTATGCGGAAGTTTTCCCTGCTGACCAAAATCGACCTGTCATTTGCCGTTGGCGGTGTCTTGTTCGTAGCGCTGTTTTATGCCATCTTTGCCACGGCCCGTACCGTACAACAGAACCGTTCGACGATTATGGAGACGAACGAAATCTGCACGGTGCTCGATAAGATATTGACCAGTACGGTGAGTATCGAAACGTCTTCACGTGGGTATACCATCACGGGACAGGAGAAATTCCTCAATCTCTATAAACTGGGTAACCGCGACCTTGAGGTGTTGGTTGATTCGCTCCACGATCTCTCCCAATCGATTCATGGCGACGTGCGGGAAGTAGAGGCGCTCAAACAGATGATTGGTGAAAAACAGCGTATTTCAGCCTCTATTGTGGAAGCGCGTCGATTGGTAGGTGAAGAGGCTGCCACTACAATCATTGCGTCGGGAAGAGGCAAGGAACTGATGGACAAGATTCGGGTGTTCATCATCAAATACCAACGCCAACAACAGCAACAACTGGCGAAACGTCTGGAAGAAATCGACCATAACGTCCGGGTTCGCGACAGCCTGTTCATCATTTTTGTCATCTGTACGTTCGGGTTGGTGGTCTTTGGCTACCTGCAGATCCGACGCACCACGGTGCAGACGGTGCGGAGTATCCACATGCAACGCAAAATGACGCATAAAATGGCCATGCAGAACCGCCAACTCAACGATTTTGCCAACATCACCTCGCACAACCTGCGGTCGCCGGCGGCCAACATTTCGTCATTGGTCGATATCATCAACGATGACAGTACGATTGACGATTACCGAACCGTATTTGAAATGCTGAAGAAGGTATCGGTCAATCTCAATGAAACGCTTAACGAACTTATTGACGTACTCCATATCAAGAACAATACGGGCATCGAGCGTGAGCAAGTGGCATTGAGCGATATGTGCCAGCACGTCTGTGCGACGTTGCAGGGACAAATACTGGAAAAAGAGGCACAGGTTATATCTGAATTTGACCGCGCGCCATTTATCCGCTTCCCGAAGATTTATGCTGAGAGTATACTACAAAACCTGGTCAGCAACGCCTTGAAATACAGTCATCCGGATCGCAAACCCCTCATCGAGATCCGCACCGAGAAACTCACCCATTACGTCAAACTGACGGTGAAAGACAATGGCCTTGGCATCGACCTTTCGAAATACGGGCATAAAATTTTTGGCATGCGGCAGATTTTCCATCGAAACACCGATGCGAAAGGAATTGGCCTTTTTATGACCAAAACACAGGTTGAGGCGCTCGGCGGTAAGATCACCGTGGAAAGCGACGGCCAATCCGGCAGTACCTTTATCGTTCATTTTCCTTTATAATCATGGAAACCATCGTACAGTATTTCGAGACCATTCCGTCCTGGCACCGCGCCCTCATCCTGGCCGGGGGGATTACCTTTTTCTGGCTGATTGAGAATGCACGTCCGTTTGCCTCCTTTTCCTACAGCAAATGGCAGCATGCGGGCATCAATTTCTTCTTTACGGCCACAACCATCGTCGTCAATTTTGTCATGGCGTTCCTGTTGCTGCAAACCGCGGAATGGGCCGCCGCTCATGAAATCGGAGTGTTGAACCTCTTATCTGACTTACCGTTGTGGCTGTATACGTTGGCCGGACTCATGATACTCGATCTCTTCGGAGCCTACTTTGCCCACCTTGCAGAGCATAAAGTGAGCGTGCTGTGGCGTTTCCATCTCATACACCACACCGATACCTGGCTCGATACTACGTCGGCCAACCGGCACCATCCGGGCGAAAGCGTGATCCGATTTGCGTTTACGATCGTCGGGACGTTTTTAGCGGGCGCGCCGATGTGGATGGTATTCATGTACCAATCGTTGTCTGTTGTTTTTTCGCAGTTCAACCACGCCAACATCCAATTGCCCCTGTGGTTGGATAAGACGCTGCGGTTTGTGCTGGTGTCGCCTGATATGCACAAAGTGCACCACCATTATCGCTTACCCTATACCGACTCGAATTACGGTAATATCTTTTCGTTGTGGGACCGGCTCTTCGGGACCTATCGCGAACTTCCGGCCACCGATGTCGTATATGGCATCGACACCCATCCCGACGAACGCGAGCACAACCGCCTCACCGAACTGCTGAAGATGCCCTTCCGTCCGAAGCGACCGCCTACGCGCGAGGTCAAATAAGACCGAAAAACGACGCGCTGCCGTAACAATATCGAAGGTTGGTAGTCTTACCTCCCAAATCGGAAACAATATGACAAAACCTTTGATGTGGTGTGTCGTCCTGCTGACGGGCGTCGCCTCTTTTGCACAAAACGCCCTAAAAGCGAATCTGGATCTGACGAATGTGGTCGACGATAAAGTACAGGTTACCGTTTCGGTGCCCAAGATCGCCACGGACAAGATCACCTATTTTATTCCCAAAACCGTTCCGGGTACGTATTCGGAAGACGATTTCGGAAAGTACATCGATGACCTGAAAGCCGTAGGAACCGACGGGAAGCCATTGGTGGTGGAAAAAACCGATGTGAATTCCTGGACGATTGTAGGCGCGAAAAAACTCGCCAAGATTACGTATCTCGTGAATGACACGTTTGATATCGAAGGGAAACACGATATTTTTTCGCCGGTGGGAAGTAATATTGACGCGAATAAGAACTTCCTGGTCAATACCCAGGCCTTTGTCGGCTATTTCAAGGAGTTTATGGAAACGCCTTATGAAATGACGGTATCGCATCCGGCCGGACTTTGGGGCGCCACGTCGATGACTGATCTCGATGCATCTCCAACCGCAGATCGCTTTACGGTGTCGCGGTATGCGGAACTCGTCGAGAATCCGATTATGTATTCCACACCTGACCATACCGAATTCCAAATCAACGGCATGGATATCCTGATTGCGGTGTATTCACCCAATGGCACTATTACCGCCGAGGCCATCACCCCCGATTTGAAAGAGATGATGACGGCGCAGAAAGCCTTCCTCGGAAACTTCAATTCGACCAAGAAATACAGCATCCTTATTTACCTTTCGACGCTTTCGGAAACGGATGCCAAAGGATTCGGGGCACTTGAACACCCCACCTGTACAACTGTCGTGATGCCGGAATCGATGGGTGTGGAAGGTCTTGGAGCGCAATTGCGTGACGTCGTGTCACACGAATTTTTCCACATTGTAACGCCGCTGACCATCCACTCAAAAGAAATCCAGTATTTTGATTTCAACGCGCCAAAGATGTCGAAACACCTTTGGATGTACGAAGGCGTAACGGAGTATTTTGCGAATTTGTTCCAGGTGAACCAGGGATTGATTTCGGAGCAGGAGTTCCTCGACCGGATGACCGGTAAAATCGAAAACGCCTCGCGCATGGACGACAAAATGTCGTTTACGAAAATGAGCCAGAACGTATTGGTGAAACCGTATAAAGACCAATACCAGAACGTATATGAGAAAGGGGCCCTTATCGGCATGTGCATCGATATCATCATCCGTGAGAAAAGCAACGGACAACGGGGTATCCTCGACATGATGCAACGCCTGTCAGCCAAATACGGCGCGGGAAAACCGTTTGAGGACGAGGCTTTGTTTGCCGAAATCACGCAAATGACGTATCCGGAAGTCGGCGCGTTCCTTGACAAGTATGTGGCGGGCGAAACACCGATCCCGTATAGTGAGTACTTCGCCAAAATGGGCGTCGTGAAAGGAAAATACAACAAGAAGGGGATGCCCCTGCTGAAAGACATGCAGACGCCGTATATCGGGGTGAATCCGAAGAGCGAGATTTACTTCCTGCCGGGCCTTGATAACGCCTTTGCCAAGAACCTGGGTATTGAAGGAAATGACGTGCTGTTGGAAGCCAATGGCACCGCCTACAACGTCAATAATATTTACGACCTCGTCATGGCAAGTATAGGCTGGAAGGAAGGCGATGCGGTTACGTTAAAGATCCGCCGCGGTACAGAAGAGAAAACCGTATCCGGAAAAGTGGTGCTTCCGTCGACCGAGGAGGAAGGCTACAACGCCTCCGGAGCCGAAAAACAGGCGCTTCGCAATGCCTGGTTGAAAGGATAGTGAAAAAACACCCTAATGTAAAATCCCCAAGGCCCGCGCTTTGGGGATTTTTTCTTTATTTTGCGCAAACTCAAAACAGATGAAACGATTGGTTGCGGCCCTGGCCGGCGTGGTGTTGCTGGTTGCGTGCCAGGATACGAAGAAAGAAGGAAACCTGCACCTCACCGGAAATGTCAAAGGACTCGGGAAAGGAACACTTTATATCAAAAAACAGGTGGATACGTCATTGGTCGTATTGGATAGCATCCGTATTGACAATGATTCCCATTTTGAAACCTGGCTGAATGTCACGTCGCCGGAAATGTTTGTACTCGTACTCGACCGCGGCACGACCAACTCAATTGATGACCGTCTGCCCTTTTTTGCTGAACCGGGCAATATGAACATCGAGACGACGCTCGATGCCTTTTTTGCCGATGCAAAGATTACGGGGTCGAAAAACCATGCGTTGTATGACGAATTCCGTAAGGTAGACAGTCGTTTCACCGACCAGAATACGAACCTGATCGTTGAGAAACTCCGTGCACAGCGACTCGGGAAACCGGAGCGTCTGGATAGCCTCGAAAAGGTGTCGGAGTCGAATTTAAAGCGCCGCTACCTCTATGCCGTCAATTTTGCGGTCAACCACCGCGACCAGGAAGTAGCGCCTTATGTCGCGCTGTCTGCCATCCCGGATGTGAGCCTGAAATACCTCGATACCATCCGTACCTCGATGACACCGAAAGTAGCGAAATCGCTGTATGGACAGCGACTGGAAAAGTACTACAAAGAGCGGTTGAAAGCCGGTCAGTAAAAACAAAAAGCCATCCGGAAAGGATGGCTTTTTTTGTCCATAAAAAAACCATCACAAGGATGGTTTGCTGAGCCGATGGAGGGATTCGAACCCACGACCTGATGATTACAAATCAACTGCTCTGGCCAACTGAGCTACACCGGCATTTACACGTGCAAATATACAGGCTCTTCCCAAAAAACCAAAAGTCAGGCCTGTTTTTTAGCCGCTTTTTTTATTACTGTAGCGCGTTGATTTTGGCTACCAGTGCGTTGGCTGTTTCTTCCAGTTCCGCGTTGATGGCTTTGAATGACGCTTTTTTGTCATTTCCCTTCACAGCATTCACTTTCGCGATCAAGGTATCGAACGCCACGATGGCTTCTTCGATCACGGCATTGCTTTCCACGCTCGGTTTTCCCGATGTAGCCAGCTCATACAGGTAAACGGCCTCGATGATATCGCCCAATACGTAGTTAATGTCTTTTTTAAGGTTACGAACGCTTGCCATTTTCTTGTGTTTAAAAATTCGGTGCAAAAGTACGTATAAGTTTTTGAACGACAGCCTACGGCACCGAAATTTCCAGTAGCGTGGCGGTTCCGGACAAACGGAAGTCGGTCAATGCGGCCGGCAGCAATACGGTGTTGCCCATGGTATACGGATACTCGTTTCCGTCTACAGTAATCGAAAACGCGCCTTCGGTGCACATATACACCGTGAAGGAATCACCGGATTTCGACACGTCCAATTGCCCATCAAGAGGCAGGAAGTTCGTTTGAAAATACGGACAATCGACCATCGTGTTGGCGACATTCGGCTTTGTGTCATACGTGCGCAATGCCTCGGTTTTGTCGTAGTTAATGGCGTCAAGTGCCTGTTCGACGTGGAGTTCACGACGGTTGCCATGTGCATCGGTGCGGTCGAAATCGTAGATGCGATACGTGATGTCCGAGGTCTGTTGTATTTCCGCAATGACCAGACCGGCCCCGATGGCGTGTACAGTGCCCGTGTTGAGAAAGAAAACGTCGCCTTTGTGTGCCGTTCGGGTGTCGAGTAGGTCGAGTATGGAATTGTGTTTTAAGCTATTGAGGTAGGCTTCCGGACTCGACTTTTCCTTGAATCCTACGATGATGCGCGCGCCCGGATCGGCTTGCATCACATACCACATCTCGGTTTTGCCGAATGAGTTGTGACGGGCCTTCGCCAGTTCATCATTGGGATGCACCTGGATCGACAGGTCTTCGCGTGCATCCAGGTATTTGAAGAGTAAGGGAAATTCGGCCCCGAATCGCGCGTGTACCTTGGTTCCGAGTAGGTCATCCGGACGCTCGGCAATCAGGGCATCGAGCGGTTGTCCCGCCAAGGGTCCGTCTGCCACGACACTGACATCGCCTTTGACAGCCGACAGTTCCCAGCTTTCGCCGGTAATAGCGGATTCGATGGGTTTGTGGAGATACGTACGCAGTTTCTCACCTCCCCAAATGCGTTCTTTCAGGATGGGAGCGAAGGTAAGCGGATAAAGCGGAAGGGCCATACGCGGTGTTTTACGCGCAAATTTCGTCTAACCGACGGAAGTGTCCTACTACAATTCCGTCAATTCCTTATAAAAATCACAATCCCCGATAGGAAACGAAGTTGCGCGGTGTTTCATATAAGGTCACTTCCATCTCTTTATCGGCGGCAATATGCGGCCTGAGGCGGTTCCAGATCACCACGGCAATGTTCTCGGCCGTTGGGTTAAGGGATTGAAAATCGGCAACGTCGAGGTTGAGGTTTTTATGGTCGAAGGCGTTTTCGACATATGCCTTGATAAGGTCGGCAAGTTCCTTGACATCAATGACAAAGCCCGTTTCAGGATCAATCTCTCCCGTCACCGACACAATCAATTCGTAATTGTGCCCGTGGAAGTTCGGATTGTTGCACTTGCCGAACACTGCATTGTTGCGTTCGTCTGACCAATCAGGCCGGTAAAGCCGATGGGCAGCATTAAAGTGGGCGCGACGGGAGACAGTTACTTTCACGGTGGTGTGGCGGTTAAAGAGTGTGTTCTTCCAGGAAGTGATAGAATTCGTCAAAAATGATGCGGAACCAAACAGTGTAACGTTCCGGATGTACGGTCATGTCGGTACGGATCGACTCAATATCCATCCACTTCCAGCTTTCGACTTCCGCCGGATTGACCTGGGGCACGCCATCGTAGCGACCGATCATGACGTGGTCGAGTTCGTGTTCAGTAAGGCCGTTGTCAAAAGGTGCTTTGTAAATGAAATGGAAGAGTTCGCGCAGTTCGGTGGTGAACCCCATTTCTTCGAATAAACGTCGTGTTCCGGCTTCGATATTCGACTCGCCGTCACGCTGGTGGCTACAGCAGGTATTGGTCCAAAGCAAAGGGGAATGGTATTTATCACGGGCCCGTTGCTGCAACATGACCTCGTTTTTTGAATTGAGCACAAACACGGAAAAGGCGCGGTGCAAAACCGCTTTTTCATGTGCTTCCATCTTCGGCATCAGCCCAATAGGCTCGTCCTTTTCATTGACCAGGATTACGTGTTCTTCCGTCATCGTGTAAAAATACGAAAAAACGGACGCTTACTGACGGGCCAGACGGGCGTCACCACAGGTTTAACGCTCGTTTAAGAGATTGGTTTTGCGCCGACAAGCGAAGCCGCCACCATGAACGCGCATTTCTCGCCGTCGATTGCGGCCGATACGATGCCACCGGCGTAACCTGCCCCTTCTCCGCACGGGTAGAGTCCGGCTATTTCAGGGTGCATGAGTGTGTCGGGATCGCGGGGGATGCGAACAGGTGATGATGTTCGCGATTCCGGGGCATGCAGGATGGCGTCGTTGGTGAAATAGCCCCTCATGGTCTTGCCGAATTCCGCAAACCCCTGGCGTAGTGTTTGGGTAAGGAAACCGGGGAAAACATTCCCTAACTCTACAGACGTCGTGCCCGGCACGTAAGACGTTTTCGGGATGTCGGCCGATACCTTTGCTTTTGAAAAGTCGACCATGCGTTGGGCAGGCACTCGTTGGGTTTCACCTGCCAATCGCCATGCACGTTGTTCGATGTCGCGCTGGAAAGCCACTCCAGCGAGCGGTCCTTCTTTTGCAAACGGCGCAAAGTCTTCAAGGCGGAGTTCCACCACGATGCCGGAATTGGCGGTCGCCTGGTCGCGTTTTGAGGGCGACCAACCGTTGGTGACGACCTCGCCCGGACTCGTTGCGCAGGGTGCGATGACGCCTCCCGGACACATACAGAAGGAATACATACCCCGTCCGTTGACCTGTTTGACGATGGAATACGGCGCCGGAGGCAGGAAGGCACCCCGGTAGTCACAACTGTATTGGATCTGGTCGATGAGGCTTTGCGGATGCTCGGCGCGTACGCCCAATGCAAAGGGCTTGGCTTCGATAAGGATGTTCTTCCGATGGAGTAGTTCAAATACATCGCGGGCGGAGTGTCCGGTTGCCAGGATCAGGCTTTTCGCGGCAATGCGTTCGCCGTTTTGTGTGACGATGCCACGCACGGCCCCTCCTTCCAAAATCAGGTCGGTCATGCGGGTTTCGAAAAGGACTTTACCGCCCCGTTCGATGATCTTCTCGCGTATGTCTTCGATGATTTTGGGCAGTTTGTTGGTGCCGATATGGGGATGTGCCTCGACCAATATGTCAGCACTCGCACCAAATCCGACCAGCAGCCGAAGGATGCGGTCAATGTCGCCGCGTTTTTTGGAACGGGTGTAGAGTTTACCATCGGAATAAGTGCCCGCGCCGCCTTCGCCAAAACAATAATTGGAATCTTCGTCCACGATATGGTCACGGTTGATGGCTTTCAGGTCGCGCCGACGTCCTCTTACGTCTTTTCCGCGCTCGATGACGATTGGTCGACATCCCAACTCGATGAGGCGCAAAGCGGCGAAGAGTCCGGCGGGTCCGGCGCCAATTACCAAGACTTCCGGTGCGTTCGACACGTCGGGATAGTCGGGTAGGGCTATGAGCGCGTCTGAGAACGGCTCACCGTCTACAAAAACGTGCAGCTTGAGGTTGATTTTGATGGCCCGTTGGCGCGCATCAATCGACCGTTTCAGGATGGTGATATGATCGATTTGCGATTCCGAAATCCGGATGTGCCGTGCGACATGCAATTTGAGGGCCGATGCATCGGCAGCGGTTTCAGGTGGTACCTGTATCAGGAGTTCCTTTGGCATGGCGCAAAGGTACGGAAAGTCGCGACGGTTGCCTACGGGCCGGACTTTTGGAATGGCACAGGCGACGGCGGCTTGTTAATACGAAGCGCCTTTTTCTTCAAACGCATGCAGTGCAAACGAAGCCAGCCAGTGCTCGCCCTCGTAATTCCCGTCTACGACTGAGGGCAGGGAAGCAGCCATGTGGAGGTCGGCCAGGGACCTGAGATGCCCGTATGCCCGCGGGTATTGTGCCGCCAACCGGTAGAGGTTCCACGCGCGGGAAAAGTTGAGTCCGTCTAGATGCACCAGATGGCCATCGGTTCGGTCTGACACCTTTCCGGGCTCCCATTTGAAGTCTTTCTTTTTCAGGACGGGGGCAAAGGCTTTCATCCATTTGAGGAACTCGTGCTCCGGCAATACGCGTTGCATTATACCGATTTCTTCGAGGCAGGGCGAGAGGAAGTCGGTGCCGCTGGGTTCCCAAATAAAAGGGGCATCTTTATCGGCTCCGAAAAGGCGAAGTGCGGCTGTTCGTAATACGTCTTGAAATGCCTTATTTTGGGTATGGACGGCGTAATCCCATGCCAATGACAACCCGAAAGCGGTATTGCTGTGGGTGCCGACGCGGATGGGATACAGCAGTTTGGGCAGGAATTCGGTATAGCGGGCCACCAATGTATCGGTCAACGGGCGCAGGTTGGCTGCCAGTGGCGCGGCATACGAATCGGGAGCGGTATCAAGTTCCTGCTGGAGCTTGAGCAACCACGCCCAGCCATAGGTACGTTCGAACGATTTTTCGTGTTTGCGGGAGAGATAGGCTATTTCGACGGCAATATTCTCACGGCTGAGGTTCTGTTGCAATTTGCCGATGATGACATCGCGGCCTTCGAGTTGGGGAAAATGGGCGAGGAGGTACACCAGGCTCCAGTGTCCGTGCACCGACGAATGCCAGTCGAAGCACCCGTAAAAAGCCGGATGCAGGTCTTTAGGTCCGGCGATTTCACTGCTGTTGGCCAGCAACTGCCCGGTTTTGTTGGGGTACTCCTGTTGCAGGCACTTCATCGGCAGCGTTGCCAGGTGGGCCGCCTGTGTAGACGATAGGGGTTGTGCAAAGCAGGCGGCGCTGAAGGCCAGAAGGAGAAGATAGCGCATGGTTCGGGCGGTTTTTACGAAGGTCATGATTTTTGGGCAGTCGGACAACCGTTGTAGGGTATTTCGACGGCATCGTCAAAAGCCGTATCTTGCAAGCGGTTCTTTTTGCCGGTTTGGCAAAAGGACGGGTCGAATTTTATCAAAAAGTACGTTATGTATCATTCCCGTATGGCCGGACTCGGCTTCTATGTTCCCGATAATGTAGTTACGAATGAAGATCTCTCGAAGATCATGGATACCAACGACGAGTGGATCCGTGAGCGAACGGGCATCGAACAGCGGCGCCACATTGTGCGCGGACAGGATTCGACGACTTCGATGGGTGTGAAAGCCGCGAAGATTGCGATGGAGCGTGCCAGTGTGAAGGCGGATGATATCGACTTTGTGGTATTCGCGACGTTGAGTCCGGATTACTATTTTCCGGGACCGGGTGTGGCAGTACAAAAAGAACTCGGACTCCGGACGGTTGGCGCGCTGGATGTGCGCAACCAGTGTTCGGGTTTTGTGTATGCTTTATCGGTGGCCGACCAGTTTATCCGGACGGGCATGTACTGCACAGTATTGGTGATCGGTTCGGAGGTGCATTCCGTCGGACTTGACATGACGACACGGGGCCGGGGCGTCTCGGTCATCTTCGGGGATGGAGCCGGTGCCGCGGTATTGAAGCGGGAGGAGGACCTGTCGAAAGGTATCCTGTCGACCCACCTGCATTCGGAAGGTGCACATGCAGAAGAATTATACCTTAATGCGCCCGGAATGGGGGCACGTTGGGTGACCGACATCATCGCGGATGCCAATCCGGATGACGAAAGTTATTACCCGTATATGAACGGCCAGTTCGTGTTTAAGAATGCGGTGGTGCGTTTTGCGGAAGTCATCAACGAAGGACTGGCGGCGAATGGCCTTTCCGTTTCGGATATCAACATGCTGATACCCCACCAGGCGAACCTGCGGATCGCGCAGTTCATCCAGCAGAAGTTCCAGTTGGGGGATGACCAGGTGTTCAACAACATCCAGCGGTATGGCAATACGACCGCGGCTTCGATTCCGATTGCGCTGACCGAGGCATGGGAAGCCGGAAAAATAAAAGACGGCGATCTCGTGGTGCTGGCGGCTTTCGGCAGTGGCTTTACGTGGGCGAGTGCGATTATTCGGTGGTAGGTGTTGGTTGATAGTTCATAGTTCATGGTTCATGGTTGATAGTGGAGAATTGATAATTGTTAATTGATAATTGATAATGGGGGATGGCCTCTGGTGTTTTTGGAAGATATCTACTACCCAGTTATGGATGCGAATGAGTTGATTTTACGACCTGCGAAGTACGGCAGTGTTTTCACGATTGTCGTTAGTGCGGGTTTTGTGTATATGGGCATTGGGATGATGGGGCAGTCTCCCTTAATGAGCTGGCTCACTACCGTCTTTTTCGGATTTTGCCTGCTGGTAGGTCTCGTGCAACTATGGCCGGGTGCGGCTTCTTTGAAACTCACGTCAGAGGGCTTCGTGGTAACCAGTCTGTTCCGAAGTCATTTTACAAAGTGGCAGGATGTAGGATCGTTCCGCTCGGGCCACGTTGGGTTGCGGAAAATGGTCGTATTCGATTATGTTGAAAGCCACAAAAGGTTCACTTTTGGTAAACGGCTGGCCAAAGGGATGACCGGTAACCAGGCGGCGTTACCCGATACCTACGGGCGCAAACCTGCCGCACTTGCAGAGCTCCTGAACGAGTGGAAAAAACGCGCGGAAGGCATCTAGCTGTTTGAAACGGTTGGTTTCAGGTTTAGGATATTTGCTGCGCGAAGGATAGGAGCGGCAGCCTTTTGGCGCCTTGTGGATAGTGAATAGGGAGTCGATTTGATTTATGTAACGACCGTTTCTGAAGGAGTAGCGCCAAAAGCTATAGCGGATAGCCTGACGGCGCCCCAGCATTCGATAAACGAAGTTGGCCGATGCGCCGGCGCGCCCAAAATAAAAAAGTCCGGATGGTGATCCGGACTTTCATTTTTTAGAAGAAGCCTCCGCCTCCCTGTTTGGTATTGTCGTCGCGTTGGCGGCGTTGCAGCGCGCGGTTCTTTCCGGCGCCGAAACGGTAGTTGAAGCTGATGAAGAGCGAGCGGCTTTCCCAGTAGAAGGCGCCGTGTGACGGGTAGGGGTGCTCGGCATCGAAGGCGTAGCGCATGGTGTTGAACATGTCGTTGAAGCGCAGGCTCAGGCTGGCTTTGTCGCTGAGGAAGCTGTAGCGCATGCCACTGTCGACTTTATACATTTCACGGCTGTCGTTCTGTACGCCGTTGACGCCGCCGCGGTAGAAGCCAAACAAGAGGAAGCTGAGTTGTTTGGTGGCTTTGAAGTTACTGTTGATACGCGCGTTGAAGGCATTGGCCGTGATAGTGACTTCGGTTGGGTCAAAGTCTGCGGTGGTTAGGTTGCGGATGCTCACGACTCCGCGCTGGCGGATGCTGGAGAAATCGATGGCCGGCTGTACATCCCACCATTTGGTGAGCTTGTAGTTGGTAGACAGTTCGAAGCCGAAGGCGGTGTTGTCGCGGAAGTTGTCGAATGTCATGATGAGGCGGTTTTCCTCGTCGGACGGATTAGGATAGAGGATCCGGCTGATCTCGTCGTTGATAAGGCGGAAAAAGACACCGGCGGTTAGTGATCCTTTTTCGAGCATGCGGGTGTAGTTGACTTCGAGCGAGTTGGTAAACTGCGGGTCGAGGCTTGGGTTACCGACGGAGATGATACGGGACGTACTGAACTCGGGCAGGCGCGTGGTCTGTTCGAGGCTCGGACGGTCGACACGTCGGCTGTAGCTCATCTGCCAACTGTTTTTCTCGCTTGGCGTATAGGTGAGGTAGGCGGACGGGTAAACGGTGATGTAGTCGTCTTTGAAATCGGTGTTACCGTTGTAGATGGCCTTCACTTTGTAGCTTTCGAAGCGTGCCCCGATCTGGTAGCTGAACTTGTCGAACCGCTGGCCGTAGGTGGCATAGGCGGAATAGATATCGAAGTCGTAAGAAGTAACCGCGTTCGGAATCAGGACACCAGTAGTGCGGAAGATGTTAGACGAACGCATGAGGCGGGCTTCAGCGCCGACTTCGAGCGTCGACTTCTCGCTTAGTGGGTTTACATAGTCGACGTTGGCCGTTTTCCCGACACGTACTTCGCGTTTGAAGTCGTTATAAGGCGCAATGGGGCTGGCTGCGGTTGGGCTGAAGGTGATATCCTGCAACTCTTTTGACTCGTTGAAGTTCAGTTCGACATCGAGGGTTTCGCCTTCTTTCTTGAACAGGTGCTTGTAGGCGGTATTGTAAATCTGGTTGTCGTTCTGGCTGTCGTAGATATCATAGCTGCTATAATTTTCAGCCGTATTCGGGAAACCGTAGAAGCTGTCAATATAGCCGATGCCGCGCGCGAAGTTCTGCGTGGTATAAGCGGAGACGGTATTGCGGTCGTCGATGTAGAAATCCATACCGCCTTTCAGCAGGTGGCTTTTGTTTTTGTTGACGATGTCAAACTCCTGGCTATTATCCTGGTCTTCGCGGATGACCTCGCCATCGTTGAACTGGTTGCCGAAGTTGTTGCCGTAGGTAGCGAAGAAGTTGACCTTTCCGGTGCGGAAATTCATGTCGAGGGAGTTGTTGATCTTCGGCGTCACGGCTACGGTCACGCCGGTATTCAGGCTGGCGTTGAAGCCGTCGTTTGCGTTTTTGTGAAGGACGATGTTGATGATACCCGACATGCCTTCCGGATTGTATTTGGCGCTCGGGTTGGTAATGAGTTCGATCTTCTTGATAGAAGTAGAGGGAATCTGTTTGAGCAGGGTGGCGGCGTCTATGTTAGTAGGACGGCCATCTACCAGGATACGGACGTTTTCGTTGCCGCGGAGGGATATTTTGCCATCCTGGTCGACATTGACTGACGGGATGTTGCCCATGATCTCGGAAGCGGTGGCACCGGCGGTAGTGAGGTCGCGACCGACATTGATGACTTTGCGGTCGAGTTTTTGTTCGATGGTGGAACGTTCGGCTACGACGGTAACATCGTTGAGCACCACCGCGTCTTCTTCAAGGACGATAGTGAAGTTAACCGTTCTCTGTGTGGTAAGATCGGCGGTTTGCGTCTGTGTCTTAAACCCCATGAACTGGATGTCTACGGTGTACGCTTTGGGCTCAAGGTTGGGGATTTCGAACTTACCATTGTCGTCAGTGATACCACCGGTGACGATTTTTCCGTCGAGTTTCAGGGAGATGGTCACATAGGAAAGGGGCTGTTTTGTTTTGTCGGTCACGGTTCCGGTGACACTACTGGTTTTTTGGGCGGATAGCGGGAGGGCAAAGGCGAGTACCCACAACAGTAAGCAATGTTTCATGAAGTGTCTTTTTGAGTATTTTTTAACGCAGACTAGACTTCCTTTGCTCAAAGTTGTTACATGGAATAGGCGTTAAAAAAGAAAAGGCTCCAAATGGAGCCTTTTACTTTCATAAGTATCAAACGATTAACGTACGAGCGAGAAGTGCGATCTGTATTCGCGCGGTACGCCATTTTCGACATAGCTTACAATAAACCAGTAGTCATCTGCCGGCAGCGGGCTTCCGTTGACGGTGCCGTCCCATCCCGGTCCGTCGGTAGTCATGGTTTGCAATAGTTTGCCATAACGATCGTAGATGGTGATGCTGGCTGTCTGGCCCGCAAGTCCTGGAATACGGTAGGTATCGTTGATGCCGTCTCCGTTAGGTGTAAAGTATTTCGGATTGTATACCGTCTGCACTGCAATAGGGAAGGCAGCGCTACCACAACCATTCGGGTCGATCACAGTGATTTCGTGCCATCCTTCTGTTACACCAGTGAAGGTGAAGGTCGTGGCGTTGGCTGGAACGCTTGGGACTGGGTCAGAACCGTCAATTGAGTAGAGGAATTCACCGACAGTACCAGGAATTGGCGTTACGTTTACGACCACCGTTTGGTTGTCGCTGAAGTAACCGGTGGTCACGTCGATCTGTACATCCTGAGGCTTACCAGATTGGATCAGTGTAAACGGAATCGCACCCGAGTCGCAGGCTGTCAGGCCATTCACAGTCGTTGTGATGTACAACGTATAATCACCCGGAGTGGTTGTTGTGAAGTTCGGTGATGTGCTAACCGTTGCGCCTGACGCATCTTGCCAGTCGAAGGTATAGTATTGTGATGAATAGCCGCTCACTACATATCCTGGCGTCACGTCTCCGGTTTCGCTGTCGACACAGATCGGATCTTCGATTACGAGTTTAGCACCTGTTGGTTGGGCTATTGGAAGCAATTGAATCAGGGTCGGTGTAGAATAACATGATGGCGTTGCAATGTTGGTTACGACGGCATAAATGTTTTCCGGATAATCTCTTGCTGCGGTATCACCATTCGGACCATTATCCGTCGCGATAGCGTCAGTACGAAGTGCCGCGTTTTGTGCATTGTCATAATAGGTCACTTCATAATCGGTGGCACTCTGTGAGCCCAGAACCGTTGCCGTCAGGCTATCGAGATTGAAATCATAGTTTTCGTCTCCATCGGTGTCGCAAACAGTGGTAAGGTTGGCCGGTACTGAATTCGCTACAGCCGGAGCGTTGATCGTAACGGTGAACGCAGGGCTTTGATCGGAACATGTTCCGGCGCCATTCATGGCATACACATAAAGCGTGGTCGTAGATGCGATGACAGCACCACCTGCATAGCTTGTTCCAGTGCCGTTAGGACCTGTGTAATACAGGGCACCTGGCGTCGTCAGGGCAGGGAGCGTATAGTTTCCGCAGTTTTGCAAGCTTGCTGGTTCTTCCACATTGAATACGTTGATGACTTTTGGTTCCCACGTTCCGACGCACGTATTCGGTGCCGTGCCGTTTACCGCATGGACGTAAAGGGTCGTAGTCGGTGCTGTGTATATAGTACCAGCCGCAATTACGGCGCCATTGATCGCATCATAGTATTGTGCGTTCGGCGTCAGCAAGGCAGGAAGGGTGTAGCTGTTACAAGCGTTTACTGTAGCTATATCCGCGGCGTTGTATACAGGAGTTGGCGTAATGGTCACTGTAAAGTCGTCAATGTCGTTACAGTTGGCGTTGGCCGGATTCTCCGCGTATACATAAAGCGTCGTTGAAGCGAGAACAGGTGACGACACCGGCGTCGTGTGCGCCAGGTCCGCATAAAGGCCTGCGTTAGCCGGAAGCGCTGCGATAAAGGCCGTCGGATCCCACGAGTCACAGCTGAATACCGGTTGGTAGTCGGTAAGCGCTGGTGTTTGCGAAATCGTTACGGTGAAGGCCTCTTCGTCATAACACTGGTTCGGGTTAGACGCCGGTCCTGCCGCTGCGTAGGCGTAGAACGTATACGTGGCAGGTGCCGTGATGGTCGAACCTGCGGCGTGCGAGACGTTACCGGGTGTGTTAGGTCCACCTGGCTGCTCGTAATATGCGGTGGCCGGAGCAACGAGAGCAGGGAAGGTAAAGCCCGTATCGCTACATGCGGCGAAAGGCGTGCCTACGATTGGCGCTACCACCGGCGTGTTGTATACACCGACATTGAAGGCGCGATAGTTGACGCAGGCAGCAGCGTCCGGCGATTGCGTACGAACATAAACGGTAGCTCCGGGAGCCGTAATAGTGGCCGGTGCCGGGGTGTCGGTTCCGTCGTTTGTGGTTACATACCCAGTTGCGATCGGAGAGAAATCCGTTACCGTTGGCAATGTGTAAGAGTCGCAGGCTTCTACACTATACGTTGTTCCGGTTAAGGTCACACCCGTCGGCGTCGTATAGGTTGGTGCAGGCGTAATGTTGATTTGCCATGGCTCTTCATCCGGACACAAAGATGGATTCGAAGACGGGCTTGCCGCATACGAATACAATAGGATGGAACTTGTCAGAACTTCTCCCGGTACGTGTGCAACGTTACCCGCCGTAACCGGACCACCTGGCTGCTCATAGTAGCCCGTTATAGGCGCTGTGTATGCGGGAAGCGTGTAGTTCTCGCACGCATTTACCGTTGTCTGCGTCGGTACAACTGGTTTTGCAAACAAGTTAATGGTAAACGGTTTGTATCTGACACATGCCGCAGCATCTGTTGATTGCGTGCGGATGTACAGTGTTGTGGTGCCCAGAGCTGTAACTGTCGCGCTACCGTACGCAGGATCCGTTCCATCGTTGGCGGTAACGTAACCGGTGGCGATGGGCGAGAAGGCCGTTGGAGCTGGCAATGTATACGAGTCGCAGGCATCTACCGTAAAAGTCGTGCCGCTCAACGTGACACCGGCAGGTGTCGTATAGGTTGGCGCTGGCGTAATGTTGATCTGCCATGGCTCTTCGTCCGGACAAAGTGCCGGGTTCGAAGACGGGCTAGCGGCATATGAGTACAATAGAATGGAACTTGTGAGTGTTTCACCTGGCACGTGTGCGATGTTGCCGGCTGTCAACGGACCTCCCGGTTGCTCGTAGTAGCCGGTTACCGGTGCGGTATAGGAAGGGAGCGTATAGCTTTCGCACGCATTTATTGTGGTTTGGGTTGGCACAGAAGGCTTCGGATAAATCGCTACGTTGAACATTTTCTGGTCGGAACACGGAATCCGGTTGTTGTTCTCGGCGTACACGTAGATCGGGACCGAGGTCATGATAGCCGTACCAACTGCTATCGGTGTACTTGCGGCCGAGTTCTGCGGGTTTACTGGCGCTGCGTAATACTTTGCACCTCCAGTCAACGCCGGTAGTACATAACCTGTGTCGTCACATGCCATCACGGTATCACCATCGTTAAGTCCGCCCGGCAATGTTACCGTTGTAGACGTAATGTCGATGTCAATGCTATAGGATACCGGCGGACATCCGCCCGATGCACTTGGGTTGAAGGCATACAGAGTAGTAATACCCGGCGTGCTGATAACGGTTCCCGGAGTAATGGCAACGTTGGATGAAGAAGGTCCGCCCGGAGCGTAGTAAAACTCTCCGTTTACCAGATTTGGAACGGTGTATGTTGCGTTACAGATCGGCGCAGGTTGCGGGATTACGTCCAACAGTGGCTCGTTATCAATGGTAACGAGGAAGTCGTCCTGCACATAACATGAGGCGTTTCCGTCGAAGAAATAAATGGTCTGGGTGGAGGTTACCGGGTAGCCCACAGGCAGCATAGTACCTGTACCAATTGGACCGGTATAGTAGTTACCTGGGTGCGCGACGGCCGGCAGCTCGTATAGGTTACATGATACTACGTTGTTGAGCACCGGAAGCGGCGTCTGCTGTACGGTTATGGTAAAATCGAGGTTACCGGTACAGGTCTGACCCGGTACCCAATAATACAGGGTAGTCGTAGACGTGATAACAGTACCATCTGCAACGATATTACCCAGTCCGTTTGCCTGATCGCGGTATTCACCCACGGTCAGGTCAGGAAGGGTGTAGCTGTTACAGACGCTTACATCAGCAGGCGGCGTAAGGTTGGTAACACCCACGTAAATCGTAATCGGTTCGTCGTCCTGGCAAATATTCGGAGCGGTGCCCGTTTGTTTGTGTAGGTAAATCTGGTACGTACCAGGGGTGTATACTTTAGGTGTTACGATCAATGTGCCAGTTCCGTTCGGGCCTGTGTAATAAGACATACCGGCCGGGGCATTCTGAAGCGTGTAGTTGTTACAGCTAAAGATGTCGTCTTGTTCCGGAATATTGGTAAACGGCTGTATCGTGACGGTTATCGCCTTTTCGACCGTACAGTCGGTCGGATCATTTGGATTCGACCAGAACGCGTAATACGTGTTCGTACCCGGTGTAGTAAGTGTTGTAGATGCCAGCGGGTTCACACCACCCGGCGATGTGAAGTAGCCACCGTAAGGAAGAGGCGGCAGGCTGTAATTGTTATTCTGACACTCGGTCACCGTGGAAGGAAGCGAAGAGTAATCCGCTTTTGTCACCTTGAAGGAGTCCTGTCCTGGGTTACAGGTGCCGTTTCCAGGATTGTAGAGGTAAATAGTAGTCTCAGGGTTCGGCACCACATTAAAGCCTGGCGCCAGGATCGATCCACCTCCGTTGTTAAGCGTGTGGTATTCGATAGCAGGATCGGAAGGGACAGGTAAGATAAAGCCTGTGCCGTCGCCCGTACATACCACGACATCCGGAAGGACATCGACCTGTGGTAGTGGCGTCACGATCAACTGGACCGTCGACACGACACGACAATCCGGATTATTTCCGGCCTGTACGCGTACCCAGATCGTGCCCCCAGGGCGTGTGATTTCAAATGCGGGGTTCCACTGTATGGTACTCTGCGTGTTGGTAGTGGCGTTATTCGCTCCAATCGCCGATGTATGCAGGGTCACCACATACTCCGCCGGGTTTTGTGAACCCAAAGCCGCAGCGATGATAGGCGTTACGGAAAACACCGCTCTTGGAGGCGTATCCGTAGCGTTTCGCGCACACACCGTGATAGGTGCCATCAACGGAGTCGGCAGAGCGTTAGGCGGGTTCACCGCATGAAGGGTGAAACTGCGGATCGCGTAACATCCGGTGCTCGCTTCGATACGAACCCAAATCGTTTTCGGGCTCTGGGCCTGGGTGATGGTGATGCTTGTTCCAATCGCTCCTGTTTCGCCTACAGCTTCCCCCTGTGTGTTGTAGTAGGTAATCTGTGTAGACGCCGGAAGGTCATCGGATGTATTACCGGGCGTATTATTGTTTAGGATGAGGGTAGACGTTGTGGTAAGATCAAAGGTATAAGGAGCCGTACACAAGTAACGATCCGGCACCGTGGCGATCGCGTTCACGGCCGGCAACACCTCTACTTTTATATCGTCCTGAATGACACTACAGCCCGATTGGGTGTATTGTAGGGCAAACGAATTGATACCCGCCTGAAGGGGTGTCGTAAGCGTATTCAGGTCAAGTTGTGCGGATGTTTGTCCCAAAATCGGGGCGCCGTTCTGGAGCCATTGGTACGAAATAACATTCTGGATAGGCGATGTCGGCTGCAAGATAGGGTAGGTGCTGTTCAAACACACCGCCGTGTTGTTCGACGTCACGAGGTCGGGGCCCAATACGTTCTGGCCAATGTTGAAACTGGATCCTTCGATGAAGATGGCCGAGTCGTATCCTACGTTAAGGTTGTCATCGGCACTGCCACGACCGTCGGCGATGACGATCTTGATACGATAGGTAGCACCAATGGTCAGGCCAGTAGCGGAGGCCGTCATCTGTACGGTTTGACCGTTGAAGTTGATAGCAGGTCCGAAGTTCGGTCCGTTATAGGCACCGAAAAAGCTTGGGTTCGCCGATGGACAGCCGGCATTATAGGCATTGTCACGGATCGTAGCTACGGAAATAGGTGTATTGCCCGCGATAACCGCCAGGTTTTGCTTCACCCCAGTGCCTACATTTTCAAGGATAAAGGCAAACGCATCCGAGAAATTACATTGCGATGCCCCATATTCTTCAGAAGCGAAGATAAAGTTGAAGTCAAAGGAACTGGCTGTCGGCTGGAACTGAAATTGAAGATACGACGCATTAATCGAACTAAAGGTCACACCCGATTGCGATAATAGGATAGACTCAAGTTCGGCATCGCCGCCCCAGGAGGTTGATCCGGCACTTTGGATGGTGGTGTTGGGGCTCGGCGCCTGTGTCACATCACCCGTCGAAAGTACCACACCCGAAGCAAAGGGGAAGTTTGGGTTGTAGTTCACAAACTTGCCGATACCGTTGGTCGAACCGAAATTGGTTCCGGTCGAAGCGGTGACGCTTGTGCCGGAGACGCAGGGGCTGTTGATCAATACCGAGTTCACCAACTGCGTAGGCGTCAGCGAAGTGTCGACTTGAATGCCTTGCGAAAAACCAGCAAAACTCAGGAATAATGCAACAAAAACATAAAACTTATTCATATCCGCAGAAATAATTTTAAGGAAACAAACATAGCAATTATTTTATAAAAAAGTCTTAAAAAAACGAAATTCGCCTCAGGCTCAGTCCGCTGCTTTTCTGACGTTTTACAATACGAAAACAGCCACTTGCCCATTTACCCTAATTTGTACGTTTATAATTCACCATTTTGGAATTAGCACTATCTTTGCGCGTCAATTTTGGAACGGAATGGAAGTCAATAGCCTGCTATCGAAAGAGATCGGAATCGCCCTCAACACGCTTTATGGTGTCGCACCGGAACGCATCGAGTTCCAGGCCACCCGACGTGACTTTGAAGGGGACGTAACCGTGGTCTTGTTTCCTCTGCTCAAACTGATAAAAGGCAACCCCGCCGAAATAGGCACACGGCTCGGTGATCACCTGATCGCCCATGTGCCGTTGGTCGCCCGTTATAACGTAGTGTCGGGCTTCCTGAATCTGGTAATAGCCGACACCTATTATATAGATTTCCTCGATACGATCCGCAAACAGGCATCATTTGGTGTTGCGGTGCCGGATCCGGAACAAAAGGCGGTGATGGTGGAGTATTCTTCTCCTAACACCAACAAGCCCCTGCACCTGGGGCACGTACGGAACATCTTATTGGGATGGTCAGTCGCGCAAATCCTGGAAGCCGCCGGTAAAAAGGTGTACAAAACACAGATTATCAACGATCGGGGCATCCATATCTGCAAATCCATGCTGGCCTGGCAGGAATCAGGAGAGGGGGTAACGCCCGCTTCGTCTGGACTCAAAGGCGACAAGATCGTCGGAAACGCCTACGTCGCGTTTGATAAGAAATATAAAACGGAAGTACAGGAACTCGTTGCCACCGGCCTGTCGGAAGACGACGCCAAAAAACAGGCTCCTTCGCTACTCAAAGCACAGGAGATGCTTCGGAAGTGGGAAGCCGGTGACCCCGAAACGCTGTCGCTTTGGAAACAACTCAACCAGTGGGTATACGATGGTTTCGCCCAGACGTATGCCAAGATGGGAGTCGAATTCGATTCGTATTACTACGAAAGCAATACCTATTTATTAGGAAAGGAGGTCGTTCAGTTCGGTCTTGAGAAAGGCGTATTTGAAAAAGACCCGGACGGATCGGTTTGGATTGACCTGACCGATGACGGACTCGACCGTAAAATTGTACTCCGGTCAGATGGTACGGCGGTTTACATGACGCAGGATATCGGCACTGCCATCCAACGGGTTAAAGACCACCCGGATGTGGGCGGTATGGTGTATACCGTTGGAAACGAACAGGATTATCACTTCAAGGTGCTGTTCCTCATCCTCAAAAAACTCGGTTTCGACTGGGCGGAAAACCTGTTCCATCTGTCGTATGGCATGGTAGACCTGCCGTCCGGTAAAATGAAGAGCCGTGAGGGGACTGTGGTCGATGCCGATGAATTGATGGACGAAATGACCGAAACCGCGCGTACGATATCGGAAGAATTGGGCAAGCTGGAAGGTTTCTCGCCTGAGGAAAAAGAACGCCTCTACCATATTATCGGTATGGGAGCACTGAAATACTACATACTCAAGGTCGATCCCAAAAAACGCATCCTTTTTAATCCGGAAGAATCAGTGGATTTCGCCGGAAATACAGGGCCTTTCATCCAATATACCTATGCCCGGATCCAATCGCTGTTGCGTCGCGCCGACGTCGATCTTTCACAGCCGTCTGGTATCTCGGTACTACATGAAAAAGAAAAAGAACTGCTCAAACGCCTGACGGTTTTCCCGGATGTTATCCAGGAAGCCGCCCGCGAGTACAGTCCGGCCCTCATTGCCAATTACATCTACGATTTGGTCAAGGAATACAATAGTTTTTACCAATCCGTTCCGGTTATCGCTACCGAAGACGACACGATAAAGGTCTTCCGCCTGCAACTGTCGGAAAAAGTAGGAGAGGTGATCCGTACCGGCTTCCGCCTCCTCGGCATCGACGTACCTTCCCGAATGTAAAACCCCTATGAGGAAATCGTATTTCTGGCATTCATTTGCCATCGTGCTGCTCGCTGCGGTTTTTTATCTCGGCATCAAACGGGTGTTGCCGAACAAGATTTTTTCGGAACAAGCCGGAAGCACTAAGAACGTATTGGTTGACAGCATGTTGCTGGACGCTGTCGGCAATGTAAAAGACGAGGCCGATGTCGAAGCCGGCGACTCGCTCGCCAACCAACCCGTGGTGTATTTCGAGACCAACGGCGTCACGTTCCCCGAAGAGACCTTTGACACGTATACGGGCAATCAATACCTTATTCCCTTTTTCGAGAAGTTGTACCAACTTGAGAAAACAGGTAGCGGAAACGTGCGGATTGCCTATTTCGGCGATTCGATGACCGACGGTGATATGATCGTGCAGGACCTCCGAACCGCTTTCCAACAGAAATTCGGCGGGCGCGGCGTAGGCTTTGTCGCCATCACGTCGGAATCGGCCGGTTCGCGCAGTTCCGTCGTACATGAGTTTTCCCTGAAATGGAAAACCCAGTCCTATCTCAACGTCAAGAACCCGCTGCGTCCGTTCGGTGTAAATGGTCATGTGTTCTTTGCGAACGATACCACGTCGGTAGAGTGGGTGCGATATAAAGCGGGTAAAGGCCGTTTCAACGGAACCCTCGACAATCCGACGCTGTTCTACGGAAAGTCGGATAACGAACGCGGCGAGGTCGACTTCATCATCGGCAAAGATTCCATCCGGAGGCGGTTGGTCAACCGCTCGCTTCTCAATACGCTTGTCGTAAAGCAGGGCAGTGTCGGGACGCTCAAGGCGGATTTTATCGATGCCGATTCCATCCCCGTCTATGGCTTTAACTTTGATGACGGCAAAGGCGTGCACGTCGATAACTTCTCCCAACGCGGGAATTCAGGAATGCCAATCGCGCGTTTCAACACGTCATTGATGCGGGCCTTCCACGATAAATTGGGATACGACCTGATTGTATTGCATTATGGTACGAATGTACTCAACTACGGCAACCGCAATTATAGCTGGTACGAACGCGGGATGGCCCAAACCGTCCGAAAGCTGAAAGAGAGCTTCCCGGGCGTGGCCATCCTGATCATTTCGACGGCCGATAAAGCGACGAAGTATGATTTGGAAATGAAGACCGATTCAGCGGTGGTGCCACTTACACGTTCCCAGCGCCGGTATGCGCTTGCCACACAATCGGGTTTTATCGACCTGTTCACGCTTATGGGCGGCGAAGGCTCGATGACCACCTGGACGGAAGGTGACCCTGCCCTCGCCAACAAAGATTACACGCACTTCAATTTCCGCGGCGCGAAGAAAGTGGCCGGACTGCTTTACGACCGAATTATGAAAGGTTATGCGACCTATCGTTCGCTTCGTAAGGAGAAAACGCCGACCCCGCCGGCTCCGCCACAACCTGATTCAACCGCTGTGTTACCTTCCGATGAGTAAGTATATCTGGATATGGGTTCTGGCCGGATGCCTCCGTATGACCGCACAATCGGTTGATACGACGGAAGTCGCGCTCGATTCAGTCAACGTAGACACCACGGCGGTGGTATTGCCCGATAATATCATTACGAACGCCTCGGCCATGGTGCCGTTTTTCCGGAAATTGGAACGGCTGGGCGATGGAATTGCGGTCATGAAAGGCCAGAAAGTGAACATCGTCCATGTCGGCGATTCCCATATACAGGCAGACCTTTTTACGGATAAGGTCCGTAAACTCCTCCAGCAACAATTCGGCAACGCCGGCCGCGGTTTCGTTTTTCCGCACAGTCTCGCCCGAACCAACGGCTCTTCCGATATCCGGTTCACCTCAAACACCTCTTGGCAGAACCACCGGGCGATTGGTCCCCCCGACGGCAGTCCGGTCGGTCTTAGCGGAATTGCCTTATACAGCGGGTCGGATGATTTCGTCATTGAGTTCAATTCCAAGACCCTTGGCAATGAATTCAATACCATAAAGATCGTGACACCTGGTAACGAAAACACGTTTGAGTTGGCGACTGCCAAGCGGACGGTGACCATTGAGTCAGACGTGCCCAAAGTCATCACGCACCGCATCCGTAGCGGTGAGGTACTGGGTTCGATAGCCGACAAATACGGTATCAGCATCACCCAGTTGAAGAAAGCGAATGGCCTGCGTTCGAACCTGATCAGGGCCGGACGCACGCTGAAGATACCCACCGACGAAAAGCAGAAAAAACGCGTAGAGCGTTCGCAGTTTATCCCGTTGGGACTCGCCGAAGGCCCGGGGTATCACTATTATGAAACCGACAACAGCCTCGAAAAGGTATTCCTCCTTCCAAATGGCAGCGAGAAGCGTTACGTGTTAAGTGGCGTGATACTTGAAAACCGGAGCTCGGGTGTGCTGTATCATAACATCGGCGTAAATGGCGCCCGCTATTCGGATTTCAACAAATATCCGTTGTTTTTTGAGCAGACGAAGGCCCTTTCGCCGGACCTTTTCGTGCTGTCGTTCGGAACGAATGAGTCGTTTGACCGGATGTCATCGGATGCCTTTAAAGACCAGTTGGTCACCTTCATCAACCGGATCAGGGAGACGAATCCGAACGCCTGCCTGTTGGTCGTGACGCCGCCGCCGTCGTTGTTCAAGCGCCGCTATGTCAATAAATTTGCCGATGCCTACGCCCAGGTCATACGTGAAAATGCCGTCGCGCTCAATTACGCCGTGTGGGATTTATATGGACAGATGGGAGGTACGCTTGCCGTCAATCGCAACTATAAACGCGGCCTGATGGCGGCCGACCGGGTACACTATAGCAAGGCCGGCTATGAATTGCAGGGCGAATTGCTGGCAAAGGCGATGATTCGTGTGTACCGTGATTACCTGAAAAACCGCAACTGACCAAAATGAACGATTTTTTGTCCCTTTTTCGTGATCTTTTCGGGAACCTGACGGTCGAAACCGTGGAAGGTTGGTTTACCTATGACCCGAAACATCCGATTTTGTTCAATACCGGATTGTTTCTCGGGCTGTTCCTTGTTTTTTACCCGCTTTACATCTTTTCAACACGGTTGCGGACCTTTCATTTCCGCAATCTTTATGTATTCGCTTTTTCCCTCTTTTTCTACTATAAATCAAGTGGGGTCTATTTCGTCCTATTGCTTTTCTCCGGAGTTGTCGATTACAATTTGGCGAAACTACTGTATGAGGAAGCGTTGGAAGGCTATCGGAAGTTCTATCTGGTGCTGAGTGTCATCCTGAATTTGTGTTTCCTTGGCTATTTCAAGTATGCCCATTTTCTGGGAGATACCTATAACACCCTCTTCGACGGCCATTTTTCGGTTGGGAAGATCATCCTGCCCGTGGGCATCTCGTTTTACACCTTCCAGTCGATGAGCTACATCATCGATATCTACCGACGCGAACTGAAGCCCACGAACAACATCCTGGAATACCTGTTTTTCGTGTCGTTTTTTCCGCAGTTGGTGGCAGGGCCGATCGTACGGGCGTCCGAGTTTTTACCACAGATATACAAGCGGCTGCACCTGACGAAAGGCGAACTGAATACGGCGTTTTTCCTGATTATTGGCGGACTCATCAAAAAGACGGTGGTATCCGATTACATCTCCATCAACTTCGTCGACCGTGTGTTCGACTCGCCCCGAAGTTATTCAGCGTTTGAAAACCTGATGGCTTCGTATGGTTATGCCATCCAGATCTATTGTGACTTTTCGGGTTATTCCGACATGGCCATTGGTATCGCGTTGTTGATGGGCTTTCACCTTTCGACGAACTTCCGCACGCCGTATCAGTCGGCCTCGATTACCGAATTCTGGCGGCGTTGGCATATCTCGTTGTCTACGTGGCTCCGCGACTACCTCTACATTTCCATAGGAGGTAACCGACGCGGCACGTTTGGTGGTTTTCTATTCCCCGTGCTGTTTTTCGGCGGACTCATTACGTGGGGCGTATTGTATTGGGAACAGGATATCTGGCCGCTGTTGATCTCACTTGCGGCGTTGGTGGTGTTTTCGATCAGCATCCTGTTGTCACACGAACGTACCAAAGCCCTTTTCACAAATGCGAACCTCATGACGACGATGCTCTTGGGCGGACTCTGGCACGGGGCGAGCCTTAGGTTCATCATTTGGGGCGCGTTGCACGGACTGGCGCTGTCGGTGCATAAGGTGTGGAACGAGTTTGCACCTCTCGATAAAAAGGGCTCCTTTTCCATTTGGAGAACCATCCGGACGGTAATCGGCGTGATCGTAACGTTTCATTTCGTCGCTTTCTGCTGGATTTTTTTCCGCGCCAACACATTTGAACAGGCATTCGACATCATTACACACATAGCAACCCTCGATTGGAATCCGACGGCCTGGCTCACCGTAGTGATGGGCTACCGTAATGTGTTCATTGTGATGGCAGCCGGCTATGCGTGGCATTTCCTGCCAAAGCCGATAGGGCAGTTACTACGCCGTTCCTTCGACGTGATGCCGGTCGTGCTGAAAGCCGGCGTGCTGGCTCTCGTGTTCTGGCTGGTAACCGCAACGGCCAGCAGCGGCCCACAACCGTTTATCTACTTCCAGTTCTAAAACAATAAAAGAAGGTGGATACCCGTTTAACTAGTACCGATAATTCCAAACTATGAAAAAGTCTCTTTTTATCCTCGCATTCCTAGGTCTCAGTCTATCCCACATTGCCTGTTCGGAAGACGACAGCGTTTCCGGACCCACCGCTTCCGGCATCTCCAATATCGTCCAGGACGGCAGTTGGAAGGTGACGTTGTATTCGGAAGACGGCGTCGACCAAACCTCGAATTTCAATGGCTATTCCTTTACGTTCGGTTCGACGATGGTGGTAACCGCCGCCAATAGCTCCAATTCCTATACTGGTACCTGGTTGGTTACCGATAACGGTGCCGACGATGACAGCGCTTCAAGTGATGTCGATTTCAGCTTGTTGTTCACGGATCCTGTCCTGCTGACAGAGCTGAATGAAGATTGGGATGTGATTTCAAGCAGCAGTACCAAAATCCAGCTTCGCCATATCAGCGGTGGAGACGGAAGTGTCGATAACCTGACGTTCGAAAAAGTGACGTTGTAATGCCGAAACTGAAAAAGCAGAAAGCTCCCGTACCGGGGGCTTTTATTTTTACTGAGAATTTCAAGATCAGTACATTGTTGTTATTCAAAGTGTGTTGATCATTTGCGTGCGAGGTTTTGGGGGCTAGGTAAATCTGTAGTGTTATACCGTAAAAAAGACTTCACCCGCATGCTTTATTCTCAGGAGTCAGAACAGTACTTAAGGCCGCGTTACGAGCCTGGATAAGACAAAAGCAAAGACGAAGGAGAATTGTCAACACTTAAAATTCTTACTTATGTCTATCGTAAAACAATCGGTCGGAATCGACATCTCAAAATCAACCTTCACCGCGTGTCATTGCCAACAGGATAGCAAGGGTGCTCTGGTGTTCAGCAAATCAGTTGATTTTTCTAATGACAAAACGGGCTTCAATCAGTTTACTCGCTGGGTAAGAAGCGTAAGTACTCCCGAATCTGAGCTAGTCTTTCTTATGGAGGCGACAGGTGTCTATTATGAGGCGCTTGCCTATCATCTCTACAAGATCAAAAAGACGGTTCATGTGGTGTTGCCCAATACATCGAGCCATTACTTCTCAAGTTTGAACGTAAAGACCAAAACCGATCATCTGGATGCTAAAGTCTTGAGCCAGTTTGGGGTGGAACGCAAACATAGGACATGGGTTCCTCCCAGCCCAGTGCTCCGTGGACTCCGTAACCTTACTCGCTATTATGTCCAGTTGCAGGAACAGCGAACGGCCTTAGGCAACATAAAACACAGTAAGGAAAATTCTTTTGAGGTTCAGCAGTTTATCTTCAGAAGCAACCAAAAGCTCATAAAGGAGATTGACAAACAGATCCAAGTAGTCAAAAAAGCAATCGAGAAACAGATAGCCTCAGACGCAGGTCTTCAGGACAAGGTAAACAAAATAAACACCATAAAAGGCGTAGGGTTGATTACAATAGCCACGATCATCGCTGAAACCGATGGTTTCTACCAGATACGAAACGCAAGGCAACTTGCAAGCTTTGCCGGTTACGATGTTGTACAACGGGAGTCGGGTACATCCATAAAAGGTAAAACACGCATATCCAAAAAAGGAAACCGATACATAAGGAATGCCCTCTACTTCCCTGCAATGGTGGCCTGTCGTTTCAATCCCGATATGAAGCAAACCTATCTTAGAATCAACCAAAACAAACCCTCGAAGATGATAGGTCAGGTGGCCATACAGCGAAAACTCCTCCTGCTGATGTATACTTTATGGAAGAACGATACCGTATTCATTGAAGGATATAAAAAAGATAGTCCCGCACCAAAGGAGCAGGACTATGCAGGATAGTTCAAAAGCGGACTTCCTTAATGGACTCAAAAATACCTTTTTTCGTCGAATGCTTGCTTATTAAAACAGTACCTTTTTTTATTTGAATTCGTACCGAAGGCTGAAATTCGGCGTGCGTGCAATCGCAAAAAGGTCGACTTTTTCAATGGTGTTGTCGTTGCGGTTGATGCGGTAATAGCGTTTGAGCGGATTGTGGCTGTTGAAGAGATTCAGGAGGGCGAACTGCGCGCTGAGACGTCCTTTCTCCCACATCCATTGATAAGAAGCCGAGAAGTTCAGTTGTAAAACCGATGGCAGCCGCGCGCCGTTCGGTGTGCCGTATGCAATCTGGTTTTGACCCGGCTCCAGTGTCTCTGAAAGTGGTTCCGTATACGGTCGCCCGCTGCTCCATTTGCCTCCTATAGAAGCCTTGAACCTGCCCAGCGTAGCAATACCGGCAAAGTTCACCAAGTGTTCGATTTCAAAATTGTTGTCGAACTCCGGCGGGAAATGGAGGGGAAAATCGTATAGGTTGTGGTTGAAACTATAACTCATCCAGGTGCGGAAGCCGGGGAAATCACGTTGTACTAACAGTTCCGAACCCCAAACGGCGTAGGAGCCGGTAATCCGGATCAATTCGAGTTGGTTTTGAAAGGATTGGGACTCCGTGGTGATACCTGATACCTTTTTGTAAAAGTTGTCAAAGGTGACCAACCATTGGTTGTCGTTATAGGCGAAGCCGAGTTCGGCCTGTGTGCTTTTTTGGATGGGAATCGATCCGCCGTTCGACAAGACCCAGCGCCGTTTTTCGATTCCGAGGAAGTCTTGTTGCCGTTCGACCATCTGGGAAATCGTCTGGCTTTTCCTTTCTGCCAGTAACGACATCGACCACCGATTCGACAGCACATACTGGAAAGCCAGTCGGGGTTCTATGCGAAACGCCGCCAATTGTTCGATATAGTTCAGTCGTAGTCCTCCTTTGGTACGCAAACGACCCCACTCCCAGGCAGCCTCACCGATGGCAGCATGTTCCTGAAGGTAGGTATTCACCGTGCGACTGTATTCGGGTTGGTTCACCGCGTCAGCATTGCATACAGCCGTGCGGAAGTGCTGGTAGCCGCCCGCCAGGGAGAGGTTATCGCTGAGGCGTACCCGGTGCTCGAGCCGGATGCCAAAATCCTGCACGCGGTTGTTTTGGGTGAACACCTGCGTATTATCTACCTTTTCATTCTTTGAATCGACGTCAAAATAGGAGTAGTATACTTCCGCTTTTGAAGCCTCTTCGTCGCTCCAGCGTGTCTGCCACGAACCGATAGCGCCCATCGTTTGTTGGCTTAAGTCGCTGTTTTTGGCGGTGGCTGCGGTACCATTCGCCGTATTTTCCATGAGTTGCAGGGAATTGTCCATCGCGATCAGGGAAACGCCCAATCGGCTGCGTTCACCCACGCGTTGGTCGTATTGCAGCGAGGCGTCGTAGAAGTAAAAGTCCTCGTCGGCGGTATAAGTAACGGTTTCATTTTCCGCCGGCCGGGTAACGACGGTGTTCTGGAAGACTCGGTCAAAGTAACTTTTATAGGCGGGTGAACGCACCAGATCGGTAATCGCGCGGCGTGCCGATACCCTAACCGATGCGCGTTCAGAAAGTTTTACCTGGGTGTTCGCTTCCGCGGAAATCAGGTTTGAACTTACGCTGGTTTCGTATTCGCGGTTGCGTTCCGGCATTGATTGTATGGAAACCGTCCCGGAAACGGCATCGCCATAGAAGGGCGAACTTCCGTTGCGGGTAATCTCAATGCGGTTGTTCAGGTTGGGATTGAAGGCGGAAATCTGTCCGAAAAAGTGTCCCGTCTGGAACATCCGGATCCCATTCCAAAGAAACAGGTTCTGGTCGTGCGTACCTCCCCGGATGTTGAGATCCGAAACCAGGTCGTTGGCACTATATATGCCCGGAATCTGCTGCATCGCCTGAAGGATGTCGGTCTCCGTGAGTCCGGGCAGCATTCCCATCTTGTCCGGTTTGATTACAAAAACGCCTTCCTGCTTACGCGAGATACCCGTGGTTAGGATGTTGCGCACCGCTACTTCCCCTAATCGCACCGGCGCGAGGGAGGGATTGTCGTCGACCTTGACAGAGATACTGACATAGCCTTCCACTACCGTTTCAAAGCGGAGCGAGGTCTGGACCTCTAAATACTGAAGGAGTTGTGGTCCGCTAAGTGTAGGGGGAGGAGGAACGATCGAAACCGAAGCAATATCCTCTTCCAGGAAACTGAAATGGATATGCTGCTGTTTTTCGATCGATAAGAGTACGTCGCGCAAAGGCAGTTGAACCTGTGCCCGCAGCAAAGGCAGGAAAGAGAAGAAAAGAAACAGCGTGAGCTTTCCTTTCATTCCATGGCATCGAGTATGAACGCTTTCGCGGAAGCCTGACGGATTTGCAACTTATAGGTACGGGCAATCAAATGTAAGGCAACTAATGGATCGTCACCCGGAACCACGCCTGTGAAACGCTCGGTCGCAGCGTTCGAACGCAGGTCAATCCGGATGTTAAAGTGTCGTTGCAATTCTGCCACGACCTGGTCGAGGTTTTCGGCGCGGAAGGCCAACTCGCCGTGCATCCAGGAGGGCTGTGCCGATGATTGTGGCGCGACTTCCAGGGGTTGTCCTTTTTCAAAGGCCACAATTTGTCCCTTGGTGATAATGGTATGGGAAGTAGGCGTCTTTACATCCACCCTTCCTTCGAAACATTCCACTTCAAAGCGTTGTCCGCGCGACCTAACATCGAACTGTGTACCGAGTACGGTCACCGTTCCCTGATCGGTGTGGACTTCAAACTTACGTCCTTTGGCCACGTGGAAGAAGGCTTCCCCGGTCAACGAGACCTCGCGGTTGTCGTCCCAGTCACCTTTGAGGTAGGACGCTTCCGAACCGGCGTTCAAGGTGACTTCCGATCCATCGGGGAGTCGAAAACTTTTCTGCATACCGGCGTCGGCCACGTAAACAGTTGGTTTTTCGTTCGGTAGTCCCAGCCAGATGCCCAAACCAATCACGAGGATCGCAGCAATCTGCCATCCGGCACGGCGCCATAGAGGTCGCACGACGGGCGCAGTCTTTTTCTCACGGGACGTGATGCGCTGCAGCATGTCCGACGTGTCAAAGTCGGGCAATTGCAGGCGTTCTGAATGGGCTGCAATCCGCTGGTAGGTCGCAAAACCTTCCGATTTTTCAAACTCACGAAGCTCGTCTCCGGTCATTTCACCGGCCAGCCATTTCGCAAGGTCATGTTCTTTTTCCATTTCTACCGTATTTGGTCGATTTCCTTTCGCAACGAGGCCAATGCCCCGCTTATTCTCTTTTCGACGGCCTTCACGCTGATGCCCAGCATGTCGGCGATTTCGTAATATTTCTTTCCTTCAATCCGGTTCAGCAGGAAGGCCGTGCGCTGTGCTTCGCTGAGGTTGTTGAGGGCCGATTGGAGTTTCGCGTCGAATTCCGCTTCTTCCATTTTGTATTCCGGACTCTCATCATGCGCCTCCCGACCCGGTTTGGTCTTCGCAAAACGCAGCACCACTTTTTCGTGTGCAATTACGTTGAGCGAGGCGTTGTTGGCCACTGTGTACAGATACGCCTTTGCTTTCGAAAAGGGCACCGATGCACAGTTTTCCCACAACTTGACGAAGGCCTCCTGCACCATGTCGCCCGCCGTTTCTTCATTTCCGTAGCGGAAGTAAAGATAACTGCGAAGCGTCCGGGCATGCGCGCGAAAAACGGATGAAAACACCTGTTCTTCGCAAATACCCTGGTTGTCGTCCTGCATCTTTGGTCGTCCTGTTTTCATATATAACAATCACGTGGTTGAAAACCCTACCGAAATCCTTTAAACTTCACCCAATTTACTGCAAAAAACGTTTTTATGCATCCCGTTCCTGAAATTATGATTATTTTGGGTAGGGAAAATCGGTAAATCTTTGTTTTAGTGGAAAATCTCCGAATGCGTAGCTTTCTTTTGTATACTGTGGTGGTACTGTCGATGCTGGGTATTTCCTGCCAGACCGAGTCACTTGATTCTGAAACTGTCAATCCGCAGAACCTGACCCACAATGCCCCGCTTACCAAAATGCTTCAACGACTCACGACGGCCGATGAGGTTTCGGATAATGCCGTTGACAGTTCGGCTTGTTTTCGGATACAGCGTCCGTACCAGGTAGCGGTTCACGACCAGGAAGGAAATCAGATGAACGAAACCGTCTACACCGTCCAGGACGACGAAAGCCAAACCCAGGTGAATACCGTGATCGAAGGCCTCCAACGTCACGAAGGTGATTGGATGCAGCCTGTGTTACCCGTGACCATCATTCATGAAGACGGAACGCAGCAAGTGCTCGCGACCGAAGCGCAATGGAACGCGGCGGTGGCCGATTGTGCCGGCAGTAGCGCCAACACCGACCCGATCAACTGCATCAACATCAATTATCCTATTACGATTTTCGCCTACGACGCCAATTACCAGTTAGCCAATACCTATACCCTTAATGATGACGCTGATTTGTTCGCGTTGTTGATGTCAATGCAGCCCGGACAATACTTCGCAGTGGATTATCCCATCTCCCTGACATTTTCAGACGGGAATGTGGTAACCGTTGCGGACAATGCCGCGCTTCTGGCCGCCCTTGACCAGGCCGTCGGGTTGTGCAATCCGCCACCGGGTCCGTGCGATGTCCCGAACATATTGACCGATAACCTGATCATTTACGTACCGTTTGCCAATGAAGCGCGCGACCTGGTTTCGGGTGATAACCTCGCGTTCAATGCGAACTACCCGCCGCAATTCGTAACTGACCGAAGCGGAAATACACAGTCGGCGGTATCGTTCAGCGGCGCCGCACTTGACTACCTGGCGCTGGATGAAACGGTGGTCAACCACCTGAAACAGGGCGATTCGCTTACCGTAAGCGTGTGGTTCCGGATGCAGAATACCGACACCAGTAACCTCGAGAAATTTTTCGAGAAAGCAGAAAATGATAATAATGTGGCCTTTTTTCTGGGTGTCTATGATATGAACCGACCGCTGTTCTTCAGCAGCGCAGGAGGTGTTCAATCGTTGTGGGACCTTACCTGGAACAACGAAACACTTTGGAATGACACTACGAACTGGCATCATTTGGCGCTCACCATAGAAGGCGATACAGATACGGTACGCATTTACCGCGACGGCACGTTGGTGGCGACCGATGCGAACTCCAATTTTAATATCACATCCGAGTTTTTCCGCTATTTCATCGGAAAAGGCTTCCATGGCCACCTCGACGACCTTCGGGTCTACCGCTCGGCCCTTTCGGCTTCACAGGTAAGCCAGCTTGCCCAACAACAGGGCGACAACCATACCTGCCTGAATTAGGAATTTAGATAGTTGCGTGCGAAAACCGGTTGCTGTATGGGCCGGTTTTCCTTTTTGCCCTATGTCATGGCCATGCGGCTTGTTGTATTCGCGGGTTTTGGTGGTCGTTCGGTCGATTAATCCATTGTAAATTGTGGTCGGTCGATTATCTTTGCACCTTTCACAAACAGCATTATGTTCCAGAATCTAAGCGAAAAACTCGATAAGGCGTTCCATATCCTGAAAGGACACGGTAAAATTACCGAAGTCAACGTGGCCGATACCCTCAAGGAGGTACGCCGCGCACTACTTGACGCCGACGTTAACTTCAAGATAGCCAAGGACTTCACGACCCGCGTAAAGGAGAAGGCCATCGGACAGAATGTATTGACGACGCTCCAGCCGGGGCAGTTGCTCGTCAAGTTGATGAAAGACGAGCTTACCGAATTGATGGGAGGCGAAGCAGCGGGTATCAACCTGTCGGGGAATCCGTCCGTCATCCTGATGTCAGGTTTGCAGGGATCGGGTAAGACCACCTTCTCGGGCAAGCTGGCCCTCTATTTGAAAACGAAGAAAACCAAGCGTCCGCTCTTGGTTGCCTGTGACGTATACCGTCCGGCGGCGATCAACCAGTTGCATGTGGTGGGCGAGCAAATAGGGGTAGAGGTATACTCGGAGCCGGAGAACAAGAATCCGGTGCAGATTGCGCTGAATTCCCTCAAATACGCGAAAGAGAAGGGCTATAATGTGGTCATCGTCGATACCGCCGGTCGTTTGGCCGTGGATGAGGAGATGATGGATGAAATCGCCAACGTACACCAGGCGTTGCAACCGCAGGAGACGCTTTTCGTTGTCGACTCGATGACGGGCCAGGATGCCGTGAATACCGCGAAAGCATTTAACGACCGCCTCGACTTTGACGGGGTCATCCTTACGAAACTCGACGGTGATACCCGTGGTGGTGCCGCACTTTCGATTAAATCGGTCGTCAATAAGCCGATCAAGTTCATCGGTACCGGTGAAAAAATGGAGGCGCTCGACGTGTTCCACCCATCGCGTATGGCCGACCGTATCCTCGGTATGGGCGACGTTATTTCGTTGGTGGAGCGTGCCCAGGAGCAATTCGATGAGGAGGAAGCGCGTAAACTGCAGAAGAAGATTGCCAAGAACGAATTCGGTTTCGATGATTTCCTTACCCAGATCCAGCAGGTGAAGCGTATGGGGAATATGAAGGATTTGGTGGGGATGATACCCGGCGCGTCCAAGATGATGAAGGATGTGCAGATAGAGGACGACGCCTTCAAGCACATCGAAGCGATTATTTACTCGATGACGCCTACCGAACGCAAAAAGCCTTCTATCATCGATGTAAAACGCAAAAACCGGATTGCCAAAGGCTCCGGACGTAAAATCGAGGAGGTCAACCAACTCATGAAGCAGTTCGACCAGATGAGCAAGATGATGAAGATGATGCAGGGGCCGGGCGGCAAAAACCTGATGAAGATGATGGGCGGAATGAAAGGCCCGATGCGATAAAAACTAGGTGAATTAGCGAATGACGACTCCGGTTTTCATTCGCTAATTCGCTTTTTGGCTAACGCTAACCTACACAACATGCAACTACTAGACGGAAAAAAAGTTTCAGACGACATCAAGAATGAGATCGCTGCAGAAGTGGCGAAGATGAAAGCAAAAGGCGAGAAGGTGCCCCATTTGGCGGCCATCATCGTCGGAAATGACGGCGCGAGCCTCACCTATGTAGGCAGCAAGGTAAAAGCCTGCGAACGGGTTGGCTTTGAGTCGACACTTATCAAGATGCCGAGCACCACGTCTGAAACGGAACTTCTCAAAAAAATCAAGGAACTGAACGAAGACGACGCGATCGACGGTTTCATCGTGCAACTGCCCTTGCCGGAACAAATCGATACGCAGAAAGTCATCATGGCGATCGACCCGCAGAAAGACGTCGATGGGTTCCATCCGGAAAACTTCGGTAAAATGGCGCTCGACATGTCGACGTTTATCCCCGCGACCCCATTTGGTATCCTCGAACTGCTTGAGCGGTACGGGGTCGAAACCAAAGGGAAACATACCGTGGTAATAGGACGCAGCCATATCGTCGGCCGTCCGATGAGCATCCTCATGGGTCGCAAAGGATTCCCGGGGAATTCGACCGTGACTCTTACCCATAGCTTCACCAAAAACATCGCACAGATTACCACCCAGGCTGACATTATCATCAGTGCCCTTGGCGTGCCGAATTACCTGAAGGCCGAGATGGTCAAGGACGATGCCGTCATCATCGACGTGGGCATTACCCGTGTGGCCGACGAATCATCAGAGAAAGGATACGTGATTACAGGCGATGTCGACTTTGAAAACGTAAGCAAGAAAGCGTCGTATATTACCCCGGTTCCCGGTGGCGTCGGGCCGATGACAATTGCGATGTTGTTGAAAAATACGTTGTTAGCGCGGGAGAATAAGAGGAAGTTGTAGGGAATCAGTTTCGACCTATCGAGGTTCAGGAAGTGTTTTTACGTGAGGTGCTTCCAAATCAAAGGCTTCTAGATGCTATTGGGAATGTCCATCATCTGATGGAGTATCCGTACTATTTCGGTTATGCCGTCATCGCCCTGTCTATAGATGATAAAATGAGCGCTGACTTTTGCCTGTCGGTAGCCGGGTTTTATGGTTCCAATATCTTTTCCTGCACTAAAATCGTCCGAGATATATTCCATTTCCTGACGAATCATCCGATAATAATGGTTGGCTTGCCGTGCTGACCAATGCTGGAAGGTATATAGCCAGATTTGATCAAGATCTTCGAGTGCTTTCCGGCTTATCCGATACCTCATAAATACTTCTTGTGAAGACTTTCGAGATAGTCATCGGCGTTAAAGTCTTCGACAAACCCACTCTTTTCGCCCTGTTCGATTTCGTGACGAAGTTGTCGTATTTTTTGCTGTTGCACTTCAAGTAATCGAAGTGCCGATCGAACTACCTCACTGGCAGAACTAAAACGTCCGGACTTAATTTCTTCGCTGATGAAATTCTCAAAATGATCACCCAGCAGAATAGAAGTGTTTTTAGCCATGATGACAGAAGTTTTTCAAATATACCAAATTATGGTATACTGGAAAAGGTGTTGGGATATAAAAGACGCACTTCGTAAAGTGCTTCTGACGACAATAAAAAAAGCAGGCCTATAGCCTGCTTTTCCATGTTATAACGATCATTACAACGTCCGTCGTCCGGTAACGGTGACCGTGCCGTCCGAATCCTGGAACTGGCCGTTGAGTTCGTCGCCGACGATACGCGCTACTTGTTCGCCATCTTCATTGGTGATATAGCCCGTGGCACCGTCATATCCACCGCCAATGTCGTTTACCGTCTGCGTCTGGTCGTCTTTTGAAATGCCTTTGAAACCGCCCAACGCCTCGGAAAGGATGATATTGAAGATGCCGGTTTCCCCCGGTTTCTGATAGGTGCCTTCAAACGCTTCAATCAAAGAAGTCGACGTTTCTTTGAACACTTCAAAAACCGCGTTCGGGTGTCCTGGAATAGAAGAGGTGACTACGGTCGGAGCCCCGCCCTGTGCCCCCACCTGGAAGGTGACGCTGACCGGACTGCCATTAAGCGTGCCGGTAAAGGCGGATACATACGGTTCGCCATCTGTTGGCATCGCCTGCGCGGTCAGGTTGACCACCGTACCATCGATAGTAAGCACCGCCGTGATGGTATTGCTTCCATTCTGGATGTCGAAGCGCACCGTACCGCTTGAACCTACTACGATTCCTTTGTACACGCCGGTGGCTTTCGCATCGTTTACTGCCAACGCATCGGGTGTCGTTACGCAGGTTTCGCACACATACGCCTCACCGTCGTCGTCGCTGTTTGAACATGAATTCAGTGATAGGATTCCCACGAGCGTCAATGCGACGTAGGTGACTTTTTGTTTTAGTAATGTCTTCATTTTGTTTTGATTAAAGGTTAACGAAGACAAAGGTATCGGCGCCTGGGGGTCGCGTCAATCGCAAAAAAGTAGTAATTATCAGCGGCCGTAGAGTTTGTTAAGGGCCTCGGTGCGCGAGCGTACCTGCAACTTTTCGTAGATATTCCGGATGTGGGTCCGGACAGTTTCTACACTAATGAAAAGCAAGCCCGCAATCTCTTTATAACGGAGTCCACGTGATAGGTGATCGAGTATCTCGCGCTCACGCACCGACAACCCGTTTTCGGTCGGTGTCAGCATAGGCGAAAATGACGCAACGACTTTCCGGGCAATATGGCTGCTCATGGGCGATCCACCCTGATAGACTTCGATAATCGCCTCAAGCACGCGCGCGGGTTGGGTGGTTTTGGTAAGGTATCCGGTAGCACCGGCTTTCAGGGCACTAAACACCGATTCGGTGTCTTCGAAGGCTGTGCACATCATGAACTGCATCGACGGGCATTTTGGTTTCAGTTCGGCCACGCATTCTATGCCGCTTTTTCCCGGAAGATGGATGTCGGTCAAGACCACGTCAACGCCCGATCCGGGCAGCCCGATCAGCGCTTCTTCCGCCGTAGCGTATACGTCGGTGCAGGAGAATCCGAGGCTGCCGTTGATCAAAACGGCGAGGCTTTCCCGAATCTGTTGTTCGTCTTCGATGATGGCGACTTTGATATCCATACGGTAAATGTATGAAATACAGCTATTCGCGCACTACCACTTTTTGGGTATATGTCAACGCAGCGGGATGAAAAAGGAAAGCTGTGTTCCGTTTGATCCGTCGATTTCCATTCGCCCACCGATGCCCTCGATCCGCTTGCGCATGTTGGCAAGTCCGTTGCCTTTTCGGACGGTTTCCGGGTCGAGGCCTTTTCCATTGTCGCGGATGGCAAGCACGATTTCACCCTCGGTGACCGTAACCGTAAGGAAGGCGTCCGTCGCACCCGAATGCCGGGCCAGGTTGTTCAGCGCTTCCTTCACCACCATCAAAACGTGGTGGTAGCTTTCTCTTTTAAGCGTGAGTCCTGTGGGAACCTGATCAAAGTCATACCTTACGGCGATATCGAAGGTTTCGAGGTAGTCGGTAGCGTATTCACGTATGCGTGACAGCAGGTGATCAAACGTCGCATTATCCGGATTCAACGCCCAAATAAGGTCGCGCATGTTTTCCACAAGTCGGATGGCGGTTTCCCGAACCGACTCGGCACTGTTCCTGACGTTTTCCTTTCCTGCCGTTTCGCGCACGATGACTTCACTCAGGAAGTTGATCTTGGCCAAACCAGATCCCAGGTCGTCGTGTATGTCTTTCGCCATACGGGCGCGCTCGGCTTCTTCGGTTTCGCGTATCGTTTTCTCACGCAGTAGTTTCCGCCGGATGCGTTGCACGTATAAAATAGAAACTAGGGACAGGGCGAGCAGCGCCATACCGATGAAGACGAACACAATGACCCGGCGCTGGTTTTCAATACGGAGGTCGCGGTCGTGCAGCGCAAGGGCATCCAATTGCCGTTTTTGTTGCAGGATGCGGATGTCGGCCGCCTTTTTCTCACTTTCGTACTTCACCGACATCTCGGTTAATTGCTGGGAGCGCTCGGTATTGACAAAGTCATTTTTGGCGGCTTCGTACCGTTTCCGGAAGTCAAGCGATTCTGTTAGCCTTCCCATTTTTTCATACGCGGTGGCGATGCCGTCGAGTGCCTCCACTTCAATCTCCCGGGCACCCAGCGTCTGGGCTTCTTTCCAGGCACGCAGGCAGTAGTTGAGTCCTGTTTTCGGGCGACCGGCTACGATTTCAAGGTTGCCCATGTTGTTATAGGTCGCGGCCATCATATAGCGGTCGTCGTTCTTTTCGGCAATAGCCAAAGCCATCCGGTAGTGCGCCGCCGCCTCGTCATAACGTCCGCGGGCTTTCTGCACGATGGCGAGGTTGTTATGGGCCATCGAGATCCGGCCGTCGTCTTGGGTGGTCGTATACAAACGAAGCGCCCGGTCGTATACCTTGAGCGCATGATCGAAGTCCTGCCGCTGTTCATACACAATGCCCATATTGTTCAGGCAATCGGCCGTGAGTTTCGTATCGCCGGTTTTTTCGGCTACCGCGATCGACTTTTCGAAGTGCGATAAGGCCTGGCTGAGGTCCTTTTGCTCCGAATACAACGCCCCGATATTCATCAGGATTTTGGCCTCATACCGCGGATCGCGTGCGGTGACCGCCATTTTCTGCGCTTTTAGGTAATAGGCGAGGGCTTTCTCTGATTGGCCGAGCTGCGAATAGCAATTGCCCAGATTGTTGAACGACGTCATCTGAACCGGAACGTTGTGTTCCCGTTTGGCTTCAGACACCGCTTTTTCAAAAAGACCTGCCGCCTCTTGGTAACGGTCTTTTTCATACGCCGCTATCCCTTTGTCAAGAAAGTGCTGTCCGCCCTGCGCATACAGGCCGATCGGGAGCACGATCCAGAGAAGGAAGAAGCGCTTTATTTCCATCGCTTTCTCTCTGTAGGTCGGGATGATGCGTGGTCAGCTTTTGGTAGCAGGCGCTCCTGTAGGTTTTCCCGTTCGCGGCCGGTTTGTTCGATGAGTTGGTCAATTTCCGCCGGTGTCAATTCCCTGTAGCGGCCTTTCGGGACGTCAAGCGAAATGTTCATGATCCGGATGCGTTTCAGGGTCTGCACCTCATATCCAAGGTATTCGCACATCCGGCGGATCTGGCGGTTGAGGCCTTGTGTCAGGATGATGGTGAACGTAAAACGGTCGATCTGCGTCACTTTGCACTTGCGGGTTACGGTGCCGAGTATCGGTACGCCGTTCCCCATCCGCTGGATGAAACGGTCGGTGATGGGCTTATCCACCGTTACGACATACTCCTTTTCATGGTGGTAATGGGCCCGCAGGATTTTGTTGACGATATCGCCGTCATTGGTGAGGAAGATGAGTCCCTCGCTGGCTTTGTCGAGTCGCCCGATGGGAAAGATCCGTTCGGGATAATTGAGGTAATCGATGATATTGTGCCGCACCGTCTGGTTGGTCGTACATTCAATACCGACGGGTTTGTAGAAGGCCAGGTACACGGGTTTGTCGGTGCGTTCGGCGAGGAGTTTTCCGTTGACACGTACTTCATCCGAAGGGGTAACTTTCGAGCCCATCTCAGCCAACGCGCCGTTAATGGTCACCTTGCCGTCCGCCACGAGTTTGTCGGCTTCACGGCGCGAGCAAAAGCCAGTTTCCGCAATAAACTTGTTGATGCGTTTTTGTTCCTCCATACTACAAAGGTACGCAACTCTGTTCTATGCGCGCAGAAACGAGCGGATGTCGGCATACAGCGCATCGTCGTGCAGGCGATGGCCCGACCCGGTAACGGAGAGGAAGTGCCCGTTGGGTAAGGCTGCGGCGATGCGTTCTCCTTCGGCAACCGGCACGATGTCATCGTCGGTAGCGTGCACCACTAAGGTTTCGACAGTGATGGTTTTCGCGAAAGCGGCACCTGAAAAAGCGGAGGGAAGAAAGCCATAACGCGCTTCGATATACACGTCGAACACCTGTCGCGCCCGTTTGGAAAGGCCGAGTTGGTCGTTGAAATTGGTTACGATGGCCGTCATTTCGGAGGGTGCACCCATCACAACCGCTTTACGCAGTTGCGGCATCGGGTATCGGTGAAGCAGATACAGTAGTGAAATACCACCCATCGAATGCCCGATGATGAAATCGGGTTGGAAGGTGGCAGAAACCGCATCGGCAAAGGCGGCATATCTTGGGGCGTTGAATTCGATCCCGCTGTCTTGTCCGTGCCCGGGGGCGTCGATGGCCATCACATGGAAACCATCGAGAAAGGGTAGGAGTCGTTCCCAGCGGCCTGAATGGCTTTCCCAGCCATGCAGCAACAGTATCTTTGGACCGCTGCCCCATTCATAACAAACGATGTTTCCGAGTGCAGAAGGATAGACCGACTTTCGTGCCTGATTCAGTGGGTCGGGAAGGGCATGGGCTTCCAACCGCCCGTATCGCGGACGACTAAAGAACCGGTGGGCCAAACCGGCCGCCTGTCGTGGCGCGATATAGGCGAGGATGTTGATGCAGGTCCCGAGGCTGCGGGCCAGCAGACGTTGTTTCGTACTTTCCATAAAAAAAGCCCCGTTTCGGGGCTTGCTATCGTTTAGGAAACGCTGGCGAAAATTTCTTCCATCTTTTCCTTCTCTTCGCGGGCGAGCGTGGCATCGACCAGAATACGACCTGAATGTTCGTCGGTGATGATTTTCTTGCGCGCTGCGATTTCTACCTGTGTTTGTGGAGGAATCGTAAAGAACGAACCGGCAGAGGCGCCGCGCTCGATGGATACGACGGCGAGTCCGTTGCGGACACTGCCCCGGATGCGCTTGTAAGCAGCCAAAAGGCGTGGCTCGATCAGCGCTTCGAACTCGGCTGATTTCGCTACCAGGAAATCCTCTTCTTTTGCGGTTTCGGCCATGATGGCATCGAGTTCCGCTTTTTTGTGCTCGAGGTGCTGTTGCTTCTCGTTGAGTTTTTCCTCTGACTGGTCGACCAGTTGTCTTTTGTATTCGATCGACGATTTCATTTCGCGGATCTGCTTCTCAGCCAATTGGATTTCCAGTTCCTGGAATTCGATTTCTTTCGCAAGCGAGTTGAATTCGCGGTTGTTGCGAACCGTTTCCTGTTGCTTGGCGTATTTCTTTATGGCCTCGCGGTGCTCCTCGATGGCATTTTTGCGGGCTTTGATCTGGTCGTCAATAACGTCAAGATCGGCTTTCAGTTTCTCGGCACGCGACCTAAGGCCGGCCACTTCGTCTTCGAGGTCCTGTACCTCCAGCGGAAGCTCGCCACGCACATTACGGATGTCGTCGATTCGTGAGTCGATCAATTGCAGATCATAAATAGCCCTCAGTTTGTCTTCAACGCTCAGTTCTTTTGTCGTCGCCATAGATTTATACGTACTTAACCGGATTAGTGTTTACTTCTGATAAAATGATTGCAAAAGTAGGCATTTTTTCGGTAAGATAGTCAACAATATAATTTTTTGTATAGCGCTCGCTTTCAAAGTGTCCGATGTCTGCCAACACTATTTTTCCTTCCGCTTCGTAGAATTGGTGGTACTTCAGGTCGGCGGTCAGGAACACATCGGCGCCTGCGCGAATGGCATCACCGATGGCAAAACTGCCGGAACCACCCAATACGGCGACGGTACGTACCTCGCGCCCCAGGAAGTCAGAATGCCGGATACCGCCCGCTCCCATTTTGTCTTTTACAAACTTCAGGAATTCAGCTTCAGGCATTGGCGTCTCCAGTTCGCCCACCATGCCTAAACCGATGTTTTGGTGGGCATTGCGGGTATCATAGATTTCGTAGGCAACTTCTTCGTATACGTGGCTTTGGAAAAGGGCCTTTAGGATGCGAGATTCGAGATGTTTTTCAAAAGTGACTTCGATGCGGGTTTCGGCCGTTTGCGTCCATTCACCTTTTTGCCCTACCACCGGATCGCTTTCTTCATTTCCGCGATACGTGCCGATACCTTCGGAGTTGAAGCTGCATTCGGAGTAATTGCCGATGTTGCCCGCACCGGCTGCGAAAAGGGCCTGGCGCACGGCATCGGCATTTTCGGGAACGGTGTAGGTTACGAGTTTGCGGATGAAGTCCTTCTTAGGTACCAGGATGCGTGTATGGGTCAATCCCAACGCATCACAGAAGATTTTATTCACACCATTTCGATGGTTGTCGAGTGCGGTATGGACGGCGTAAATGGCGATATTGTGCCGGATGGCTTTGATCACGGCCCGCTCCACATAGTTTTTACCGGTGATTTTTTTCAATCCGGAAAACAGGATGGGATGGAAACAAACCACCAGGTTACACTTTTTCGCCACTGCTTCGTCGATGACGTCTTCCAGTGCGTCGTGGCATACCAGGATGCCGGTGACGTCTGCTGCAGCATCGCCGACCAGCAAACCGACGTTGTCGAAATCTTCGGCATAGGCGAGGGGCGCCATTTCTTCAAGTACGGCGAGGCAATCTTTTAGAGTCATGAGGAGGGATTTGCTTTGGAAAGTATGTAGTGTGCGACGGTATGGCATCTGGATAGCAGGAGGAATCCGACCAAGACCTGAACGGCTGTCGCTACCATAGTGTGCAGTGACGGGTAGTCACGTAATAGGTCATGTACCTGGAAGAACCGTATGAGCTCGGAAACCAGACCCGGGAGCCCCCGTGCGAACATCAAGCCACCTGTCACGGCCACCGAAACGGAAAGAAACGTACTCGGTGTGATGGAAAGCCCGATTTCGGCCTCCATTCTGTTACACAGGCGCAGCCCACGAACCAGGCGATCGGGTCGGAAGAGAAAGAAATAGGTGATTACAAGATACACGGTGATGCCTGCAAGAAGGTAGAGAGCAGCCTCCCATCGGTCAGGGGATGAGGAGTCGTTAAATTGACGCAGGGTGAGTAGGGCTTGCGGAATCACGTAAAAAGCGGATGACAACAACATCAGGCCGACAATACGCAGCACAATCATCCAGAAGGTTTCGGTTTTCATGGCTAAAGGTTAGACGATACGGTCCAAAGATAAAAAAGTATCTTTGCCGCATGGCGTTGCTTCGAATAATCCTTTTTCCGTTTTCGTTGCTATACGGACTCGTGACGGCGGTTCGCAACCAGTTATATGATTCGGGTATTTTCCGGTCGTATGCGTTTGACACGCCGGTGATTGTCGTGGGTAACCTGAGTGTCGGCGGGACGGGCAAAACCCCGATGGTGGAGTACCTCGTGCGCCTGCTCTCGGCGCATTACAAAGTGGCCATCCTCAGTCGGGGCTACCGCCGGAAATCAAAAGGATTTGTACTGGCGGATGATACAACGACGGTCGCAGCTTTGGGGGACGAGCCTTTCCAATACCACAGAAAGTTTCCGGATGTAACGGTAGCGGTGGATGCGGATCGGGTGGCGGGCATCCGGCGATTGCTGGCACTGGATCGCAAACCGGATGTCATCCTGCTTGACGATGCCTACCAGCACCGACGGGTGAAACCGGGGTTCGCTATCCTGTTGACGACCTATGCCGAACTGTATACCGACGACTTCCTGCTGCCAACGGGTCACCTTCGCGAAGGACGCCGTGGTGCACGACGGGCGAATATAGTTGTAGTCACCAAATGTCCGCCCGACCTGACTGCCGAACAACGCGAACACATCCGGCGTAAACTGCGCCTTGACGAGCAGCAGTCGGTGTTTTTTACCCATATCGAATACGATGACGATGCGGTATCAGAGGAGGGCTTGCAACCGGTTGCCGAGATCAGACAGGCACCGAAAGTACTCGTGGCGGGTATTGCGAAACCACAACCTTTCTTTGATTTCCTGTCACAGGCATCGGATCGTACGCTTCGCTTCCCTGACCATCACGACTTTTCCGCTGCCGATCTGGAACGTATTCGGGAAAGCGCGGCGGGGCGTATCGTTGTGACGACGGAGAAAGACTATATGCGCCTGTCCGGTCAGCTTGAGGGCCTGCCGCTGTGGTATGTGCCGATGCGAACAGCCTTCCTGAAGAAACGGGAAAAGTTCGAACGCCTGGTGCACGCGTTCGTTGACGGAGCTATCGGGTCGTAAGACCTTGTTGCTTAAAATACAGGATGAGGTCAATAAGGCGGGCGGAATAGCCGACCTCATTGTCGTACCAACCCACTACCTTCACCATTTTATCGATTACGGATGTCAACTGGCTGTCGAACAGGCACGAGTGGTGATTGCCCAGAATGTCGACCGACACGATAGGGTCTTCTGTATAGGCCATGATGCCCTGCAGTTCCCCTTCACAGGCTGCGCGAAAGGCGGCGTTGAGTTCGTCGATCGAAACCGCCGTACGGACGTAGCAGGTGATATCGGTGAGGGAACCATCGGGCACCGGAACGCGTATGCCACCGCCGCCAATCTTGCCTTCGAGTTTGGGAAAGATGCGGGTTAGGGCTTTGGCCGCGCCGGTGGTGGTAGGTACAATGGATTGGGAGGCCGCCCGCGCCCGTCGCAGGTCGCGGTGGGGTTGGTCGTGCAGGCTCTGGTCGGTGGTGTAAGAGTGCACCGTCGTGATGTAGGCCTGCTCGATGCCACATAAGGTATCGATGACTTTGATCATCGGGGCGGCGTTATTGGTCGTGCACGATGCATTCGATACAATTTCCTCCGTGCCCTCGAGTATGTGTTCGTTCACCCCCAATACGACGGTTTTGATGCGGTCGGTTTCGGAGGGTGCCGACAAGAGCACTTTCCGGGCTCCTGAACGGATGTGTGCGTGCAACTCGTCGTAGGTCTTGTATTTTCCGGTCGATTCCACCACAATGTCTACGGAAAGCGCGCCCCAGTTGAGGTCGGCGATATTTTTTTCGCTGAAGAACGGAATACGTTTGCCGTTGACGACCAATGCGTGTTCTTCGGCGCTGCAGTCAACTGGCAATATGCCATGGATGCTGTCGTATTTCAGGAGATGCGCCATGGTCCGGGCGTCGGCGAGGTCGTTGATGGCGACTACTTCAATCGACGGATGGTCAAGCAAGAGGCGGAAGAGCGTGCGGCCGATGCGTCCGAAACCGTTGATGGCGATTTTGATCATGTGAAGGTTTTGGGTTTTGGGTTCTGGGTTTTGGGTGTGGCGTTGGCTCAAAATTGATGAATCTTCATCGGGTCTACATCGAAAAGGGGAAAAAGTGTTCCATCTACTCGAAAATCATTTACGAGTTCATAATAACCCAAAACCTAAAACCCAAAACCCAACACTATAAAATGTGTTTTTCCGCATGATAGGAACTCCGCACCAACGCGCCGCTCTCAACATGGCGGAAGCCCATTTCTTTTCCGAGGGTTTCGTATTTGGCGAATTGTTCGGGCGTGATGAACTCTTTAACGGGCAGGTGTTTCTTGCTCGGTTGTAGGTATTGGCCGATGGTGACGATGTCGACATTTGCGTCGCGGAGGTCACGCATGGTCTGGATGACTTCTTCCTCGGTTTCACCTAGTCCGAGCATGATGCCCGATTTGGTGCGACGGATGCCTTTTTCCTTGAGGTATTTCAATACGCCGAGGCTACGGTCGTATTTCGCTTGTATACGGACTTCACGCGTCAGGCGGCGGACCGTTTCCATGTTGTGGGAAACGACTTCCGGATCGGCGGCTATGATGCGGTCGATCATGCGTTCGTTACCCTGGAAATCGGGGATAAGGGTTTCGAGGGTGGTATTGGGGTTCATCCGGCGGATGGCGCGTACGGTTTCGTACCAGATAATCGAGCCCATATCTTTTAGGTCGTCGCGGTCTACGCTGGTGATCACGGCATGCTTGATGTTCATGATCTTGATCGAGCGGGCGACCTTTTCAGGCTCGTCCCAATCGACGGTTTCGGGGCGACCGGTCTTGACACCGCAGAATCCGCACGAACGGGTGCAGATGTTACCTAGGATCATGAAGGTTGCGGTGCCTTCACCCCAGCATTCGCCCATATTGGGACAACTGCCCGAGGTGCAGATGGTGTTGAGTTTGTACTTATCTACGAGTCCACGCAGTTCAGTATATTTCTGCCCAATCGGCAGTTTTACACGCAGCCATTTGGGTTTACCGGTGGGAAGTTTGGGGGTATCGAGAATGGTTTCCATACGGATGCAAAGATAGTGAGAAAAGTTGGGAAGATGGGGAGTTTGGGAGATGGGGAGTTCGGGAGTTCGGAAGTTCGGAAGACCGGAAGTTGGGAAGACGTGAAGTTTGACGGCTTTGGGCAGCGCGACCGGGGACATCTCAAGGCTTTGGAACCGTAATCCGCGTCTGCCTTTCTTTTAACAAAATGTACGGTTTTTCCGCAAGGTCAGTTCCGCTGGTTTCGTTAAGGGACGCAGCCGCCCCTCCCCAATTCCAAGGTACGGGTTCCCGCGGACGTGGGGGTGTGGGAAAACCGTATCTTTTGTTAAAAGGGAATAGTTCGGGAAGTCAGAAAGTCAGAAAGTCGGGAAGTTGTAAGATGGGAAGATAGAAAGTTCGGAAGTTCGGAAGACCGAAAGTCGGGAAGACGTGAAGTTTGACGGCTTTGGGCAGCGCGACCGGGGACATCTCACGGCTTTGGAAGCGTAATCCGTGTCTGCCTTTCCTTTAACAAAATGTACGGTTTTTCCGTAAGGTCAGTTCGGCCGTTTTCGTTAAGGGACGCATCCGCCCCTCCCCAATTCCAATGTACGGGTTCCCGCGGACATGGCGGTGTGGGAAAACAGCATCTTTTGTTAAAAGGGGCTAGTTGGGAAGTCGGAAAGTCGAGAAGTTGGGAAGATGGGAAGATAGAAAGTTCGGAAGTTCGGAAGACCGAAAGTTGGGAAGATGAGAAGTTTCGCGGCCTTGTGCATAGCAACCAGGGACATCTCACGGCTTTGGAAGCGTAATCCGGGTCTGCCTTTCTTTTAACAAAATGTACGGTTTTTCCGCAAGGTCAGTTCCGTCGTTTTTGTTAAGGGACGCAGCCGCCCTTCCCCAATTCCAAGGTACGGGTTCCCGCGGACATGGCGGTGTGGGAAAACCGCATCTTTTGTTAAAAGTAGGAGGATTGTTCGGGAGTTGGGAGGTAGGAGTTGGGGAGACGGGAAGTTCGCACATTTTTTTAAAACCGGAGATAATTGGGAAATTAGCCAATTAGCGAATGTGAAAACGGGGTGTGAGGGGTGGCGTGGGCCTAACACATTTTGTTATAACTTCAATGTGTTTTGTGCTGTGTTTTGCGTAAAGGGAGCGTGGTACTTAGATCGGGAAACATTGAGCCATACTTGGGATGTATGCGGCTGGGATTTGCTATAATATTGAAGGATTCGTAAATAAAACAGCCTCTTTCTCGCCACCAGGCCTATTTTTTTTGCCGTAAGGCCGTGGTGGTGCGGTTCCTGCCCTAAAAACAGGCCGAAAGGCGGTGGTTGCCGCCACCGGATGGTTTCGGATCGCCGGGAACGAATGGTGGCCGCCACCCTGCCTTTTTCTTTTTTCAAATAGCCTTGGTGGCCGCCACCGGATGGTTTCGGTGCGTGGAGAGGAAAGGGTGGGGGTGTTGGGGTGTTTTTGGAAAAGGATGTGGAGGGTGGAGCGGAACCGGGCCGCCAAATGTGTCGCCTGATGCCGTCTGGGGCCGGTAGCACGTTCTTACAAAGCTAGAAATGATGCCCATTTACAAAACAGGCACAAGCCACAGGAAGTAAGCCGTATTTTCCGAATAAAGTCGTACTTCGATGAGTTGTTGGGGGAAGAGTTAGATTTTGAAGTCAGATCGGCTTCCAGTTTGTATTACATCATGTCCGCTTTTGCTCCGTCATTCCGTAAAATCCAAATCGCGGCCGTGGGTTTCGGGGATGGTGGTGACCGATACGATGCCAAGGGCGAATACGATCACGCCGACGAGGGCGGCTGCGGTGATGACGCCGTATCCGGGTTTGAAGAAATCGAACCCCATGAGCATGACGGGTACGAGTCCGCGGACCATGTTGGGTACGGTGGTCGTCGCCGTATTGCGGATGTTGGTGCCGAACTGTTCGGCGGCGACGGTCACGAACATGGCCCAGTAGCCGGTGGTGAGTCCGAGCCACACGTAGAAGCCATAATACGCATTGGCGGTTTTCGCTACTCCGGATAATAACAACACTACGCCGACAGCGGTGGCGAGAATCATATATAGTATGGCTTTCTTGCGTGAGCGGAGGGCATGTGAGATGAAGCCGCTGGCGAAATCACCGGCTGAGATGCCGACGTACGTCCACATAATGGCTTTGCCCGGCGCGATGTCGCTGATGCCGAACACGGGACCGAATTGGTTGGCCATCATGGCGAGGATGCCGACGCAGAACCAGGTAGGCAGGCCGATGGCGATGCACCGCAGGTAGCGCAGGAAGCGGTCGCGATGGGTAAAAAAGGCGAAGAAGTTGCCGCGTGATACGGTGTTTTCGTGAGCAAGTTGTTTGAACAGCCCGCTTTCGAGTACACCGACGCGCAGCAACAGGAGGGCGAGGCCGAGGCCACCTCCGATGAAGTAGGCAGTGGTCCAGCTTCCGGCGAGTTCAACGGTGAGCTGGGCTACGACAGCGCCGAGGAGTCCGAATCCGGCGACGAGCGAAGTGCCGATGGCGCGCAGTTCTGTTGGCAGGCTTTCGGATACAAGGGTGATGCCGGCCCCGAGTTCACCGGCGAGGCCGAGTCCGGCGATGAACCGCAACACGGCGTATACCATCACTTTATCGGCGATGGGGATTTGGGGGAGGAAGCCGCAGGCGACGTTCGCCACCGAGTAGACGAGAATGGATCCGAAAAGCACGGACAGGCGTCCTTTGCGGTCGCCGAGTACGCCCCAGAGGATGCCGCCCAGCAGCAATCCGGTCATCTGGAAATTGAGGATGAGGGTGCCGGCTTTGTCGACGTCCATACCGAGATCCTGCAGGCTGGGTACGCGTACGATGCCGAATAACAAGAGGTCGTAGATATCGACGAAGTAGCCGAGTGCGGCCACGACGACGGGGAGGCTGAAGAGAAGGCGGAGTTTTTGGCGGTTGGTCATGGGGTAAAAATAGCGAATTAGGTAATTAGCGAATGGCTAATTTGATAATTAGAAAATTAGAAAATGATATAATCGGAGGATTAGTGAATGGGGGATAGCTAGTTGCTATTCAGCTCATTTTCGAATGGTCGGGAAAATCACCACGACCAAAGATGCATCCAGTTTGGGAAATTCCATCTGAAAACATGTTTATACGGAAGTGGTAAACGCGGAAACATAAACGATTGGGAAACGGGGAAAATTCATGAACACTCTTCGTAACCGGTCGAAAAGAGTTGTAATTCATTTTCACTACCTTCTCAACGAGAGGCCTCGGGCATCGAAATCTACAACCTTGGTTTGCCAATCAGCACGCACCCTAGCTTCCGGTGAACTTCTTCCCCATTTTCTGTTTCGCTAATTGGCTCACTCGCTATTTCCGCTTCTCCATTATCTAATTATCTAATTGTATAATTTTCTAATTAGCCACCCTCCCATTCGCTAATTCGCTAATTGTCTCATTCGCTAATTACAAACCCGCATAAAAAAAGCAGGAGGATCTCCTGCTTCTTCGGTTTAACCAACCTTTATCCCGCCGGTGTTACGACAATTGGCAGGGTATAGAGGGTGCGTACTTTCTGGCCTTTGTAGATGCCGGGACTCCATTTGGTCTTGAGTCCGCGGAGCACGCGAATCGCTTCTTTATCGAGTCCGTAGCCCGGATTCCGCAACACCTTTACATCTGTCAGCGCGCCGTCTTTTTCTACCACGAAGGAGACGATGACCTGCACGCGACCGGTGTTTTCTTCAGGTACGCGGAAATTCTTACTCACATATTCATAAAATTTCTGGATGCCACCCGGGAACTCGGGGCTGCGCTCAAGGGCACCGGTCAGCATAGGCGTGTTTTCAACCGGTATGTCGATCGCAGGCGGACCGTCTGTAGTACCCGTGCCACCCCCACCTGCCGGTGCGTTGTCGCCACCGCTCGGATTGCCGGTGGTCGTTTCGCTGCCGATTGTCGCGTTTCGTAGTTCTTCTACGGTCGGCGGGTCCGCCGGATCGGGCTCGTGGCTCGGCGTCATTTTGGTGAATCGTCGCTCGGGTTTGGTTTCGGCGACCAGCTTTTTGCCCGACTCGCGTTTTTCCTCGAACTTCAGGCGTTTATAGTCGATGGGGCGGAAGACCACCACGTGTGGTTTGTCGAGCGGTGTAGGAGGGAGTTCGATAGGCGTATCATTCCAGATTTTGGAGGCGAGTGCCGGGATACCTGCAAACGAGGCGGACAGCAATAAGGCGGCAGAAAAGGCCAGGAGGGTGGTTTTGCCGCTTTGGCGGCGGAGTTGGTAAGCGCCGTAGCTTTTGTTGCGTCCTTCAAAGACGACATTCAGCCAACCCCGGTCGAAGATGCTTGGTTGTGACATATGGTTATTTTTTTTGGTTGGACATACGGAACGGAGGGTCCCTTTTCTGTCAGGATGCCCGTGTCTTTCCAAAAGGTTGTAACGATGTCGTTTTATCGATAAAATTCGATTACCGCCGCTTCTCGATGATCTCGGCCAACAGCTTTTTGGCGCGCAGTAGTTTGATCTTTACGTTGCTGAGGGGTTCGCCGATTTTGTCTGCAATTTCCTGGTAGCTCAGCTCCTGGAAGTAGCGCAGTTGGATGACTTCCTGGTAATGGGGCTTGAGTTCTTTGATGAATTGCAGCAGGCGCGAAAGGTTCTGTTCGGTAATCAGTTCGTCTTCTGCCGTGGGTGCGGTGTCGGCTACATTGTACGCCTGTTCGTCCTCTTCGTCGGTAATTTCAATAAAAAGCGACGTGCGTTTCTTCCGCAGCATGTCAATATGGACGTTCTTCGCGATGGCAATCAACCACGTATTGAACTGGTATTCGGGATTATAAGACGCGATTTTATCGAAAGCCTTCGAGAAGGTATCGATGGTGATATCTTCGGCATCGGTTTCGTTTTCGGTGCGGCGCAGCATGAAGCCGTAGACCTCGTTCCAGTAATGGTCGAGCAGGAAGGTGAAGGCTACCTGGTCGCCTTTTTTGGCTTTCTCGATGTAGGGTCTTATTTCCAATGCACCGGTTTTGAGAAGGTGTTGGAGATAAAGATATTCAATTGTGTGAAAATGAGGGCCCATTCAATGAAGGGAAACCAATATACCGTGTCTTTTTCTTTTAGTTTGCCCGCCGCGAATCCCATAGTGAGCCACACGAAGAGGTAGCGGAAGCCGATAATCGACACCACGGCGATCCAGTTGAAGAGGAAGGCCAGCAACAACGTGGCGAGGATGACGAACATAAATTGCGAGACGAAGAAAAGGCCGAGCAGCACCCGGTCTTTCATCTTATAATGACCGGCGGTGGCCACGTGGCGGCGCTTCTGCGTGAACCACTCCTTGAAGGATGTTTTGGGTTTTGAGTACGTGATACTTTCCGTCGTATAACAAATCGTCGTGTTCTTTTTGTTGGCTACCTGGTTGATGAAGAGGTCGTCGTCACCCGAACGGATTTTCAGGTGGTCGCGGAAGCCGTCTACTTTGAAGAATTCCTCTTTTTTATACGCCATGTTACGGCCAACGCCCATATAGGGGTTGCCTGCTTTGGCATAGGAGAAGTACTGGACGGCCGTCAAAAGCGTCTCGTAACGGATGAGTTTATTGAGAAATGAATTCGGGATCTTTTCATACGCGCCATAGCCCAACACGATGGTTTTCTGCGCTGAGAAATGCGAGGTCATTTCGGTGATCCAGTTTTTGGAGGAAGGATAGCAATCGGCGTCGGTAAACAACAGATAGTCTTTCGAGGCGGCTTTGATGCCCAGTGTAAGGGCGAACTTCTTGTTACCCCAGAAGGCTTCGTTGTTGGCCACTTTTACCAACCGGATGTTGCGGTACTGGCGTTCGAATTCTTCAAAAACCTCCAACGTTTCATCGGATGACGCGTCGTCGATGAGTACGATTTCAAAATCGGGGTATTCCTGCTCGGCCAATAGCGGGATGAAGCGCCGGACGTTTTCCTCTTCGTTCTTGGCACACACGATGACGGAAACGGGAATGCGCTTCGGGGTTTGCTTTTTCGCTTTGTAATAGGCGAATTTCCCAAATATCACCACATAGTACAGGAACTGCAGGAAGGTGACGGCGACGAAAATCCAGAAAACGATGTCCAGCATAAAACCCTTGCATTTTTTGGTGGCGCAAAGGTACGTAGTTATGACAGAATCGAAAAATTGCGTTCCGCTAATTTCACCCTTGTCGAAAGATTACAACGCTTTCGGTGCAAAACGTAACATCCTGCCGGGTGTCGGTGGCTACCTTGCCAGCAAAAAAAAGATGAAAACGATTCTGGTAGCCGCTTTCCTTTGGTTCTCCCTGCTGGCCTTTGGCCAAACCACCCAACCGGTATATGTGCCGCCACAGGCACCGCCGACTCCGACACTGCCGAAACCCGATCCCGTGCCGACGACACCTGCACCTGCTGCGGTGGCGCCACGCGGTGTACGTGCCTCGGATGCCAACAAAGTAGAAGCTGTGCCCTCTGCATCACGTGCGGATTTCGAATCGGAGATGACGTCGCAGCAAAAGGGCAGCACCCAACGCACGACATCGGCCCAACCGGCGGATTTTGATGCCGTCAGGCCGGCCAAAGATCCTGACCCGCAGGTGCAGCCGCCAAAAACGCGTGATTGATTATTGTACGGTAATCCGGTAGGTATTCTCGTCGGTATCGTCGTTAAGGCATCTGAAATCGATGCCTACGTAATCGACATTCACGTGGATACTGAAATCATACACCCCGCTGCGTTGCGGATAGCCGCGAAGCACGACTTGTCGGTGTTCATACGTAATGGTGAGTCCGGGAGGCACATCGCCATAGATATCAAACGAGTAGTCGTAGTCTTCGTCATCGGCCGTGTCATTGGTGACTTCAGCTTCATACGTGATCGTGGCATAGGCATCCCGTGCAAGCACCTGCGCCGGTTTGTCCTGCATATCAGCACGACGGTTGATAAGTCCGCATTCAAGTGCGTCATCGCATCCGCATAACGCCAGAAAAACAAGGGGTAGTAGTAGTTTTCTCATGGATTTTGATTGATGTGAGTATGACTGGAAAGAGGGGAAAATGTTACAGTTATACCAAAACAGTCGTACCGATAGGGCACTTCCACGCGTTCTACTGAGGGGGAGCAGTGGTCGCTTTGTAAATCGCGACGCACTCGATGCCTTTTTCGGTGGCGGCCGCCCGGAACATGCCCGAGGTGTTCATATCCATTACGATATGGCCTTTACTGTCTATCGCAATCATGCCGCCCCGGCCCTTCAAAGCGGTAATTTTGGCGATGGTCCGTGAGACAGCGGTCTTCAATTTGACGCCCCGGTTTTCGATGAGTGAGGATACATTGTGGGCGGCGACAGCGCGGATGAAATCTTCACCGTGGCCCGTACACGACACGGCGCAGGTGGCGTTGTTAGCGTAGGTGCCGGATCCTATGAGCGGCGAATCGCCGATCCGATTGTATTGTTTGTTGACGATTCCGCCTGTTGAGGTGCCGGCAGCGAGGTTTCCATATCGGTCCATCACCACACAGCCCACGGTCCCGTACTTGTCGATCGAACTGTTGAACGAATCGATGGCACCACTGGAGCTGTCGTTGTCGAGTTTGATTTTTTTGGAGTCCCGTATTTTCAGGAACTCGTCCCAGCGGGGTTGGTAGAAAAAGTAGGAGGTATCGACGATCTCAATATCGTTTTCCTTTGCGAAAGCCTCCGCTCCTGTGCCCGACAGGAAGATAAATTTGGATTTCCGCATGATGGCTTTCGCGGCACTGATAGGATTCCGTATCGTGCGCACATTGGCCAAGGCACCTGCGTCGAGCGTTTTACCGTCCATGATGGCTGCGTCCATTTCATTGTGACCTTCGTGTGAGAAGACGGCGCCTTTGCCGGCATTGAAAAGCGGTGAGTCTTCCAGGATTTTGATCACTTCTTCCACCACATCGACGGCTTGGGCCCCGTCGGACAAAAGTTGCCGGCCTTTGTCGAGCGCTTCCCGCAACTTGTCCTGGTAGGCCGCTTCCTGTTCGGGTGTGAGTCCCCTTTTTGCGATATTGCCTGCGCCGCCATGGAGGGCTATGGAGAAACGTTCGTTCATTTTAGGAGCCGATTCGGTCGCTTTGTTGGGTACGGTCCGGCACGCGGCAAGTCCCATGACCAATACAAAAAAAAGTAGGTTGCGCATACGCTGCCGGGTTACGGAATACGGAAACAAGGTACGTGTTTTCCGGGAATCCCTACACATGGTCCTTGTTTTTGAGGCTGATTTCCAAATCATAGTCGAGTCCGCCTTCCTGTGCACGCCCGACAACCAGAAGGGTGTGTTTTTTTCGGTATTGGTGAAGGACGGTGGTTATCCGGTGCACGATCGCGTCATCAAGGCCTTCAAACGGTTCGTCGAGCATGATGATTTTTTTGTTGGTAAGGAAGGCCCGCGCCAACAGCAATATCTTCCGCTGGCTATACGAAATATTTCGGCCGTTTTCCTTAATCGGATTGTTGAGGACGGCTTCGTCAGCGTCTTCCGCACAATACCCCAGGGCTTTCAACATCGCCAGGGCCGGTGCGCGTTTTTCGGGTTTCCGGCTGTAGGAGATCGCTTCGAAGACCGTTTTGCCAATCAACGGAAGTTCGTCGGAGGCGATGGTAACCCGCTTGCGCAGCAGGAATTTATCACAATCCGCAGTAGGGGTTTTGCCGATGGAAATCGTTCCCGCCGTCGGATCATATAAACCGCTTATCAATTTCAGCAGGGTACTTTTTCCGGATTGGTGCGGACCCGTAATCAGCACCAGGGATGAGGCGGGTAGTTCAAATGACAGGTCGCGGAATACGTACTGCTCGCCCTCAAAGGCGAAGGACACTCCTGAAAACGTTATGTGGCCGGAATTGTCCGGTGCCTGTTTGTTTCCGGTTTCGTTTTCCTGTCGGGTGTTGAAAACGCGGAGGAGTTTCGTAAAGGAAATATCGCCGGCCTGCCAGATAAAGTTGACGCCGAGTATCCGTTTCATCACGGGGATGATGCTGACGATGGTCATGATGAAGGTCACGAGGTCGTGTCCGTGTATCTTGTGATGACTGGTGTGTTTCATTTCATACGCCAGCCCCAGCACTACGACCAGCATGCCATACAACATAAAGGGTAATAGGGCTTGTATCAGTGCGTAAAGCCGTTGGTAGCGTACGCCATATTGGTAGAGATCGGTCGACCCTTTAATGTATTTATCGGCTTCGATGCGTTGCCGGTTGAAGGCTTTTATCGTCAATACGGCACTTAGCCGCGACGACACAAACGACAGGTTGTTGGACCGTCGGTTCCGCCGTTTCCGCGTGAGTACCTTCAGCCGTTTGTTGAGGTACAGGATAGACCCAAAAATGACCGGGTAGGAGGCCAGTAGCACCAGTGTCAGGCGAAGATTGAGCATGGCCAGGAGGGCAACGGCGAGCAACAGGTAGAGGCAATCATTGATAAACGAAATGATGCCTTTGGTCAGGTACTGTTGGATGGCGGATAAATCGCCGCTGTACCGAAGGAGGTACAGGCCGGTGTCTTTTTTTTGATGCGCCTCCAGCTGGGCGTTCAGTTGTCGTTCGAAAAGGCGCTCGCGGGTGTCCTTCGCCAGTAATTCCCCGGTGATGCCCATGTAGTACCTTTTGAAAAAATCGCCCACAAATTTAAGGGCGATCAGGACGCCAAAGGTCACGAAGAAGGTCGTAAGTCCCGTTACATGTCCGAACAGCACGTCGAATATTTTACCACGTGCGGAATGACGGTGCAGTGCAATCTGGTAGTACTTCCCCAGAAAAACCGGAATGAGGATGGTGGTGCAAATACTGAGCAGGCCAAATAAAAAGGCGGCGGCGACTTTATCGCGGTGTCGCCAGGCAAACGCTTTTAGAAGCGCTTTTTTAGTGAGCATATTCCCGGGTAAAATGCGCTATGGCTTCGCCTCCCATTTTCAACTCGTCGATAGTCACCACCGGAATGTCGGTGCGGTCCTGCACTTCTTTGACCAGAAGCGGACTCATGGTGAACACACCGCTGAGGGCTGTCGGCGTCACAGACAGTTTTGAAAGGAACTCGATTCCGAAGAAGATGCCCAGGCTGTCGCCGCAGGAAAAAATGACGTTGGAAATGGTTTGCATGAACCGGGGTTCCCGAAGCAAAAACTCGGTTTCCCGCTGCAACAAACCGTCCGCGATTTCCATTACGATATAGTCGGGTGCAGCCGGTTCAAGCGCGTGTAAAAGGGTTTGGTAGAGGTTCAGCATTTGTTCTTTGCTGCACATGTAGGTCGAGGGATAGCCGGCTTCGGTGAAGTCAACCGTCCGGTCGGCCCCACAGTCATATACCAGGTCCATGTCTTTGGTGTAGCTCGTGCCGGTGAGTTTGATAAAAGCGACATTCCGTCCGGTGGTTTTGAGTCCACGGGCCAGATAGGCCGCGGAGGTCGTTTTTCCGCTGTCCATCGAAGAGCCTATCGAGAGAATGACCTTCGCCTGGTTCGGTACCTTGCCGGTAAAGGGAATTTCGGTAGTGTCGCGGTAGATGGTGTTGATGATGTCTCCGGATGCATCCACAGCATAGCCGACGAGTCTGACACTGGTGGTGGGAATGTGTTTGAAATGGTCGTGCTTGGATTTGAGTACACCAATGGCACCGCCTGCTCCCAGAATGTCGAGTACTTCGGTCGGTGTTTCAGGCAGATAGCCTTCGAATTGCTCGGTGGCATAGCGCTCTCCGAAAGCGGCCATGATCAGATCGCCTTCGATGATGGTCATGATGCGTTTCGAATCGGACTGGATAGCCCGGTGTTTTCCGATTTCCAATACCTCAAAAATCGCTACATCCCCTTTTTTGGGCGTATACGACAGGTTACGTCGGTTGTCGATGGAAAAATCGTGAACATTTCGGCAGATAATGGTTTTTTTGATTTTGGATAGCATCGCGTAGGGCGTTTATATGAAGGGATAGAACTAACGAATCACTACTTTGGACGTGTATACAGGTGTTTTTCCCGACCGCACGGCCAGTATGTAGCATCCTGCAGCCAGGGAGTTGACGTCGAGTTGGGTCGACACGCCTGTTATGCGGGTCTCCAAAACCGTTCGGCCGAAGGTATCGTAAAGGATGATGGAGGTGTTGTCGGTAAGGCGCTCTGCCAGTTGCGACAGGTCGATGTTCAATTGGTCGGAAGCCGGGTTCGGATACACCTTTACGCGCTCGTCGCCCTGGGCGATGGTAGTGACCGACAGCGTCGCCGGGTCGTACTTAAGTGTGGCGAAATCGGACTGTGTTCCGGTTCCGGTACTGCTTCCGGTTACGTAAAGGAAATTATTCCGGAACAGAATCGTCTGCGGGATGTCGGCTCCATCGCCGGGTCCGTTATACACCAATGGCGCACTGGCAGTTCCGGTAGGCGTGAATTTAAACGTCGCATAATCGTAGTTGGTCGGCCCGTTTATCATTCCACACAAATAGGCATTGTTGCTTCCGTCGAGGGCCAGGCTGACCGCCTGATCATCGGTTCCGGTTCCGCTGCCATAGGTAGAGGCCCATGTTTGGTTGCCGCTGCTGTCGTATTTGATCAGACAAATGTCGCTGTTGAGCGTCGCATCGGAGGTGTCGGTATCGGTGCTGCCTGCTACCCATACGTTTCCGGCGGTGTCGATTTTGATTGCATCGGTCAGGTCGGTGCCTGTGGCAGGGCCATCGTATCGGGCCGTCCATTGCGATACCCCTGCCGAAGTGATTTTTTGGGTGACGATATCGACGCTGGTCAGGCTGCTGTTTTGGCTGTTGCCGGTCACGTAGACGTTTTCGGATCCGTCGAGTTCCATGAAAAAGATTTCATCGTTTCCGGCGCCGGCGTAGGAGTTCACCCATTGCTGGACGCCGCTGGTGTTGTATTTCAATACGATGTAATCGAAATTGGTCGCGTTGGACGTCCGTCCGGCCACATATACATTGCCTGCTGTCGTCACGCGGATGGCCCGTCCGGTATCGGTTGTATTGCCGCTGCCATTGTAACGCGCCGCCCACAACTGGGTACCGTTGGTGTTGTATTTGATGGTTACGATGTCGTCATTGGATACGACGTTTCCGGAATTGCTGTCACTTCGTCCGGTGACGTATACGTTATTGGATCCGTCGAGGGCGATGCCCAGGGCGCGATCCGTTTCGGTGGCATAGTCATAATACGAGACCCATAACTGGTTGCCGTTCGTGTCGTATTTCGCAACGGTGATGTCGCTTGACGTTCCTTTGTTGTGGGTGTATCCGGCCACATAAATGTTACCTGCATTGTCGACGGCCACGCCCAGAGCGGAATCGGAGCTTCCTACTGCGGTGCCGTTCAGGGTGCGAACCCAGGCAGTAGCCCCGGCGGCAGTGATCTTTTGGAGGGCGAAATTTCGGTCCGCCCCGTATTCGACTACATAACCGGCGACATACATATTGCCGTTTGCGTCGATGGCCATGGCGTTGGGCTTGTCAGAGTTGTCGCCGGTTTCGTTTTCGATATTGGTCCATTGCAAGGTGCCGGATGCATTGTATTTCACCGTTACGGCGTTCCGTTGCGGAATCACTTCCGAGGCGCCGGTTACGATGACATTACCGGAGGCATCTTCTACCACGCCCCGGGGAATGTCGTTGGACGACGCACTGTTCGTATACGTCTGCGTCCATTGCAAGACACCGGACCCATTGTATTTCTGCACGACGTAGTTATTGCTGACATTGGCCGCCGCATCGGTATCGGTCATGCCCGCGATGATGACATTACCGGACGGACTGACATAAAAGGCCGTGGGAATATCGTCATCGAGGGCCGTTCCGCTATACGTCTTAAGCCACTGTTGCACGCCGCTGCTGTTGTATTTCAGGGTCACGATATCGTAGTTTACACTGGCGGTACCGACGTCACTTTGCCCGGTAACGTAGACATTTCCGCTGCTGTCCATGCCGATATTCGTCGCCCGGTTGTCACCAATGCCGTTGTCATAGATGGTGGCCCATTGCTGTACCCCTGACGAATTATAGCACACGGTAGCGTAGTCGAAATCGGTATTCTTGCTGCGTCCCGTGACATAGATGTTTCCGTTGGTCGGATTGATGATGAGGTCGGTTGCCCAGTCGTTGTGGGTTCGGTCGAAACGCACCGACCAAATCGGGCTACCCGTCGACGCATTGTATTTTACGGTGAGGTAGTCGTAGTTGACGAGGTTGTCGGAACGACCCGTCACAACCGGGTTTCCTGACGCATCCAGCGCAATTTTTGACGGACGGTCGACGCCGTTGCCCGTGCCGTTTGTGCGTTGCACCCATTGTTGGACGCCTGACGCATTGTATTTCAGCACCACATAGTCATCACTGGCATTCGTGGTGGCATCCGGGTCGCTCTGGCCTGCCACATAGACATTGCCGTTTGTATCGACCGTAATGCTGTTGCCCTGTTCGTACTGGTCGGTTATGTATCCGTAGTTGGCCGTCCAAAGAAGCGTTCCGGCACTGTCGTATTTGATGGTAACGATATCGGTAGCAGATGCCGAGAATTTTCCGTATCCGGTGACATAGATATTGCCAGACGTGTCCATGGTCATTGCCAGGGCCGCGTCGGCGCCGGAGGAAGGTCCGTCGTAAATGTTCTTCCAAACCACGTTTCCGCTCGGATCGGTTTTCATCAGGACGATGTCCTGGTTGTTGCCCGGCATGATGGCCGAACCTGCCAAGTATACATTTCCGGATGCGTCGGTCATCACGGCGGTAAAACGGTCGCTGTAGTCACCTTGTCCGTTGTAGCGGTTCACCCATACCTGGGCCGACAGCGAAAGCGAACAAAACAGGCACATGCCGAAAAGGAGGGATATCTTCATATTCTTGTTAATTCCGTAATTGACAATCGCAAACTGAACTATATCTCAATAAAATTATGTTAATCGAGATATTTATTTATTAAAATTCATAATTCCGTGACAATATTACAATTTTGTTTAAATTCGGCAAAAAAAAATACGTGGTACTTCGTCTTATTGAATACTTGGCAAAACGCTCTTGTCCAACGGGTTTGCATTCGTTTCTTTTGTTGGCTTTCTTCTTTACATTTGCCGGTAGTTGGGCGCAGGAAACAACGCCTTCCCGCGCGTCCGAAACCACGCTGCAAGGTAAGGTAGTAGACGACACGGGCGCCAACCCGATCGCCAGTGCCATTGTCAAAATCGCGACGGTAAAAGATTCCGTTTCTGTTGGCAGCGGGATGACGAAAGAGGACGGCACCTTCCGGCTGAAGGCCAATTTGACCGAGCCTTGTTTTTTGACGGTCAGCCTGATCGGACTCGAACGCCGGGTTATTCCTCTTGTGGCTAATGCGAAAGGAGGTTCGGTTGACCTGGGTGTCATCAAGATGAAGGAAGCGTCCATCGATTTGGACGAGGTGCGTATCGAAGGCAATTATCGGATGCGCATCGACGTCGACAAACGCGTATACCGCATCGACACAGACGCGGTGGGGGCCAATGGCACGGCGGGTGATATCCTTCAAAACATCCCTTCTGTTTTTGTCAACGCCAACGGTTCGGTCACGCTGCGTGGCGGCAAAGTGAAAATGTATATCAATGGAAAACCGTGCGGTATTCTGGGAATCAGCCGCTCTCAGGTGTTGGATTACATTCCGGCCAGTATGATCGAAAGTATAGAAGTGATGAACGATCCGTCGGCCAAATACGATTCCGATGGTAGCAGCGGCATCATCAATATCATCCTGAAAAGCCAGAACAGGCCGGGCGTCAACGCCATGATCATGGTCAGCGGCGGCAGCTATGACCGGTACAATGCCTCGTCGAACGTCAGTTTCAATTACAAGAAACTGAGTTTGTTTGCCTCATACGACGTGAAACAATCGCACATGCGCAGTTGGGAATCAAAAGACCGCGAGACCAATCAGGGCGGTTCGACCCGCTACGTGAACCAGGACCGCGACTTTTTAAGCCAGACCGTGACGCAGAACAGCCGCTTTAGGGGCGAGTATGCGTTTAACAAAAAGAATACGCTCGGCTTTTCGTTCCTGCATTCGCAAGTGGCCGATAAAGACGACAATGACTTCCTGTATCGGCAATACGACGGGGCCTTTACCCTGACCGATCTCTATAACCGAAACATCAAGGAGACCGACAGCGACGCCTCCAACAATGTTACGCTGAATTATACGAAGAAGTTCCAGCGGCCGCAACAGCAGCTTTCAGCCGATTTGTTCTACGCCCGCGGTACTGAACGTACCGATGGCGATATCGTACAGACCTATTATAATACCGACGGAACCCCGGCCCCGACCTTACCAGATATCGCACGCACCAAAGAGGAGAACCGCGAGCAGAATTTCGTCGCCCAGGTTGACTACGACCAGCCGCTTCCGGGAAAGGCGAAGATGGAAATGGGGATGAAGTTCCGTATCAAACGCAATGAGGCCGGGTATCGTTTGGACAATTATTACCAACCGCTTGATATCTACATCACCGATCCGCAGATTTCGAACGATTTCCGGTATGACATCGGGATTAACGCCGGTTATGTGACCTATCGGAACAAGTTTCGGAATTTCAGTTATAAAGTAGGACTTCGCGTTGAGAATACCAACGTCTCCTTCGATGTCAGCAACGGCCTCCGGAATAGTTTCGACTATACGGATGCATTCCCAAGCCTCCACCTGTTGCAGGAATTCAAAAACAACCACAAGGTCACGGCTCGTTTCAGCCGTCGGATCGACCGTCCGGTTTTTCGGGAAATCAACCCCTTACAGCAGTTCAACGATCCGTTCTTCCTGAACAAAGGCAATCCGAACCTCCTTCCGGAGTACACCAATTCGTTCGATGTGACGTATACGAAGTCTTGGAAAGAGAGTTCCGTCAGCTTCAGTCTGTATTATCGCTACGCCGTCGGCAGTATCGAACGCATTGTCTTATTACGTTCAGACGGGGTCACGGAAACCAACTTCCAGAATATCAACAGCACCAAGAACGCCGGAGTTGAGGTGAACGCCTATTTTCAACTGTATAAATGGTGGAAGATCAACTCAAGCCTCAACTACTACAATGAACGGATTGACGCGTCAAACGTAGGCACACCTTATTCGACCGACAATTTCAGCCTGAACGGCAAGATGAACCACAATTTTACACCGTGGAAGAAGTCGATGCTGCAGATTTCCGGCAATTATCAGTCGCCGACTTTTTCGCCTTTGGTCAAGAATTTCGGACAGTATTATGTGGATGCGTCCTTCAAACAGGATTTATACAACAAGAAACTGAGCGTTTCCCTGCGGTGTACGGATATCTTCCACACCCAACGCCGTTACTACGATATGACGGCACCCAACTTCATCGTGACGAGTCGTTTCGCCCGGCAGTCACGCGCGGTGTACTTGGGTATTACCTTGCGACCTTTCCGGAACAAAAAACAGGAAGAAGAGAAAACGGAAGAACCGGACGAAAATACAGAAGAGCGCGACGACTAACCGAGACGGTAGTGGCGGCTTACTTCGCCATCGCCTCGCGCCGGTGCTGTTCCGGCATTTTTTCAATGGCATACCGGAGGGCGGTACGCGGCATCACGGTTTTGTGGTCTAGTACGAAGTCAAAGACGGCCTCCTGGTGGGGTATCGACGCTTCCTTCAGCATCCAGCCGTATCCTTTCTGCACCAGGTCGTCGGTATCTTCCAACAGGGCGGTGGCGATTCGGAAGACGGTGTCGAGGAAAAGCCCTTTTTTAGCCGGGACGATCAGCGAGACCGCGGCCGCCCGTCGTTTCCAGCGGTTAGAGTCCGTAGTCCATTTTTCAAGTTCGGGTAACAGTTCCGGATATTTCGTCACAAGGGTTCCAACGGTATGGTTACAGAACGTATCGCAGATGGCCCAGTTGGTCACATACTGGTCGACCCAGCGGCTGAACCGGGCGAAATCGTCGGCGGTGTAGTGTTTTTTCGGACGTAACGACCAGTCACAGGCAATGAGGCATTCTTCCTGCTTTCCTGACGCGAATAATTGCTCGCAAAGCGTAAACACTGCTTCCTTTTGCAATGGTGCGAGGAAAGGATAGAAGTACTTCCCCAATTTTCGGACGTCGCCGGTCGGAACGCCATACGGATCGACCGATTCCTTAAAAAAACGGCGCGTTTTCTCCTGCCACACCGGATCGGACATGGACTGCAGTTCCTGTCGGACGGTTGCGATGAGGTCCATTACTCGAAGGGTGTTTTGCGTTTCATCTCCGCGGCTACGGCCTGTTGCTGCGGGTCGCCCGACGCGTCGAGGTGTTGGATGACCGCTTCATAATTGGCGGCATCGCGGTTTTGCGACATCTTCCGTTTGGCTTCGATACGCGTGATGTCGAGTTGAAATCCTACAATGCCCCGCGCCTGCCGAAGGGTTTTCTCCGACAATTCAGATACGCGAACGGGGTGTTCGTTTCCTTTCTCGTATTTGTCGACCAGTCGCGTCAGGGAGGCGAGGGTTTCTTCTTCCGACAAAATCCGGATCCGACCATAGACGTGCACCGCAACGTAATTCCAGGTGGGAACGTTTTCATGGTCGTACCAGGAGGACGATACGTAGGCATGTGGCCCCATAAAGATCGCGAGTGTTTCAGTATCGCCCGAAAACGTCTGCCAATGCGGATTTTCTTTGGATAGATGTCCGTGCAGGAAGGTCCGTCCGTCCGCATCGGTTTCGATCACCATCGGGATGTGCGTGGCCCACGGTTCTCCGTTGACCGTCCCTACGAGAATGCCGAAGCCGTTTTCGGCCAGGAAGCGCCGGATGTCGGCCTCGTCTTCGTTTTTATAGTGATCGGGGATGTACATTATACGAGGTTTACTTCCGCTTCAATGGCAATACCGAATTTGTCGGTCACGGCCTGTTGCACTTTTTTGGAAAGGGCGATGATGTCTTGGCCGGAGGCCGTTCCGTAGTTCACCAGCACCAACGCCTGGTTTTTGTGTACGCCGGCGTCCCCATCGCGGAACCCCTTCATTCCGGCCTGTTCGATCAGCCATCCGGCCGGCACTTTCACTTCGGTATCGGATACAGGGAAGTGACGGATATCCGGGAAACGCTCCTTCAGCGCTTCAAATTGCGCCATCGGGATGACCGGATTCTTGAAAAAGCTGCCGCTATTACCCAGTTCTTTCGGATCGGGCAGTTTGCTTTGGCGGATGGTGATGACGGCATTGCTCACGTCGCGGATGGTAGGTGTGGTGACGCCATTGCGCGCGAGTTCGGCCTGGATGTCGCCATAATCGGTGCGGATGACGTGGTTCCGTTTGGTGAGGCGAAAGGTGACCGCAGTGATGATATACTGTCCTTTTACCTCATTTTTAAAGATGCTTTCGCGATAGCCAAACCGGCATTCTTCGAGTGAAAAGTGGCGGCGTTCGCCGGTGGCGATGGCCACAGCGTCACAGGAAACGAAGGTGTCTTTGATCTCTACGCCGTATGCGCCAATGTTCTGTACGGGCGAGGTGCCGACATTTCCGGGAATCAACGACATGTTCTCGATGCCTCCGAAGTCGTGGGAGATGGCCCACATCACGAAGTCATGCCAGGCTTCGCCGCCCATGCAGCGCACGTCGACCGTATCGTCGTCTTCCCGCACGATGTCTTTTCCTTTCATCGCGATATGGATGACCAGTTCGTCGAGATCGCGGGTAAGTAACATGTTGCTGCCGCCCCCAATGATAAATTTGGGTGCGTCTGGATGGGATTTGAGGACGTCGATCAATTCCGCTTCGGTGGTCACGGATACGAACCGGCGGGCTTTCGCATCAATGCCAAAGGTGTTGTAGTTTTTTAAGGAGACGTCGTGGCGGATTTCCATTAGGCTTGGTTTAAGCCTCAAAAATACGCTAAAAGCGCGACTACATCAAGGTCGAGGTAAAGCGTCCGGCGTAATAGGTGGTCCACATGTGTAACATGAAGAGCGGCATGATATAGGAAATCATCCGGTCGTCACCCTGTTGCAGACGCTTTAGGAGTTGTGACGGATCGATGGAGGATAAATACGGAAGACGGAAGATTTCACTTTTCCGGAAGGCTTCCAACTCGTCTTTAAAGGCCGGATTGCGCAATAGATACTGGTCCCAGGGCGAGCTCAGTCCGACTTTCCGGAAGTCGAGTATTTCCTCTGGCAATCGTCCGGCCATCGCTTTTTTCTGGATGTATTTTCCTTTCTTGCCGGTGAAAAACCACTTGCTGTCGAGTGAGCCGAGTCCGGCCAAAAGGCGTTGGTCCAAAAACGGTTCGCGGCATTCGATCGATGCCCCCATCGTGCAGCGGTCGTTTCGGTCGAGTAACGAACAGAGGTAGGTGTGCTGGTCGACATACATCGCTTTGCGGCGAAGGTCACCGGGATAGAGCGTACGGGCGTCTTCGTATAATTGCTTCCGGTAAGCGTTTTCCGGTAGGCTTGAGATTCCGAAGCCTGATGCGATATCTTCAGGGAAGATGTTCGAGCCGTTGAAAAGCACCATATCCCGTTTCGACCCAATACGGGCAAACCGGAAGAGTTTGTCGATTTTCCCACCCTGTCCCGCACCGGCATTGCGTCCGAACAGTGCCAAAACATGCAGCAGGTTGGGGAATTGCAAGGGTTTATAGCGGTAGTAGCCGCCCATCAGTTCGTCGGCGCCTTCGCCTGACAGCAGCACCTTGACATTGGGCTTGGCCAGCATCGATACGGCCAACAGATGCGGTTCGCTGAGGTGCATCAACGGGTCGTCATGCAGGTAGGTAATAGATTTGAGGGTCTCGAATACGGCGTCGTCCTCGAGTATCATCGAATGGAAGTCGAACCCGAACTGTTTGGAAAGGCGTCGGGCGAGGTAGTCTTCGTTGTGTTCGCTTTCGCGGAAGCCGATCGTAAAGGTGTTGATGCCTTTATAGCCCTGTTCAAACAAGGAGGCGGCAACAGATGACGAGTCGAGTCCCCCACTCAGCAATACGCCGACCGGCGCGTCACTGATCATGCGCAGGCGTACCGAATCATTGAATAGTTCCCGAAACCATTCCACCGGATGGGCAATCTTCGGGTGCGCCAGGATCTCCGATTTCAGGTCCCACCATTTGGTCATCTGTGTTTTTCCGTCGGCCTCTATGGTCATGATGTGCCCCGGAAGTAGGGCATAGACGCCCTCGCACAGCGTTTTTTCGCCTGCTACGAAGCGGTTGAAGATGTACTCCTCGAGTCCGTCCTGTGCAATCCGCAGCGGCACACCGGCTTTGAACAGCGCTTTTTGTTCGGATGCAAAAAAGAGGCTGTTGTCGTGAAGGGCGTAATAAAGGGGTTTCACGCCCATCCGGTCGCGCACGAGTGTGAGTCGGCGTTCCTGTTTGTCCCATACAGCAAAGGCGAACATACCGTTCAGGCGTGACAGCATGGTGGTTCCGTGTAGTTGGAACAAGGCCAGCAGCACCTCGGTATCGGAACCCGTGCGTAGGTCGATACCACGGGCTTTGAGCTCCCCGTAAAAATCGCGGAAGTTATAGATTTCGCCGTTATAGACCATCACATACCGCCCGTCGTGCGACGTAAACGGCTGGTGCCCGGCTTTTGAAAGGTCAAGTATCGACAGTCGACGGTGCCCCAATCCGAGCGCGCCGTCCATGAAAATACCGGCATCGTCGGGGCCGCGGTGTTCGAGGGCATCCCGCATCCGTACGATCCATTCTTCACTTGCACGTCGCGCAGCATCGAAGTGCAATAAACCGCTAATTCCGCACATGGGCTTCTTTTTCGTTGATCATTTCGTGATAGCGGTCGGCTATCTTCTTCATGTTGGTATGGAAATCAGCGTAGGTTTCGACAAACTGTCGGTTATGTTCAGAGGCTTTTCTTCGCACTTCGGGGTTTGCGAGGGCCCATTCTATTTCATTTGCAAGTGCCGTGGCATCGTCTACCGGCACAAGTTGTCCGTTATCCCGATGCGAAATCCAGCTTCGGTTACCGGGCAGGTCGGTCACGATGGGGTAGGATCCGCAGGCCATGGCTTCAAAAAGCGAGGCCGACACGCCTTCCGTTATCGGCATGCTCAGGTAAAGGGACGAGGCGCCCAGTAATTGGGGAAGTTGTGTATTGGCGATGCGACCTGTGAAGGTCACCTGGTCGGCAATGTCCAACTCCTGTGCCAATTGTTGAAGGTACTGCTTTCGGCTGCCATCTCCTACGATTACGAGCGGAAGTTGGATGCCGCGTGACGCAAGTAGGGAAAAAGCCCGAAGGATGACATCGTGTCGGTATTCCGGTTGCAGCGATCGCGTCACAATCGCGGTCGGCACCCGGTTTGCATCCGTTTCATATCGAAACCGCGCGAGGTCGATGCCTTTGGGAAGGACCATCACTTTCGACATGTCAACACCCGCTTCCCGCATCGATACCGTCATAACCGGCCCCCAGGCATGCACCAGGTCGGCGTATTTGAAGGCGCGGTGCTGCAACATCCGTTTCAGCGGCATGGTCAGCGAGCGTTCAGGCCAGAGGTCGGTGCGGCCTTGCTGGGCAATCGCGACCGGATGGAGTCCGCAGGAAGCGGCCAGAAATCCATAACTGGTGGTGCGTTCCGCGATAACCATATCGGGTTGGTGTTCGCGGATGAGGCGGCGTATCGTTCGCAAGGCCGTCAGGTATTCGACGAAGCGTTTGATCCGGCTTTGCAGGTTGTGTCCGGGATGGTTTAGTTCCCAGGTGACGATGTCGAAATCGCCGAATTGCTTCAGGCCGTCCATCCAGGTGATGGCGTCGGCCCGATAGGCTTCCCCGAGAAACAATATCCTCCGTTTTTTCTGCATCTTTAGTCTTCTGATTCTTCGAGTGCGCGGTCAATGAAATCGTTCAGCGGTTTCAGGGCCCGCAGTTTCTGGGCGGTTTTCGAAACGAAATCCTTTTTTAATACGTCACCCACCGGAAACGTTGCGGTGGCAACGAAGCTCTTCAGTTTGAGGAATTCGATCGCGGGATGGTCTTTTTCGTAGCCTTTGGGTGCTGTTTTCAGGGCATTTTCGGGGCTAAGGCCTCCGAATACCGACTGAAAATCCCCATCGGCAATGACGGCTTCCAGGTCGTCGTGGAAGAAGGCGATTTCACGTCGGATTTTGCGGAGTTCTTCGGCATCGGGCTGGTACAAGCCTCCTGCGACGAACGCATTTCCGTCCTCGATCTGGATGTAATAGCCGGGGCGGTTGTGTATTTTGGATCCGCCCGAGAACCAGAGTCCCATGTGGGTTTTATAGGGCGATTTATCCGCAGAGAACCGGATGTCGCGGTTGATCCGGAAGGTGCAGTCTTTGGGTTCGAGCGTTTCGAGGCTTGGGTCGAACGCCTGGAGCGCGGCCAGCAGGTCAGCCGCCAGTTGCAGGTATTCCTTTTTATAGGCGTCGTAGCGCTTTTTCTGGCTGATGAACCAGTCGCGGTGGTTGTTTTGCTTGAGGTCGCGGAGAAAGTCGAGGGCGGCTTGGGAGAGCATCAAAGGTGTTTTTTGAGTTCGTCTTCCGAGATATAACCGGTATGCGTCCAGGTGAGTTTTCCATCCTGGTAAAGGAAAAGGGCAGGCAGTTCCGATACTTTCAGTTCGCGCACCATGGTTTTGTGTTCATCGGCGTTCAGGCGCATGACTTTGAGCGTCCCTTCCTGCGCGGCCAGGCGTTCCATGAAAGGTTTCATCTTTTGGCAGGGGGCGCACCATTCGGCGTAGAAGTTGACCAATACTTTTCCCGATTGGATGGCATCGCCATATTCCTGCGGGCAAATGCCCACCGGCACGGTCGACTGGGGGGCACCGGCAAGGCCTTCCGCTTCCCATTTGAGGTAGCCGCCCTGCAGGTCGTATACGGTCGAAAAGCCCATTTCCTTCAGTTTCTTGGCGGCACGGGCGCTTCGGCTACCGCTGAGACAATACACAAAAACGGGTTGTTTTTTATCGAGGGATGGTGCGATGGCTTCGAATTCGGGTCCGTTCCAATTCGCCATGCGGGCACCGTCTATATGGCCCGACTGGAATTCTTCGGGAGTCCGTACGTCAAGCAATTGGGGATTCGGCGTGCCGGCGAGTTGTTCGGCGAAGGCTTTTGCCGGAAGCGCGTCGGTTTGTCCGGTGCATCCGACTGCTACCAGGAAGGTAAGGTATAGCAGGACGAAGTGTTTCATCCCACAAATATAGTATGAAAAGTTAACACCTGTGCAGGAAGAAAGGCGGGGTTAGAGCGAAAATATCTTGTAGGATTGCCCGGTTTTACGCACAATCGCCTCGGTGCGATCCGGATGGGTATCGGAGATGAAGAGTTGCCCGAAATCGTCTTGGTTCACCATTTCAATGATACGTCCCACCCGGTTTTCATCGAGTTTGTCGAAGATGTCGTCGAAGAGGAGGATGGGCATCCGGTCGCACTGTTTTTTCAGGAAGTCGAACTGCGCGAGCTTGAGGGCGATGAGAAACGACTTCTGTTGTCCCTGCGATCCAAACTTCCGGATGGGATGATGGTCGATGGAAAAGGCCAGGTCGTCGCGATGGATGCCGGTACTGGTGTATTGCAGCACGCGGTCTTTGGAAAGGGATTCTTCCAATAACGCCAAAAGCGGTTTCGCTGCCAGTGGACTCTCATAGGTCAGTCGCACCGATTCGGCCGCCCCGGTGATTTGCCGGTGGTGGTGCTCGAAAATGGGAATGAATGCCTCAAGGAAAGCGCGGCGTTTTTCGTAGATAGGCTGCGCCAGTGCGGAAAGCTGCTCGTTATAAATAGCTAAGGTCTCGCTATCGAACGTGTGGTTGAGGGCGAAATACTTCAATAGTGCATTGCGCTGCACCAGTATTTTCTGGTAGTGGATGAGGTGCCGGAGATAATCGGGATCCAACTGCGACACCACGCCATCGACGAATTTGCGGCGTTCTTCGCTGCCTTCCGTGATGAGGTCGCGGTCGGCGGGTGATACCATCACGATAGGAATCAACCCGATGTGTTCCGAAAACTTCTCATAAAGCTTACCGTTCCGTTTCAGGGCCTTCTTCTGGCCCTTCTTCAGGCTGCAGACGACGTGTTCGGCGCGGCCGTCGATTTCGAAGTCGCCTTCCACCACAAAAAAGTCCTCACCATGGCGGATATTCTGCACCGACAGCGGGTTAAAATAACTTTTGCCCACCGCCAGATGGTAGACGGCGTCGAGCACATTGCTTTTTCCGGTGCCATTCGGTCCGACGAAACAGTTGATACGGTTGTCGAACTCGAACGTCTTTTCCGGGAAGTTCTTGTAATTCAGTAAAGAAATGCGTTTGAGGTACATGCGGTGTAGCGGCCGGGCGGCGCGTGCAAATTATTCAAAAATACCGATAAAGCGTTTCAGATTTGAATAAAAATTATATTTTTGCACCTCGATTAAATAAACGTAAATGGCAACCTATAACAAGAGAGGATACAAAGCACCAAAGCCGAAGGAGGAAAAAGTAGAGGATACGTTCGTAGAGGAAGTACAGGTCGACGAAAAAGACAGTACGACCGCCGGCGTGTTCAATGCGCTTGATGCCACCGCCAGCAAAACCGAGCAGTGGGTTGAGAAAAACCAGAAGATTATCTTCGGTGTGGTAGGTGTAATTGCCGTCGCTGCGTTGGGTTGGGTACTGTATGGTAAGTTCATCGTTGAGCCGAAAGAGACAGATGCAGCCGAGCAGATGTTCCGCGCCCAGCAGAATTTCGTAGAGGCAACCAACGGTACGAAAGCCGACTCACTTTACGCGCTTTCCCTGAAAGACGCCGAAGGCAAGCCCGGTTTTCCCGCCATTGCGGAAGATTACTCCGGTACGAAATCGGCGAATCTGGCGCACTATGCCGCCGGTATCGCGTACCTCCAAACCGGTAAGTTCGACCAGGCCATCGAGCAACTCGAGCAGTTCAAGTCAGACGACGAAACGCTTGGGCCATTGGCGCAGGGTGCAATCGGTGATGCGTATGCTGAGAAAAAAGACCTGAACAAGGCGTTGGAATACTACCAAAAAGCCATCGATATGAAGAAGGACAACAAATTCATCGCGGCCCGCTTCAAAATGAAAGCAGGTAAGGCGGAGTTGGCCCTCGGCAACAAATCGAAAGCACTCGAGTATTTTACCGATATCAAAGAAAACTATCCGACATCTGCGGAAGCGCAGGGCGTCGATGCCTTCATGGGGCTTGCACAGTAATGGCAACCGCAAATAAAAACTTGTCGGAATACGACAAGACTTCAATCCCAAATGCGAATGATTTTCGGTTTGGGATTGTTGTTTCAGGCTGGAACGAAACCGTCACCGAAGGACTCTTTAATGGCTGTAAAGCAGCGCTGCTCGACTGTGGTGCCCGCGAAGAAAATATCATCCGCTGGGATGTGCCGGGTAGCTTCGAACTCATCTACGGTTCGAAACGGATGATCGATGTGCACCAACCGGATGCCGTGATTTCCATCGGTTGTGTCATCAAAGGCGAGACCATGCACTTCGAGTTTGTGTGCGAAGGGGTTACCCAAGGTATCAAAGACCTGAACATCCTGACCGACACCCCCGTGATTTTCTGTGTGCTGACCGACAACAACCTTCAGCAGTCGTTAGACCGCAGTGGGGGTTCGCACGGCAACAAAGGCACGGAGGCAGGTATTACCGCCATCCGCATGGCGGCCCTGAAACGCCAGACACAGCCACGCAAATCGGTGCAGGGTTTCCGATAAAAAATTGTGAATTTTTTCGCTTCTGTTCCCTCGGTTAATCCAGTGGGAAATATGTATTTTTGAGGCTTCCTCAATCCAGTTACATGTCGAGCATCATCCAGCTTTTACCGGATCACGTTGCCAACCAGATCGCGGCAGGAGAGGTCGTCCAGCGGCCGGCATCCGTCGTGAAGGAATTGCTTGAAAATGCCGTTGATGCCCGGTCTACAGAGATTCGTTTGGTGGTAAAAGACGCCGGCAAGTCGCTGATCCAGGTCATCGACAATGGAGTGGGTATGAGCGTGACCGATGCGCGGCTGTGTTTTGAACGACATGCGACATCAAAGATACGGGTGGCGGAAGATCTTTTCGCCCTTCATACCAAAGGATTCAGGGGGGAAGCACTGGCTTCGATCGCAGCGATTGCACACGTGGAACTGAAGACAAAGCAGGAGCAGGAAGAGCTCGGCACCCATCTCGTCATCGAAGGAAGCCGTTTCGTATCGCAGGAAATGGCGGTGGTGCCCAAAGGAACATCCTTCGCTGTAAAAAACCTCTTTTTCAATATTCCCGCCCGACGCAACTTCCTGAAATCGGATACGGTCGAGCAACGGCACATCATCGACGAGTTCCAGCGGGTGGCGTTGGCGCATCCGTCGATTCATTTCAGCCTCCACCACAACGGTCATGAGGTGTTCAACCTGCCGGCTTCCAACCTGCGGCAACGCATCGTAGGTGTATTTGGGGGTAAAACCAATGAGCGGATCGTACCGACGTCCGAGCAGACTGAAATCGTGAACCTACAGGGGTTTGTAGGTAAGCCGGAGTTTGCGAAAAAGGGCCGGGGCGAGCAGTTTTTCTTTGTGAACGACCGTTTCATCCGCAGCGGCTACCTCCACCATGCGGTTATGGCGGCTTATGAAGGATTGATTAAGGAAGGATGCCAGCCCTCGTATTTCCTCTATCTGGATGTCCCACCGCATACCATCGACATCAATATCCATCCGACAAAAACGGAAATCAAGTTTGACGATGAACATGCGCTGTACGCTATATTGCGTTCGGCGATCAAGCATAGCCTCGGACAGTTTAACGTAGCACCGGTATTGGACTTTGAGCGCGATCCGAATCTGGATACGCCCTATCATTTCAAGGATGCGGAGGCCGTATTGCCCACGATCGAGGTCGACCAGGCGTTCAACCCCTTCGGGGAAACACGTCCGGCCAAAGCGACATCTTCGTCTTCTTCCTATCGCAAAGAACCGGCGCCCCAGTGGCAGTCGTTGTATGCCGACCTCAAGCACGACACCGAAGTCGTATCGGCGGCATTTCCGGATGTGCAGTTCGAGTCGGAGGAAGTCACACCGTCGCTTTTCAACGAAGACGAAACCACCGGAACGACCCGCACGTATCAGGTGCACCGGAAATACATCGTCAGTCCGATAAAGTCGGGCATGGTCATACTCGACCAGCAACGGGCCCACCAGCGGATTCTGTATGAGCAGTTTCTCGCCAGTATCACGCTGCAACAGGCATCGAGCCAGCAGTTGCTGTTTCCGTTACCGCTCTATTTTTCCAACGTCGAACTCGAATTGTTACGGGAACTCGAACCGTCGCTCCGCAATACCGGATTTATCTTCGAGTCGTTTGAGGAAGACCATGTGGTGATTTCGGGCCTTCCGGTCAATGTGGCGGAGAGTGAGACCTCGATCGTATTGGAGGAACTCCTGGCCGACTTACAACAAGACGTACCCGACACCCATTTCAGCCAGAGTGACGGCATCGCCAAATCGATGGCGCGCAGCCTGGCGGTGAAGACCGGCACGGTATTGTCGGAAAAAGAACAGGAAAATTTGGTAAACAGCCTTTTCGCATGCAAGGAACCGTCGGTTTCGCCGTTTCATAAACCAACCTTCATCACCTTACGGGTGGAGGATTTAGATAAACGTTTCGCTATATGATGCAGATGACGCCCGTCGTTAAACAGTTGTTGATCCTGAATATCATCATGTTCGTAGGATGTGGCCTGATAGAGAATGCCGACAGTTGGTTTGCCCTCTATTATGTTGAGAATCCGGCATTCAAGATCTGGCAGGTGGTAACACATATGTTCATGCATGGTAGTGTCATGCACATCGCCTTCAACATGTTTGCGCTTTATTCGTTCGGGGGATATCTTGAACATTTTTGGGGTGCCCGACGTTTTACGTTCTTTTATCTCTCGTGTGGATTAGGAGCGGCGTTAGTCCATACGCTTGCAAATGGCTATTTTTTCCACGAAGGACTCGACCTTCTGCTGCAGAATGGATTCGCCAAGAAAGATATAATTGAACTGCTTTCTAATGGCGAGTACGATAAGCGATGGACAGACGTTCTGGGGAGGGACGGACTCGACCGGTTTGCGGGCGCATTCGTGAGTCCTGCAGTCGGCGCATCTGGAGCTATATATGGGTTGCTAGCGGCCTTTGCGCTCATGTTTCCCAATGCAGAGTTGTTCATAATGTTCATTCCGATACCTGTCAAGGCTAAGTATGTAGTTCCCGGGTTGATTGCCCTTGATGTGCTGGGAGGTGTTTCCAACTATAGCGTCATGGGATCGAATGTCGCGCACTTTGCCCATATTGGCGGTGCGATTTTCGGGGTCATCATTATGTGGGCTTGGCGCAATAACAAGTATAATCACAGACGCTGGAACTGATGTCGATCTACAAAGACCTTAAAATGGAGTATCGTTTCGGTGGCACACCGGAACGCGTGATGTACTGGAATGTCGGTATTTTTCTGGCATCGATTGCCCTGTTCTACCAGTTCCGAAGCTTCGTATTTGTCTTTCCCGACTGGCTTCAGCTCGTAGGATATATCGATACCTTATGGCTTCGTCCGTGGACATTGGTGACCTATGCCTTCCTGCATGCGTCGTTCCTCCACCTGCTGTTCAATATGCTGACGCTGTTTTTCGCGGCGCGCATTTTTACGACCTTTTTCAATGGACGGCAGTTTCTCGGATTGTATTTGTTGTCCGCTATTTTCAGTGGACTCGTGTTCGTGCTGACCTTCTACCTCACAGGCAGCGTGGGGAATATGGTCGGGGCGTCGGGTGCCATCATGGCGGTGTTGCTGGCCGCGACGACGTATCAGCCGTTGATGTCGATTCGCCTGATGCTGATTGGGTATGTCAAACTCTGGCACATTGCGGCGGTTCTGTTACTGGTTGATTTGCTGCAATTGCACGATCCGAATTTTGGCGGGCATATCGCGCATTTGGCAGGTGCGTTCTTTGGTTTCCTTTACATACGCCTGCTACAGCGTGGCATCGATTTGTCGCGTTTCATGCTGCTTTTTGAATCGGGTGGATGGGAATGGCTCAAGCCGGCAAAGAAACGTCCGTTCCGGCAGGTGCACACCAATCCGAAGGCGCCGCGCCCAACGGCCAAACCCGCGAAAGATCGCCATCAGCAACAAATCGACGATATCCTCGACAAAATCAGCAAATCGGGATACGACAGTTTGACGAAAGAAGAGAAGGAATTCCTTTTTAAGGCCGGAAATCCGTAACGCCGGTTTTTTTTGTAGCTTCGCTACAGCCAACCCGTCCCTCCCGATGAAACAGCTTTCGTGGCCCAACAGAATCGTCTTTTTCCTCAATATTATATTGGCGATCCTGACCTTCGTTGCCTATTTTTTTCCGTTCCTGGCTCCGAAGGTGTTTCCGTTGCTGTCGGTTTTCACCCTTATCCTGCCGCTGCTGTTGATACTGAACGTACTGTTTTTCGGTTGGTGGGCGATGCAATTCCGCAGGCAGGTCCTCCTTTCCGGCATCGTGCTGTTGCTCGGGATGACGTTCATCAGCAAGTTCTATAAGTTTGGATCGGCCGACTATGATTCGCAGGAAGGCGACTTCAAAGTCATGAGTTATAACGTCCGTCTTTTCAACAAGTTTGAATGGTCGGAGAAGACGACCGTTCCGGTTGAAATCTCAGATTTTGTAAAAGAACACCAACCCGATATCCTTTGCATTCAGGAATATTCGGGTATGGCCGACTTCGACATCTCAGCATTTCCTTATAAGTATGTCGCCATGCACGGGGTGCGGATCGCCACCGGGCAGGCCATTTTTTCCAAATACCGGATCATAGGAAAAGGTGAAATCCCGTTTCCGGATACGTCGAACAGCGCGATTTACGCCGATGTGGTCAAAGGAAACGACACCATCCGGGTCTATAACATGCACCTGCAATCGATCAAGATCAGTCCGGATGTGCATGAAATAGAGGAAGACGTAAACGGTATCAATCAGAAGAAGTCGCAGATGATGCTCCGTCGCATGAGCAATGCCTTTCGCCGCCAACAGGTGCAGGCCGAGATGCTGCGCGAACATCGTGCCGAGTGGACGCACAAACTCCTGATTTGCGGCGACATGAACAACAGTGCGTTCTCGTATGTCTACCGCACCATCCGGGGCGACCTGAACGATACGTTTGAAGAAGCTGGGAGTGGTTTTGGGAAAAGCTATGATTTTAAGTACTATCCGGCCCGGATCGACTACATTTTCTCCGACCCTTCGTATGAGGTGAGAAGTTTCCGGAACTTCCCTGAAATCCAGGATTCCGACCATTTTCCCATCCTGGCGGTATTGACGGACAAAAAGGTATAGCTATACCGACTGCCTTTGCAGATAGGCCAGTGCGTGCCGTCCTTCGTTGAAGAGCAGGTCCAATACGCTGAGGTTCGGTAAAAAGCCGCATTTTTCCTCGAACACCTGGGTATACGGTTCGATCACTGTGGCATCCTTTTTTCCATTGGCCAACCCGCGGAAATCCTTGACATCGGTGCGGACCTTGAAGTATTCCTCCGTCCTTTCGTAGGTCAGGTCAAACCGGAGGCATTTCGAAACGAGCGCCATCGACTCCAGTGTCAGGTCCAGTAGGAATGTGTGCCGCTTTTCAAAAAAGGGGTGAAGGGTGTCTTCGAAGTATTCAAAAAAGGGCGAACTGCGATACGCGGCTTCCAGCGATTTGAAATGCTGCTTCTGCCAGTCGAAGGCCGTCTCCAGTCGTACATCACGTGTTTTCTGGTGCTGGTTGCCTGAGTGTTTGATAGGAATGTTGAGCAATTGCACGCCGTTCGGACTGTAGATATACATCCGGTTTCGGTTCGTCTGCTTTTGGAAGTTGTCATCCGTTTCGAGCAACAGGCCCTCTGCCTGCACGAGTGCCGCAAACGAACTGATAGACGGGAAGTAGGTAGGCAACAACAGGCTTTTCATCACGCTTTTGCGGCTTTCCTCTTTTTGTAAATCGTATTACCAATCAGGTAAATGGCCAGTGTGATCAGGAAATAGGGGAGGTAGGATACCGGTTTTCCATGCCCGCCCACGGTGGTGAACAGACGGTCCCAGCGGATTTTTTTGATCGGGTTCTTCCAGCTTTGGGCCGGGTCAACGCTCCACCATATAAACACCGGTTTCCCAACGATATGGGTAGACGGCACATATCCCCAATAGCGGGAATCCTCTGAATTGTGGCGGTTGTCACCCATCATCCAGTAGTAGTCATCGCCGAAGGTGTAGGAAGTGGCCGGTTTTCCATCGATGTAAATCGTACCGTTTTTCACTTCCAGTTCGTGCTTTTCATACTCGCGGATGATTTCTTTATAGAACGGCAGCGTTTGCAGCGTAAGTGGTATGGTCGCTCCTTTCTTAGGGATGTAAATCGGTCCGTAATTGTCGATACTCCAACGGTTGTCGACTTGCGGGAAAATGGCGTTTGTCGTCGGCATCGTAATTTTAACGACCGAATCAATGCCTTCCACTTTTCGCAGTTGGGCCGCTTCGTCGAGCGTCATATTACACTGAAGTTCTTTGGTTTCAACCGGCATAAGGGTGATCGAATAGCGGCTGAGCACCTGATCGGGTACGCCGCCTTCACGAACGGTTATGCGGTACACACCGTTCGGCTGTGGGACGGCGGAAAGGATATACGGTTCCAATGCCGGCCCCTGTTCATCTGACGTAATCTGTACGTCGTAGGTGCCTCCGATTCCCGTAATGCCCGCATCGCGCAACTGCTGCGGCATGACGCCGGCGGTGGAGTAGATTTTGTGGTTGTATTGCGGACGGGCGCGGTCTGACAGAATGAGTTTTTTACCATTGATGTAAACGTATCCGTCGCGGATTTCGAGGGTATCGCCCGGTGTGCCGACACATCGCTTGACATAGTTCGATTTCTTGTCGATTGGCTTGCGCAGGCCACGCGTGACTTTATCCCTGAAATACCGCACCGTATCGGTTGGCCAGTTAAATACGACGATGTCGTTCTTTTCCACGCTTTCGAAAGCCGGAAAACGGAAATACGGGTATTGAGGCCATTTCGAATACGAACGCAATCCGGTACCAATGATGGTATCGTGCACCATAGGCGCCGCTACAGCCGTCATCGGCACCCGCGCGCCGAAGTTGAATTTACTGACGAAGAGATAATCGCCTACCAGCAAGGTCTTTTCCAGTGAAGGCGTTGGGATGGTAAACGGTTGCATCACATACGTGTGCACCACCGTCGCGACGACCACGGCAAAGAGCAGCGAGCTCAGTGTATCACCGGCTTTGGAAGTGGCTTTCAGGCTGCGGTTCTCTACATATTTTACGTCTACGGCATAGTTGATGTAGTAGATATAAAATCCCAATGTAAACAGGCCGAGAAGCGTGTCGGTAGTGGAGTTCTTCCCGAACGACCGCAACGTTTCCACCCATACCACCGGAAACATAATGATATTGATCACCGGCACAAACAACAGCACCGTCCACCAGGGCGAGCGGTTGATGATCTTCATCAAAACTACTGCGTTATAGACCGGTACAGCGGCTTCCCATGCCTTACGGCCAGCCTTTACATAGAGTTTCCATGTGCCCAGGAAGTGAATGACCTGTACAAGGAGGAAAAAAAGCAACCATTGCGATGTCGTCATAGTCGTACTATTTCGTTCTAAGTCTTTTGGTATGTGGTTACGTTACAAAGCAAGCACGTCTTTCATGGTGAAAACGCCCTTGCGACCGGCGAGCCATTCGGCAGCGACTACCGCGCCAAAGGCAAAACCCTCCCGGTTGTGGGCAATATGGGTAATTTCGATGGTATCAACCGCAGAATGATACGATATGGTATGGGTGCCCGGAACCGCATCGATGCGTTTGGCGTCGATCGGGATTTCTCCCGGTTGCGGATTTTCCAATGTCCAACCGGTATAGTCGCTGTTTTCGATAATGCCGTTGGCCAGTGAAATCGCTGTTCCGCTCGGAGCATCCAACTTTTGCGTGTGGTGTATTTCCTCCATCCGCACCGAATACTGGCTGAATTTAGCCATCATGCGGGCAAGATGGGCGTTCAATTCAAAAAACAGGTTGACACCGAGACTGAAATTGGAGCCATACAGGAAGGCACCGTTTCGGTCGTTACACAATGCCACCATGCGGTCGTACTCGGCAAGCCATCCGGTGGTGCCACAGACCACGGGTATACCGGTTTCCAGGCAGGTCGTAATATTTGCCACCGCGGCATCCGGCACGCTGAATTCAATCGCCACATCGGCCGATGCGAGTCCGTCATACGAATTCGACCGTGTCTTCCGCAACACAATCTCGTGTCCGCGTTCCACCGCCATCCGTTCGATGATCGTTCCCATTTTACCGTAGCCTAGCAATGCAATTTTCATCAGAATCGGTATTGGATCTGGACGCCCAGGTTCTGGCGACCGTCTATTTCATTCGGGAAAAGGTCGGGTTTGACCGTAAGGTTGTCGTCAACATTGAACTGTTTCAGGTGCGCATCAACGTTGGCATCGACGATGTTCAGCACATACAGTCCGACCGTAATCAACAAAGAAAGGTCGCGGTTCCGCTGGAACTGCCGTTGCGCATTAATAAGCGTCTGGTCGCTGTATTGTCCGGCGAATTCGTCCTCAAGTCCCGCCAGCCGCTGCTTGTACGCGTTGCGGTAACGGTGATACGATTCGTTGTTTTTATTGTAGATGATGATGCCTGTTGCCAACGCGCCATATACAATCGGGATCTTCCAGTACTTTTTGTTGTAGGCCTGTCCGAGACCCGGCAAAATCGCCGAATAGAAGGCCGCCTTTGTAGGGGCAAGCGGGTTCACGGATGACGTTTTGACGGTGTCACCCACCACTAAAGGCATCGATTCGGCAGGCTTTTGTTTGGGTGCCTGCGCGATTGCATTCCCGAAGAGGAATAAGACAAAAAAGAGTATGAGGCAACGCCGGATCACTACGCGTTCAGTAATTGCAGGATACGGTTGAAATCCTCTTGCGACTGGAACGGAATCGTAATCTTCCCTTTGCCGTTCGCCGCTACTTTCACGTCGACTTTCGCGCCAAAGAAGGCCGCGATCCGTTTTTGGCCGTCTTCCGACACGCCATTCGCTTCTTTCCCTTTAGCAGCAACCTTCGGTTTCAGTCCTTCCTGGTACGTTTTGACCAGCGCTTCCGTATCGCGTACCGAGAGGTTCTGGCTGACGATCTTCTGGTAGATAGCCGTCTGCGCGTCATGATCCTCAATATTGATAATAGCGCGACCATGGCCCATCGTGATAAACCCATCGCGGATACCCGTTTGGATGACCGGATCGAGTTTCAACAGGCGCAGGTAGTTCGCGATGGTCGAGCGTTTCTTCCCCACACGGTCGCTCATCTGCTCCTGTGTAAGCTGGATTTCGTCGATAAGACGTTGATACGACAACGCGATCTCAATCGGATCGAGGTCGTGTCGCTGGATGTTTTCCACCAGCGCCATCACCAGCGATTCGTTGTCGTCGGCAATCCGGATATAGGCCGGAATGGTTTTGAGTCCGGCTATTTTCGAGGCACGCAAACGGCGCTCACCCGAAATAAGCTGGTATTTGTTGAAGTCGACCTTACGAACCGTAATCGGTTGTATCACACCCAATTCCCGGATCGAAGTCGCCAGTTCGTTCAGTGATTCCTCATTGAAATTGCTACGCGGCTGGAACGGGTTGATTTCAATCGCGTCGAGTTCCAGTTCGATGATATTGCCCACGACCTTATCGGCCCCTTTGTCGGAAGCGGACCGGATGTCATTCTCTGGGTCTTTCAAAAGCGCTGATAATCCCCGTCCGAGCGCTTGTTTCTTCACGGCTTTTGTCATACGGTCGCCTGGCTGTTTTTCTTGATGATTTCCTGCGCGAGACTCAGGTAGTTGCTGGCACCCTTGCTCGTAGCGTCGAAATTGATGATGCTCTCGCCATAGCTGGGCGCTTCGCTCAACTTCACATTCCGCTGGATGATAGTGTTGAAAACCATGTCGTTAAAGTGTTTCTGCACCTCTTCCACGACCTGGTTCGATAACCGCAGGCGCGAATCGTACATCGTCAACAACAGGCCTTCGATGTCCAGCTCCGGGTTATGGATTTTCTGCACACTTTTGATGGTATTGAGCAACTTGCCCAGTCCTTCAAGGGCGAAATACTCGCATTGTATCGGTATCACGACCGAGTCAGCGGCCGTGAGCGCATTCAGGGTCAGCAGACCCAGTGAAGGGGCGCAGTCAATCAGGATATAATCGTACTGTTCGCGCACCTCTTTCAGTGCCTCTTTCAGCATATATTCGCGGTTTTCCTTGTCAACGAGTTCGATCTCGATCGCCACCAGGTCGATGTGCGCCGGAATGATGTCGACATTCGGGGAAGACGTCTGCAAAACAGCCGCTTCCGCCTTGATACTGTGCTCAATAAGCTGATAGGTGCCCGACTCGACTCCCTCGATGTCGATACCCAATCCCGAACTCGCGTTCGCCTGCGGATCGGCATCGATCAACAGTACTTTCTTTTCCAATACGCCGAGTGAGGCCGCTAGATTGACGGACGTGGTGGTTTTTCCGACACCGCCTTTCTGGTTGGCGATGGCTATGATTTTACCCATGGATGTCTCCTGAAATTTGAGCGGTAAAAATACAACTTATTATGGGGATTTCAAGTTGAAAACGCGCGTTCCGACCGATTTATTTTCCTTTTATCAGAAGCATTTTCCCGCTGTCCACTGCAAGTCCGTTCGCGCCACGGCGGCGTTGCACCGGCTTGCAGGCGCTTCCGTTGGTCGCACTGCCGCACGGGCATCGCCAGCCGTGCCACTTTACGTCCTTTCCGCTTCCATCGGGGCTAGGGTTTGGAGTAAGTGGGCAGAGGGCAGTCGCAGTAGGCAGTATTATTCATAGTTGAAATAGATATAGTAGTAGTCTTCGTCAAAGAGCATTTCTATTTGAATCGATCAGCACCGGTAGCTACTAACACTGCCCACTGCCTACTGCGACTGCCAACTGCGACTGCCCACTGCCCACTGCGACTGCCCACTGCCTACTGAGACTGCCAACTGCCCACTGCGACTGCCCACTGCCTACTGAGACTGCCCACTCCAAACCTAACCCTTCCGGCTTCTAATCATCATCTCCAGCATATCCCACATCTCCTCCGGCACGGCCTCGAGCAGGTTGAACTGCCCGGCGCCTTTCAGCCATTCGCCGCCGTCAAGCGTCACGACTTCGCCGTTTACATAGGCCGAGAAGTCCGACACGAGATAGGCCGCGAGGTTCGCCAGTTCCTGGTGGTCGCCCACCCGTTTCAGAGGCACTTTCTTCGCCAGGTCGAATTTTTCCTTCAGGTCGCCCGGCAATAGTCGGTCCCAGGCGCCTTTGGTCGGGAAGGGGCCCGGCGCGATCGCATTGCTGCGGATACCGTATTTTGCCCATTCCACCGCCAGGCTGCGCGTCATCGCCAGTACACCCGCTTTCGCAGTCGCCGACGGCACCACATAGGCGGATCCGGTCCAGGCATAGGTGGTTACGATATTCAGGATGACGGTGTTTTGTTGTTTGGTATCAATCCAGTGTTTGCCAAAGGCAAGCGTACAGTTTTTGGATCCCTTCAAGACGATGTCGATGATCGTATCAAACGCGTTGGCCGACAGCCGTTCCGTTGGCGAAATGAAGTTACCCGCGGCGTTGTTCAGCAATACATCGACCTTGCCAAACGCCGTCAACACCGCCTGCAGCATCGCTTCGACCTGGTCGTAGTGGCGTACATCACAGGCCACCGGGAGGCATTTACCCCCGGTTTCCGCTTCGAGTTCCGCGGCTGTAGTAGTTAATTTTTCCAGGTCCCGCGACGTAATCGCCACTTTGGCACCCAATTCAAGGAAATAGCGCGTCATCGATTTCCCAAGGCCGCTTCCGCCGCCCGTCACCACGATCACTTTGTCTTGTAGCGCCCCATCGCGGAGCATCTTAGCTGAATAATCCATCCTTTATCTTGTTTCTGTTTTTTTCCTCTCTCCTCTCACTTCTCCCCATCTTCACCACGGATTCGTCGCCCACACCGCCGCCTCCGGAATGAACCCCACATCCGGCATCGACAGCATCGAGGCGATTAAATGTGCAATCTCCGTGGCATGCAGTTTCTTCCCGTTGTCCTGTTGGTCAAAGCCTACTTTTGGTCCGAATTGCGTCAATACCTCACTCGGATTGACCTGCATGACGCGAACGTTGTGGGGCCGGAGTTCCGCCCGCCAGCATTCCGTGAGTCCGGAAACGGCGAATTTACTCGCGACATAGGCAGAGCCTTTCGCAAATCCGGCGCGTGCTGCCGTCGACCCGATGTTGATGATATTCCCCGATTGTTGCGCCGTGAAATGCGCCGCCGCTTTTTGTCCGGCCAGGAAGAGTCCCAGTACATTCGTGCGCCAAATGCGTTCAAAATCCGCTGGGTCGGTGTCCGCCAGTGCGGCGAAATAGCCCACGCCGGCATTGTTGATCAAAACATCCAGCCCACCGAGTGTGGCCACGGTTTTTCTCAAACAACCGCTCCACATCCGCGGCGTCGGAAATATCGCACGTAAAACCTGTTATACCCAGTTCGGCTGCCGCCTTTGCTACCCGTTCCGCGTTTTGTCCGCAGAACACGACCTGCGCGCCTTTAGAGGTTAACAAACGGGCCGTTTCAAAACCGATTCCGGTCGTACCGCCGGTAATCAGTACTTTTGCATCTTGTAGTTCCATATCGGTAAAGATAGTGGAAAGCGGTCACGCCTGAAAGCAGCGACCGTTACCCATACAGACACGAACCAAACATGCACCATCATTATCTCCTGTATAAACCCTATGGATACCTGAGCCAGTTCGTTTACGAGTTAAAACGAAACAAGAAACTGTTGGGTGAACTACACGACTTCGCGCCGGGTACCATGGCCATCGGCCGACTCGACGAAGATTCGGAAGGACTCCTGCTGCTCACCACCGACGGGAAGATGAGCGAATGGGTCCGGGGACGGAAAGTCGAAAAAGAGTACTACGTGCAGGTCGACGGCCTCATCACACCTGAAGCGGTTGCCGAAATGGCCGCGGGCGTGCTGATCGGCACCAAAAAAGGTAAATATAAAACAAAGCCCTGCGAGGCAGCCCTGTTGCCATTTGTTCCAAACTTACCCGAACGCGGCCGCCGGATCCGCGATGATCGGCACGGACCGACGAGTTGGGTATCGGTTACCATTCGCGAAGGCAAGTTCCGACAGGTGCGCAAGATGACCTCGGCGGTGGGTTTCCCCACGCTGCGACTGGTGCGCGTCCGTATCGGACAACTGCAGCTAGGGAACTTGCAGCCCGGGCAGGTACAAGAGGTGTCGGAACTTGAGGTCTAAGGGCGTTGCAAAGCGTCGTAAAGCGAGCGGAGCAGTGCGTTTGCCGTCCGTTCAAGAGAGGGTTTGACGTCGCGGAAATCCTCTTTTAGGCGACCATCCGAAAGAAAGTAATCAGACAACTGCATCTGCACCGGACGTCCTTTTCCATAGATGTCGCTCACCGAAAAGGTAACCCTACATGTTTCATCCGTAAACCGAATGGTCATTACATAGTCAATCCGAAAGGCATATTCCTCGCCCCGATCGCGGTAGAAAAAGGCATTGTCGCGTCGGGCTTCAACCCGCAATGATTGGTCCGATTCGCGCACCACATCGTGTCCTTTTCGGTTTTCTTTTGCGGCCCATCGCGTAATCCGGTCCGCCCGGTCGAGCATATCCCGCGCAGGAACTGTAAACGTAACAGGTGCAAACCCGGTGGGTGTCAGTTCGAATGGAGGTTGGGCCCACGCTACGCCAGCGTAGAGAAAAAGGCCGATAAGCAACAGTTGTTTCATCGCACTTTTTCTTTAAATGTACGGTTTTCCCAAGTGTCTGTCAAGGCGTGCGTGGCTCAAATCGCAGTCGGTCCGTGTCAAAACGAAGTCCGGACGACGCGAATAGCGCATCGAGTACGCCATTTTGTAGTATATCTTCTTTTGATGACAGCGTCAGTCCATCGGAGGTCATGACCAGGAACGCATCGCATACGGTCAGCGCCTGTTCGATGTCGTGCGTCGAAAAGATCACGGTTCTCCCGGCAACAGTCACCAACTTACGCAACAACTGCAGCAGCGCGAGTTTATGGGGCAGGTCTAAGTGGGTGGTCGGCTCATCCAGGAAGATAAGGGGCGTTTGCTGTGCGATGGCCCTGGCGATCAATACCTTCTGTAACTGTCCGTCACTGATCTCGTAATGTCGTTTTGAGGCAAGGCCTGCTGCACCGGTGAGTGCCAACGCGTCCTCCGTCGCGGCGATGTCCGATTTTGACAGCTTTCCCAACCAATTAGTGTAGGGCTGTCGTCCTAAGGCCACCAACTCAAATACGGTCAGGTCGCTGGGTGGCAGCCGTTCGGTCAATACCACCGCTCGGTAACAGGCAAGTTCGGACGCCGTCATTTTGGTCAGTTCACGGCCGTCGAGTTCCAATCGTCCGCGTAACGGGAGTTGGAGACCTGCCAGGGTCCGCAACAACGTCGATTTACCCGCGCCATTACTGCCGATAAGTCCTACCAACGTACCGCGTTCTATTTCGAAATGGAGGTCTTCCGCAACGGTTGTACCTCCCCCTTTTCCGGGATAACCAATTGCCAGGTCGTCGGCTTTCAATAAGGCTTTCATGAGGCCCATTTCCGTTTGTTCAACAATAACCAAATCACCATCGGTGCGCCCAACAACGAGGTCACGGCATTTATCGGCAATTGTATTTCGAGGCCGGGAAACTGGCAAAGGGCGTCGCATACCAACATAATCGCGCCACCTAACAACAGGGTTGCAAAAAACAATACCGAATGTCGGCTGGTGCGAAACAGCAAGCGGGCAATATGGGGCACCGCCAGGCCGACAAACGCAATGGGGCCGGCGAAGGCCGTAATCACGCCCGCCAAAATTCCGACGGAAAGAAGCACCCAAATGCGCGTACGGGCCATCGGGATTCCGAGTGTCTGTGCGTAGTGTTCCCCCAGCAAAAGGGCATCCAGCGCCTTGATGCAAAACGCGGCCAGCGCCAGCCCAATGCCGGTGCCGATCGCGACAATCGTGACCGCTTCCCACGATAGGTTCCCGAGGCTGCCCAATGACCAAAAGGTAAAGCGTTGCAACTGTTCGGCCGTTGAGAGATAACTGAGTATGCCGGTAATCGCCGATGTAAAACTTCCGAACATCAGCCCCACAATGAGTATCGACATGGTATCGCGAAGGCGTCGCGCCACGGTCAGGACAGCAAAAAGCACCACCACACTGCCGATACAGGAAGCCGCTGCAATGCCATACGGAGATGCGAGGGCCATGGCGAGGGAACCCGGCAGGAAGGCCGAACCCATCACGACAAACGCTACGGCAAGGCTTGAACCTGAACTGAGTCCCAACACATAAGGTCCCGCCAACGGGTTCCGGAAAAACGTCTGCATCATAAGTCCGCTTACCGACAGCGCCATGCCCGCCATAACCGCCGTTAGCGCTTTGGGCAGTCGGAAGTCCCATACAATATACGTCCAACTGGCTTTCGTTGCTTCCCCGCCGAACAGCGTCCGCACGACATCGGGAAGGGGTATACGCACCGATCCATAGCACAAATCCCATAGAAAAAACACCGCCATCCCTATCGAAAGCAGGGTGAAAAGCAGGGTATGGCGACGGTGTTGCGTCATGGATGCAAGGTACTAGGATTTTGGTTCACGTCGGTCATCAGCGAAGTCGGTCGAAGAAAACCGGCTCGTGGTTCGGCAGCAATTCCGGATGCAGGATCGATACGAGGTCGCGCAGCACCAGATCTGGTCGATTGGGCGCCAATTCGTAATATAGCAATCCGCCGGTCTTCCCTTTACGCGAACTGAACGAGAAAATAGTCTTTTGTTGGTAGCTGCGGAATTCACGGTAATGGCTGCTCGCGGCATTGAGGTCGGCCAGCGAGGCAAACTGCCCGGGGCCGATCCAGAAGTCGGCGTTTTGTCCGCGTTCGAAGACTTGTTCAAACGGCAATTGCAGGCTTCCCGTGCCTGTGGTGTCGTTCCAAAGATAGTCGCCGCCGGCATCTGCTATGAACAAGGCGCCCCAACTGCCTCCCTGTGGTAAGTTCCAGACATCCTGGTACATCGCTCCTACCAAAACGGTCGGGTGTTTGGGCGTCTTCCGGGCCAGTGCGCGGATTTTTCGGTAATCGTCCCGTATCTGTTGGAAGAGTGCATTGGCCTGGGCTTCCTTCCCAAACAACACTCCAAAAAACTTGATCCATTCCGCACGTCCCAACGGCGTTTTTTCGTTCCAGTCGCCATTGAGCATCACGGGAATACCCGCCCGCATGAGGTTGTCATACGCCGGATTGTGGTCGTCTATGCCGTTTCCAATCACCACATCCGGATGCAAGTCCAATACGGCTTCGGTATCAAGGTCGCGGTTGCCGCCGAGTTCCTTCACATGCCCTGCGTCGATCCGGGCCCTCGTCCGTTCCGACGAAATGAAACGGGTGTTGGGAAAGCCGGTCAGCGTCTTTTCCACCCCCAACATCTCCAACGACGGAATATGCGTGGTCGATGTCACCACAATCGATCGCACTGGCACCTCGACGGACGGGTAGGAGCGAAGACTGTCGGGCACTTTTGCATTCCGTTTCCGGAGCACGTAGGTGTACGAGTGTTTCGCGTCGGGCCAGGGTTCCAGTACTTTAACGACAGTATAGCCGTCATATTCGTAAAGTGCCAGTCCCGACGCGGCTTCTATGTGATTGCTATATGGGGGTGTTGCCGCCGGTCGCTCGTTTTTCCCGCATCCGATCAGCAGGAAAGTCGCGATTACGGCCCATCTCAAATTTTGCATGGGGCAAATATACGCCTGTTCGTTTTTAATTATACCTTTGCCGCCGGATAGGGTTGTGCGTTCGTCGCCGACCACATTAAAAGGGAACCGGGTGTGAATCCCGGGCTGTTCCCGCAACTGTAAGCTAAAAAGCCTGTCACAATCCGCAGCCACTGTGAAAACGGGAAGGCATGTGACGGGACGCAAGCCAGGAGACCTGCCCCATCCGTAACACAAAGAGACCTTCGGGAAGAAAGGTCGGGTGGTATGAATACAGGAAAACTCATTTTTATAGCGCTACTGGCGACGTTATCGTCGTTTGCCCAAGACACCATCCGTCAGTTGGATGAGGTGCGTGTGGCCGACGTGCAATGGCGTGTCTTCAGCCGATCGCGTACCTTGAAGGTCGTGCCTGACTCGTTGTTGTGGCACCAGAATTCCCTGAAAACCCTACTCAGCCGAACCACGGCGCTCTACTTCCGCGAGAATGGCGCCGGGATGGTAGCATCGGTCTCGTTCCGCGGCACCACGGCCTCGCAAACCGCCGTCGTCTGGAACGGTATTGCCATTAATTCACTGCTAAACGGCCAAACGGATTTCAATACGATACTCACAGAAGGCTTCGGCCAGGTGGTCGTTCGGCCGGGTGGCGGTGGAGTAGGATACGGAAGCGGTGCTATCGGTGGAACGGTCCACCTCGACAATGTTTTTCGATACGGGCGGGAGTTCCAGCATTCGCTCTACAGTCGGTATGGGAGTTTCGATACGTATGGCGTGGCCTACCACGTCCGCGGCGGGTCCGGACGGTGGTCGGTCGACGCGACCCTTAGCCGAAACGAATCGCAGAACGATTATGCTATTCCCGGCGGACGTAACCGAAACGGACATTATTACAATATGGGATCGAATGTGGCTATCGGCTACCGACCCAACACAGCCAATGAATTCCGGTTGTACCAACAGGTGTATGACGGGCACCGGCATTTTTCATTGTTAAATCCATCGGACACCCCCACGCAATACCTCGACTTCAATTCGCGCCACATGCTCGAGTGGCTGTCGGCGCATGGTCGTTTCGTTGGAAAGGCAAAAGTCGCGTATGTCACCGAGCGGTACCGGTATTTTGAGGATGTGGAAGTCCCGTCGTATCGGCAGGGACGTTCCCGGACGTTGCTCGTTCGGTACGACGGCACGTATAGTTTCGGAAACGGTCTCAAATTGAACGGTATTGCCGATGTATCGGAAAGCGAAGCCAATGGCGATGATATCCGACGGGCTGACCGCCGAACCGGAACCACGGCAATTTCCCTTAGGCACGAAATCACGCCTCAGTTTACATACGAAGCCGGCATCCGAAAAGACGCTGTGTCGGGATACGCGAGTCCGTTGTTGTTTTCCGCAGGCGTCGCCTTCCAGCCTAATAAAGTCTTCCGCTGGACGGCCAACCTGTCGCGTAATTTCAGGGCACCTACGTTCAATGACCTTTACTGGCAGGGCGCCGGAAACGAATCGCTACGCCCCGAGGTGGCGGTGCAGGGGGAAGTGGGCCAGGAGGTCACCACCCGTTTAGGGCGCTTTGGTGTGACGCTTTTTGATGGACGTATTCGCGATATGATCCGCTGGGTTCCTGTAAGCGGCGGTGTCTTCCGTCCGGAGAACGTCGATCGGGTGCATTTCCGTGGGATTGAAACGCAGTACCATTTCGAAAAGCAGTCGGCCCGTTGGATGACGAGGCTCGATGCGTCCTATGCCTATACCCAATCGCGAAACGTCCAAACCGGAAATCAATTGATGTACGTGCCCTATCACAATGCGATGGCAGCCGTCAGTGTACGGTACCGCCACGCGACGCTCCGGTTCGAACAGCGCTATACGGGCTCCGTCTACCTCCAATCCGATAATGACCCCACCCGCAAGCTGCCCGATTATGCGTTGTCAAATGCCGTCCTTGAGTATGCCTCCGGCGCGATTACCGCGGGTTGCCGGATCGACAATATTGGAAATCTCTCCTACCAGGCGATGGAGGGCCGCTATATGCCTTTACGCCATTATACTTTTTACATAACCCTAATACTATAATATGAAGCGTATTTCCCTGTTCGTAATGGCCTCCCTGGCCTTTTTAAGTGTTTCCTGTTCGGATGACAGTGCGTCGTCGAACCCAAGCGGCGACTATGATGACGGCGTACTCGTACTCAATGAAGGAAATGCCGTTAGTGGCTCGGTCACCTATCTCAGCGAGGATGGCACGACCGTGGAACAGGGCATTTTCGCCGCGGTCAACCCGACGGAAACCCTTGGCGGCTATCTCCAATCGGTGTTTTTTGACGGCAACAGGGCGTATATCATCTCCAACGGATCCAACAAAATCACGGTCGTGAACCGCTACACCTTCGCTTACATCGGTACCATCGAAGGCGGTCTTTCGGTTCCGCGATACGGCGTAGCGGATGGGGGCAAAGCCTACGTAACGAACCTGGGAAGTTTTACCGATGAGACCGACGATTTCGTGGCGGTCATCAACCTCGACACCCAAACCATCGAAACGACGTGGCCGATTGGTAACCTGGCCGATCACATCGAGAAGGTCGGACAGAAGCTCTTTATTGCGAACGGTAGTTTTGGAGCCGGACATTCGGTTACCGTACTCAATGCCACCACAGGCGCATCGCTCGGCGTGATCGAAACGGAGCTGTCACCGAATTCCATGGCGTACTACAACGGAAAACTCTATGTGCTTTGCGGTGCTTTCGCTACGGATGGCATCCTCCATACGATTGATCCCGTCTCCCTCGACGTAACCGAAAGCAAGCCCCTGACCGGATACGCCGATCCGCAATACCTGGCCGTCGAGGAAGGGGATGTTTACTTTTGCTCGGGCACGTCGTTCTGCCGCATACGACGTACACCACAGCCGCCTCTACCCGAGATAGAGTCGTTCGCAACCGAAGCGATGACGCTCTATGGATTTACGGTGCATGACGGAAAAGCGTATGTGGCCGATGCGCGCGACTTCGCCTCGAATGGCATCATTTCAATATACGATGTCGGAAACGGATCAGTTATCGCCAACGCCCCGGCCGGAATCGCACCCAACGGGTTTTACTTCAACGACTAAACCAGAAAGGCTGTCTCAAAAAGACAGCTTTTTTTTGATGATCTAAAAAGTTGCGATGCTACCTCTGATAGCTGTTTAGTAAAAGTAGGCAGGGGCCCAATCGCGGAATCGCTGCGGAATGCGCCTTGTATCCAGCCATGTTACACCATCCTGATCGCACGCTTATATCGAACTGGCGTTACCCTTTGGTATTTTAAGGACGGGTCACAGGATTTATTTAGTAACCTGTATAGCTATTTTAGGACGCGACATAAAGCGTATATGCAGCGTATATATGTCGTATATATGTCGTATATATGTCGTGTTTATGTCGTGTATATAGCGTGTATCTAGCGTATATGGTAACGAATTACATTCCCGACGACCCCTTAGTGCAACCATTTATCGTATCGAACTCATACGCTAAGTGTCTGTTCGCTGACCATGCCGAAATAAAAAAGGGGCTGTTTTCGCATTGAAGACAGCCCCTTTTCTTTTTTATCTACGCCCGAGTGAGGTAGGGGTCTCAATATACATATCCGTACCGAAGCGCCGCATCGAGCGCGTATCCCGGAACGGATGCGTCACAACGGCCGGTGTCGGAACCGGTCGACGACCACCTCCGGCGATCAGCGTCAGTGCGGTGTTGAGGTAGGGTTCGGTGGTTTCGCCAAGTGTACCCAGATTGTCGAAATCTTCGAGTTGCGCGATCGTAGGCGTAATGCCATCCTGGTAATCGCCGAAATCATCGGCGTTGATCATCTTGATGACGATCGGCTGCATGGCGTATTTATGCTTGGTAGAACGACCGTCACGACCGAAATCGGGCGAATCGTAAAGGGTGACCGAACCGACGTTTTTCCCCACCGTTACGTCACCGATTTGTACAACCGTGATATAGGGTTTTAGTCCGTTGATGACCAATTCACTGGCTGACGCGGTACTTTTGGTCGTAAGGATGTATACCTTGTTTAAATTCAGGCTGTTGATGCCCGAGCTGCCAATCGAATTGACGAAATTCACTGCCAGGTCAGATGGATTGTTTTCCTCAAAGTAGGCCTGCAAATCAGGGTTCCATTGCTGTTTCGAGAAGAGTTCACCATTGAATTGGCCGGTAATCATGCTCGCCAGTCGCGATGCCGTGCGAACCGAACCACCCGAGTTGTACCGAAGGTCGAGCACCAGATGCGTGACACCCGCCGCCTTGAACTCGCCGAACGCGTCGTTCAGTTGTGGGTCGAAATCAGCGGTAAAGCCATTATACATGAGGTAGCCGATTTTATTGCCCCCCTGTTCGATGACTTTTTTGATATACACCGGATTTTCCGTGAGTTGCGCTTTCGTAAGGGTGATGCTTCTCCCGTTAGGGGTGAGGTTTCCACCGTCAAAATCCGCCAGATTGAGGGTGTAGGTGTCCTGTGCCAGTAATTGCTGGTAATTACTTACGGTGAGGGGCGTACCGTCTATTGCATAGAAAATATCGCCACGACGGATGTCTTTTGTAGCGGCGTCCGAACCGGGAAGTATATACCGCACCCATCCGAACACATCGGTCGTGCTGCCGGGTCGGTATTTCAGTCCGAAGTCGACGCCATTGCTTTTGGAAACGCCCGCAAAAAGGTTTTCCACCTGGCTGTAATCGCTGACCATAAAACTGAAGCGGTCGATTGACTCGTTGACGCGCAGATGGTCGAACAGGTCGAACGGATCGGGATAGCCCCGCAAGAAGGCTTCGAGATCTTTCTGTGAAGCAAAACGGTCATCGGCCAGGTCGGGCACGTCTTCCTTCCATAGATAATAGGTGTTAAGGCCTTTCCAGATAAAGTTCTGTACTTCAAGTCCGGCGCTTACCGACAGTTTGTCGTCCTGGTCTTCGCAACTCTGGAAGAAGCCCGCGGCAAGCAGGAAAAGTCCCAGAAATCCAATTGTTTTTTTCATAGCAGGCATTTTGTCTAAAACGTAAATTTAAGAACTTTCGCCTTACCGGATTTTTTCTTGTAACAAAAAAAAACGTGTCTCGTCTTGACTTAGAACACACGATAAAACAGATGGATCAAACGGAATTCATGAAAACGGTGACGCCCTTCCGGGCTAAGCTCTACAGGGTAGCCCTCCGGCTGCTGGTGAGCAGCGACGAAGCGGAAGATGCCGTTCAGGAGGTGATGCTTCGCCTCTGGTCACGCCGGGAGACGCTTTCGTCGTATAATAGTGTGGAAGCCCTTGCGATGACGATGACGAAGAATTTTTGTCTGGATCAACTGAAGTCGAAAAGGGCGGGCAACCTTCGGATCGTCCACAGCAATTATACGGACGCCGACCCGGGCCTGCAACGTCGGATTGAAGACCGCGATACGATGCGGCTCGTCGAGAAGGCGATGGAGGAACTCCCGCAACAACAGAAACTCATCGTGCAGTTGCGCGACATCGAGCAGTGTGAATACGATGAGATCGCCCAAATAATGGATATGAACGAAACGGCCGTACGGGTCGCATTATCCAGGGCACGGAAAACATTACGAGAATCGATCATTAAACTACATCGCTATGGAATTGGATAACATCCGGCTGCTGCTGGACCGCTATTTTGAAGGGGAAACGACGCTTGACGAAGAAAACATACTGGCCGCCTATTTTGCGTCTGACGATGTGGCCGCCGATTTAGTACCCTATCGTCCGCTCTTCGGATTTTTCGCCGAAGCACGGGAGTTGGAACCCCAAACGGAAGTATCGCTTCCCGTAAAGAGAAACCGCATGCGCTGGATTCCGGCTGCGGCCTCGGTGGTGCTGTTGCTCGGTGCCGGTACCTTCGCCTACCTCCACTTTAACACGGCACCTGCCAGCCAGGGTCAGGACCTCGGTACCTACGACAATCCTGAAATAGCCTACCAGGAAACCCAAAAGGCCCTGAAAATGCTTTCCCACCACGTGAATTCCGGTGTGAAAGGAATGGCCTACATTGAAACATACGAACAATCAAAAAACGTCATATTTAAAAAGTAAAAATCAGCAATCATGAAAAAAGTATTCTTAACTTTAGTACTGGCCTTACTGCCAACCCTTTTCTTCGGACAGGATGTATTCAATAAGTTCGACGGACCCGAAGAAATCACTACGGTCATCGTAAACAAAAAAATGTTCTCGATGATGGGTAAGGTCGATAGCAAAGACAAAGACGCGAAGCAATTCCTGAAACTGGTCGAGAAACTGGATAACCTTCGGGTGTTTACGACCGCCAACTCGAAGTATGCCGCGGATATGAAAGCAACGGCTGAAAAGTATATCAAGACAGCCAAACTGGAAGAGTTGATGCGTATAAACGATAAAGGACAAAGCATCCGTATCATGGTGAAATCCGGGAGTACCGACAACATCGTAAAGGAACTGTTGATGTTCATCCAGGGAACGGGTAAAGGCAACGAAACCGTATTGCTTTCCCTGACCGGTAACTTCGACCTCGACGATCTGTCAGCCCTCACCGACCGTATGGATCTGCCAGGCGGCGACAACCTTAAAAAAGCATCGAAAGCACGTTAACAACATGAAAAACTTCCGCTACCTCCTCCTACTGGCCTTTGCGTTTGGCCTCGCTTCCTGCGAATCAGGACCCTCCCTTGAGAAGTACTACGTCAAGAAGTCGGAGAACCCGGATTTCCTTACCGTCGACATCGCCTCGTCGATCATCAAGGCCAATCCTAAGAACATTACGGCGGAGCAGGCGGGCGCCCTCGAGCGTATCGAAAAACTCAATGTGTTGATGTTCAAACGTAATCCAAAAAATCTAGCGGATTACAAAGCCGAGAAAGACAGCGTCAACACTATCCTGAAAGCGGGGAAATACGATCCTCTGATGAAAATCGGATCGGGTAAAAACGGTGCTTCGATCTACATGAAAGGCAAAGAGGAAAAGACGGATGAATTTGTTGTCAATGCCTACTCAGAAGAAAACGGTTTTGCCGTCATCCGGTTACTCGGCGACGAAATGACGATGAACGATATCATGGCCGTGATGTCGCTTCTGAAGCAGTCCGACTTCGATGTAGAAGAGCTCAAACCGCTGCAGGAAATGTTGAAAAGCCAACAGTAGTCATCTCTTACTTGTTTATAAAAAAAAGCGTCCTCATGGGGCGCTTTTCTTTTTGGCTTCGCGGAAGTATTTCAACGGAACGACCAGCATCCCAAAACATTCCCCGTGTTCTTTTCCCAAGTGCTTGTGGTGCATCTTGTGGGCACGACGCACCGCCCGGGCATAAATGTTATCGGCATTCCGTAACCACTTAAACCGTTGGTGAATGAAAATATCATGGACGAGGAAATATGTAAGTCCGTATGCGAAAATACCCAAACCAATCGCCAACCCGATTTCAAGTATGCCGTTTTGCCACAACAAAAAGAACCCGATGCTGACGACGGCGTAGAAAATGAAAAAGGCGTCGTTGCGCTCGAACCACGAATCGTGGTCTTTGCGGTGGTGGTCGGCGTGTAGCGACCACAAAAATCCGTGCATGACAAATTTATGGGTGAACCACGCCATGAATTCCATCATGAAGAAGGTGAGTGCGAAAACCAGGAGGTGTATGAAAATTGACATTAGACAAAGTTAAAGCGATAAACGATATAGCTCTTGGCGAAGAGCCCGAATTTTTCGTAGTTAGGAACCCGAACGCGCGCGGCCACCAATTCAGACGAAGGCGTTTTCTTCAGTTTCGTCAGCAGGCGACGGTAATAGACATAGGCTGTATAGACCCCAAATTTTGCCTCCATGGGCAACAGGCGAATCCCGTCATAGGCGTCGGCGAAGTCGGCTTCGATCTCGCGTACGATTTCCATTTTCGCCGCCTCGTCCAGTCGGTTGAGGTCGGTGCCCGGGAAATAAGTGCGGTTCAATCCTTCGAAGTCCGCCTTCAGGTCGCGCAGGAAATTGACTTTCTGGAACGCCGATCCGAGTTTCACGGCAGCGCCTTTCAGTGCTTCATATTTCTCCCGGTTTCCTTTTACAAAAACGGTCAGGCACATCAGGCCTACCACGTCTGCCGACCCGTAGATATATTGCGCGTATTCTTCTTTTGTTTCATACACCGATTTGCTGAGGTCGAGGCGCATACTGTGCATGAATGCATCGATCAGGTCGCGTCCGATGCTATATTTACGGACGGTATGCTGAAACGAATTCAGGATAGGGTTCAGGCTGATGCCATCTGCCAGTGCGCGTTCTAAATCGTGTTCAAAGGCATCGAACAGGCGTTGTTTGTCGTATTCGTGGAAGGTATCGACGATTTCATCCGCGAAGCGTACGAACCCATAGATGTTGTGGATGTCCTGCCGTATCGATGGCGCCAGCATCCGGACCGCCGCCGAAAACGACGTGCTGTAGGTGCTGGTTACCTTTCGGCTGCAATCGAAAGAGACGGTGTCAAAAAGTGCTTTCATGTTTCCTGTAAGATGGGATTATAGGTACGTATTAATTCGGCCGAGAGTTTTCCTGAGATGAGCGACGGTGGCACACCCGGTCCGGGCACCGTCAGCTGTCCGGCGAAATAGAGGTTCTTCACTTTTCGGCTTCGCAGTTTCGGGCGTAGGAACGCCGTCTGCAATAAGGTATTGGCCAGCCCATAGGCATTGCCTTTATAGGAGTGGTAGGCGTCTTCGAAGTCATTCTTACAGAAACCGATCCGGAATAACAGGTTCTCTCGGATGGGTTGTCCGGTAATGGTCTCAAAGCGCGTCATAATGTTCTCAAAACAACGTTCCCGCATGGCTTCGGTGTCTTCAATACCCGGTGCAAGCGGCACCAGGAAAAATCCGGATTCCATGCCTTCGGGCGCGGCGGTTTTATCGGTTTTCGACGGGAAGTTGGCGTAGAACAACGGTTCTTTCGGCCACTCCGGCCGGTCGTAAATAGCAGCAGTATGCGTATCGAAATCGGCATCGAAGAACAGGGCATGGTGCGGCACTCCTTCTACCGGTTTGGAAAACCCGGCGTAGAAGATGAGGCAGCTCGGTGCGAATACGCGTTTTTCCCAATACTCGGCCGAATAGGTGCGAGCCGCTTCCGGTAATAAGGTTTCGGTATGGGCGTAATCGGCGCCGCTGAGTATGATGTCGCCTGAAATGGTTTCACCGTTTACGACAAGTCCAGTCGCGCGGCCGTTTTCCACCACAATGCGATCGACGGGCGATGCGGTTCGGATGCGTACACCCAATTCCGTCGCCAGCGATTCCATGGCCGCCACCACATCGAACATGCCCGTTTCGGGGTGCCAGGTGCCGAGTCCGAAGTCGGCATAGTTCATGAAACTATAAAAGGACGGCGTATCAGACGGTTTTGCGCCCAAAAACAGTACAGGAAATTCCAGTATACGGATGAGCTTCGGATGTTTGAACAGCTTGCGTATGTCACGGCTGATCGTGCCGGCGAACTGGGTGACGTTTCGGAACGTATCCCACGTGATGAGTTCCAGTGGCGATTCACCCGGACGGTACACCAGGTCAAGGATGGCAATCTCGTAGTTTTTCTTCGCCCGCGCAATAAACTGGCGCAGCTTGTCGCCGGCACCGGGTTCGAGTGATTCAAATTTGGCGGCGATGGTGTCGAGGTCGTCGCCGATATCGATGAAATCATCCATGCCGAAATAGACCCGGTAGGCAGGATCGAGGCGAATTAGTTTGTAATAATCGGATACTTTTTTCCCGAAATCAGCGAAAAAGCGCTCGAAGATGTCGGGCATCCAATACCAACTCGGACCCATATCGAAGGTAAAACCGTCTTTTTTAAGTTGGCGCGCACGTCCTCCTATCGAAGGGTTTTTCTCGAAAATCGTAACATCATACCCTTCTTTTGCCAAATAGCAGGCGGCGGCCAGCGATGAAAATCCGGCCCCGGCAATCAAAACAGTCTTTCCCATCATGCACTCACTCTTTGGTTGAGTCGTTCGAGTTTGTCTCCAAAATCCGACAGCGATGCAATGGTGGTCACATTCGGATAACGCGGAGAGGGTTTAAAATGACGGGCCATCTGTCCCGCAATCCATAATTCAGAGTCGTTATCAGCCAGCAACTTGGACGAAAAACGGGTCAGATAATCCGGAAGCTCATTCGCACCCGGCGTTACCGTCAGGTAAGTTACGAATATAAGGTTATCGTGCATCTGTTTTAGCTCAGATAATTCGTCCATGGTAACATTCGTACCCAGATAGAGCGTGCGATAAGAGCGGGAAAGCGTTTCAAAATTGAGGTATTGCAAGGCCGTATCGTGTATTTCGCCTGATGGCAGGAACAACACGATGGTGTGTTCGGTGTTTTCGGGTTCCTGCGCGAGCAAGCGATCCGACTCGGCGGCGGTTTTCTGGCGGATCATCTCAGAGATGAAGTGCTCATGTACGGCCGTAATGGTGCCAGTTTGCCATAACGTGCCGATTTCCGCCAGCAGCGGAAGGAACACGTCAAGGTAAATTTCACGGAACGTCTTGGTTGCGGCCAACGCATCGTAGGTGCGCATGAATAGCGGTTGGTCGAAGTCCATCATCGCCAACAGGAAGGCATTCAGCGAATGGCTCCGGATACTTTTCGCGTTGGTGATTTCCGCCAACAATTTCGGTATTCCGCCTGGACCCAGTTCCGAAATCTTTGAAATCTTGTAACCGTGGTTGTTCAACAGTTTGATGTTCATCAACTCCCGAAGGTTGGTGATGGAATACGAGCGAACGTTGTTTTGGTCGCGCTCGGGGGTCAATATGTTGTATCGTTTTTCCCAGGTACGAATCGTGTGAGCCTTGATTCCGGTTAGGTTTTCAAGGTCCCGGATGCTGAAGACTTGCTTTGACGCTTTCATGGTCGTAGTTTTGTCTAACAAAAGTAATAAAATTGTTAGTCAAAAATAAATACGACACTGTTAAGATTGTAAAAAACCGTCTGTAGGATGGAAAAAAGCGGTGAAGGGGGTGTTACCAGCGGTCAAATCCGGCGGCGATGCGGTCGATGGCTTCGGCAATGCGTTGTATTTTGCCGTCTTCTGATACTGGAGCCAGCACCCAGTTGCGGATGAGTTGCTTCTTTTTTTCCGGATAGGAGGAGAACGCAGCATAGGCGTCCGGATCGTCTTTAAGGCACAACAGGAAGTCATCATCGGCCACCGGTGGAGGACCGTCGGTGTATAAGGTCAGCCGGACCGTATCCCCTTCTTCCTTCTTAATCGCTTTCCGGATTTCGGATTTTACAGCTAAGAAATGGCCCTGGTTCTTCATTGACCACATCGTGACGTCTTTCAATTCATAGTCGTCGATATATCCGTTTACCTTCTGCATGCCAAAAGGCGCTTTCACGGCGGGTTTGTCGAGGGGAATGAGGATGAACGTCCAGCCGCCTTTCTGCTGCATTCGCTGCAACTGGAAGGTGTCGTCGACGAAGGGAATGCGGGTAGCGGACATCAGTTATGGTAAATCCGGGTTACTTTTTCGATGCCGTCTATTTTGCGGATGTTGTCGGTGAGGCGCTTCAGGATGGTGTTGTTTTGTACGACTACTGTTACCTGTCCTTTGAAAAGTCCGGCTTCGCTACTAAGCGAAATGCTCTGGATGTTCACGTGCATATTATTGGAAATCACACGTGTGAGGTTGTTGGTGAGACCGATACTGTCCATTCCGGTGATTTCGAGCACGGCCCTGAATTCCTGTTGGCTTGAGTCGATCCATTTGGCCAGCATGATGCGGTAGGCGTAATTCGATTGCAGGCTAAGGGCGTTGGGGCAGTCTTTCTTATGGACTTTAATACCTTCGTTTATCGTCAGGAAGCCAAACACCTCGTCACCGGGAATCGGGTTGCAACAGGTGGCGAGTTTATAATCCAATTTGTCTTGTTCCGCGCCAAAAACCAGCATGTCGTAGTTGCTGCTGATTTCTTCCTTCTGGATTTGCTCAACCGGCGCCCGGCGGATTTTTCCTTTAAAGAAATTCATGAACGCATTGCCTTTCAGGGCCGCGAATTCCTTCAATTTCGGGTTTTCGATGGTGCCGATGCCTGCACGGTAATACAGATCGAGGCTCGTTTTGAGTTTCAGGAAACTGGCCAGCTCGTTGATCGTACTCTCGTTGACGTTTATCTTCAGGTGGCGTAATTTCCGGAAGAGCAGTTCTTTTCCTTCTTCTGCGATCCGTTTGGTATCTTCGTTTAAGACACTTTTGATTTTGTTCCGGGCCCTTGCGGTGGTGACATAATCGAGCCAATGGAGGTTCGGTTTCTGGTTGGTCGACGTAATGATCTCGACCTGGTCGCCGCTCTTGAGTTCATAGTTGAGCGGTACCAATTTTCCGTTGACGCGGGTGCCGCGGGTGTGGACGCCGATTTCCGAGTGGATGCTGAAGGCGAAGTCGAGGGTTGTGGCGCCTTTGGGTAAGGATTTGATTTCCCCTTTGGGCGTGAAAACAAAGATTTCTTTCGAATAGAGGTTCATTTTGAAATCCTCGACGAAGTCCACCGCATTGGTTTCCTGGCTTTCAAGCGCTTCCCGCAACAGGTTGAGCCATACATCCAGGCTGCTTTCTTCGGTGGCGCCCTGTTTGTATTTGTAATGCGCGGCGTAGCCTTTCTCGGCGATTTCATCCATCCGCTCACTCCGCACCTGTATTTCCACCCAACGCCCGAGCGGTCCCATTACGGTAATGTGCAACGCTTCGTAGCCGGTTGACTTAGGTGACGAAATCCAATCGCGGAGGCGGCTGGGGCTGGGACGGTAATGATCGGTGACGATGGAATAGATTTTCCAGGCGAGGAATTTCTCATCATGTGCGTCCGATTTATACACAATGCGAAGTGCGAATTTGTCATACACCTCGTCAAAGGTGACATTCTGCGCTTTCATCTTGCGCCGGATCGAGTAAATCGACTTGGGCCGTCCTTTGATGATATAGTCGATGCCTTCCGCGTCAAGCGACTTTTTCAATACGTCTGAAATACTCTTTATATAGGCATCCTGTTCTTCTTTCGTCTCCTTGATTTTACTGAGGATGTCATTAAATACGTCGGGCTCGGTATATTTGAGTCCGAGGTCTTCCAGTTTGGTCTTGATATTATACAAACCCAAACGATGGGCGAGGGGCGCATATATATAAAGGGTCTCCGATGCAATCTTCATCTGCTTGTACTCGGCCATCGAATCCATGGTCTGCATGTTGTGCAGGCGATCGGCGAGTTTGATGAGGATGACACGCACGTCGTCGTTGAGCGTGAGCAGCATTTTCCGGAAGTTTTCGGCCTGTACCGAGATGTTGAGGTCTTTCTGCACCTGTGAGATCTTCGTCAATCCCTCGACCAGTTGGGCGATTTTCGGATTGAACATCTTCTCGATGTCCTCTAGCGTAACGTCGGTGTCTTCGACCACATCGTGCATGAGGGCCGCAGCGATTGCGGTAGCGCCCAAACCAATTTCGGAAGCGACGATCTTGGCAACGGCGATGGGATGGAAGATATAGGCTTCGCCCGATTTTCGCCGCTGGTCTTTATGCGCGTCTACCGCCACGTCAAACGCCTTCCGGATGAGTTTTTTATCCTCTTCCGACAGGGTTTGGTAGCTGATGCGCAGTAATTCTTTATATTCCTGGGCAATAGCTTTGTTTTCTTTTTCGATATCAAGCTCTGTCATCGACCTGTAAATTCGCTTAAATATAAGAAAACTCTCGAAAACCCAAACGGCTTTCCCGAACGCTTTTTACTGAAAGTTGCGTTGGCGTTTGGCTTCGAAAATCAAGACCGCTGCGGCTACCGACACGTTCATCGAGTCGATTTCGCCCTGCATCGGAATCTGGATGTTGCGAACCGCCGCGTCCCGCCATTCCTGTGTCAGGCCGCTGTCTTCGGTGCCGACGACCAGTGCGGTCGGAGTGGTGAAGTCGCAATGGTGGTACTCGGACGCGTCCTGAAGCGCGGCGGCGTAAAGGGCCACACCTTTCGCCTTTAGAAAATAGATGACATCTGTTGTGGTGCCTGTGGCGACCTGCGTCGTAAACAAACAGCCGACGCTTGACCGGATGATATTCGGGTTGTATAAATCACCTTTTGGGTTGGCGATGATCACCGCGTCTAACCGTGCGGCATCGGCGGTGCGCAACAGAGCCCCGATGTTTCCAGGTTTTTCGGGTGCTTCTGCCACCAATATGAGTGGATTATCCGACAACTGCAACGCATCAAGTTCAAGCGATTTTGCCCGGGCGAGCGCCAGCAATCCGTCTGAACCTTCCCGGTAGGCAATGCGGTCAAATACCTCCCGTCCGATTTCGTATAGCGTGGCGCCGGGTGCCAGGCGGGCGGCCTCCTCAGCGGTGCATTTTTCGGGAAAGAAGAGCAGGTCGGTAATGTCGTAGCCTCCTTTCACCGCCAAACCGATTTCGCGACGGCCCTCGATGGCGAACTGCCCCGATTGACGGCGTGCGCGTGCCTTCTCCTGTAATTGCAGGATGGATTTGATAAGCGGGTTCTGTGGAGAAGTAAGTAGTTTCAGGAGCAATCGGTTTAGTGGCGGAAATCCGTCGTAAAATTACAAAATTCCGCGCGCCTTGATCTCGAGGTACTTGTTGATGGTGTCGAGGGTCAGCTGCTCCGGGAACGTCAACACCGAGTGGATACCGTACTTTTTCAATTCGGTGACGATTAGTTTTTTCTCGAAAATGAACTTTTCGGCGATGACCTTATCGTAAATCTCCTGGACGTTGCCAGCTTTTTCTTTTGACATACGGTCAAGTTCGGTATTGTGGAAGAACACCACGACCAGCAAGTGGTTTTTGGCGATACCACGAAGGTAGGGTAGCTGCCGGTTCAGGCCATCGAGCGTGTCGAAATTGGTATACAGCATCACGAGACTGCGGTGGTTGACGTTGCGCTTGATGTCGGCATACAGGCGTCCGAAGTCACTTTCGAAGAAGTCGGTCTTGACGGCATACAGTGCTTCGAGTATGCGTTCCATCTGCGAGGATCGTTTTTCAGCCGCAACGCGATTCTCAACCGTTTTGGAAAAGGAAAAGAGCCCGGCCCGGTCGTGTTTTTTCAAAATCACATTCGACAGCACCAACGAGGCGTTGATAGCGTAGTCTAGCAGGCTGAGTCCGTTGAACGGCATCTGCATTTGCCGTCCTTTGTCGATGACCATATACACCGTTTGGGATTTTTCATCCTGGAACTGGTTCACCATCAGGCTGTTTTTCTTCGCAGTGGCTTTCCAGTTCAGCGTCCGGATATCGTCCCCCTGGACGTATTCCTTGATCTGTTCGAATTCCATGGTGTGCCCGAGTTTTCGGATCCGCTTGATGCCATACTGCACCAATTGGTTCGAAAACGCCATCAGGTCGTATTTCCGAAGTTGTATGAACGACGGATACACGGGCACCATCGCATCAGCACCCGACTGGAACCGCCGCATGGCAAATCGGAGCGGCGAGGTGACCATGAGGTTTAGTACGCCGAACGAATATTCGCCGCGTTTGACCGGCCTTAGGTAATAGCGGAAGGTATCCTGTGCCATGCCGTCGACCGTGCGTGTGATACCGAAGTCACGCAATTGAAACTGTTCCGGTAATTCGTCGATAACCCGTACTTTGACTGTAAACGGATAGCGGCTGACAAGTTTAACCGTCACCGGATTCTCATCACCATTCGAGAACTTTTCAGGCAAGGTACGTTCACCGGTAACGCCTTCGGACGTGCGGAAAAGCAGGACGATATCCAACAGGATCAATCCCACATACACAAAAAACGCGAACTGCGCTGCGAGATACAATCGTGGGAAGAAAAAAGCGAAGGCAAACAACGCCACTACGCCTCCTAAAACATAGAAGGTAAACGTGGTGAGGTAGAGTTGCCGGAAGAATCGCTTCATTTATCGTGGAATTTCAACCGATTCGATGATTTGTGCAATGATCTGGTCGGCGGTCAGGCCTTCCATTTCGCGTTCTGGGGTGACGATCACGCGGTGGCGCAATACAGGTGCCGCCGCTTCACGGATGTCTTCGGGCGTTACGAAGTCGCGGCCATTGATTACCGCGAACCCTTTTGCCGCGTTGAGGATGGCGAGTGAGGCACGCGGGGAAGCGCCCAGGTAGAGGAACGCATTTTCGCGGGTGCCGACGATGATCTGTGCGATGTAGTGCATCAACTGAGGTTCGACTACCACCTGTTTGACGATCGACTGGCAACGGCGAATTTCATCCGGCGACAGCACGGTTTTGACGTGTGACAGCTTGGCTTCCCCTTTCAGTTCGTGCTCGCGGCGGATGATGTCGACTTCCTCTGAAAGCGACGGATAGCCTACGTGTATCTTGAAGAGGAAGCGGTCGAGTTGGGCTTCCGGAAGACGATACGTACCTTCCTGTTCCACGGGGTTTTGGGTAGCGACCACCAGGAACGGGGCGTCCATTTCATAGGTGGTGCCGTCGATCGTCACTTGCCGCTCTTCCATCACCTCAAAAAGGGCGGCCTGTGTTTTCGCCGGGGACCGGTTGATCTCGTCAATCAGCAGGAGGTTGGAGAAAATGGGCCCCTTCCGGAATTCAAAACTCGATTTTTTCAGGTCGAATACAGAGGTTCCGAGAATATCCGACGGCATCAGGTCGGGCGTAAACTGGATCCGGCTGTAGCCGATGTCAAGCGTGCGCGCCAGCAGTTTGGCCGTCAGGGTTTTGGCTACGCCGGGCACGCCTTCCAACAGCACATGCCCATTGGCCAACAGCGCCACCAGCAGTTGGTCGACCATTTTTTCCTGTCCGACGATGACCGATCCGATTTCGGTGCGGATGGCGTCGATGTGTTGTTGCAGTCCGCCCAGGTCAATACGGGCGGTGAAGTTGATGTTTTCGTTGTCCGGTTGCACCGGTGTGTTTCCATTTTCCATACTAGCTGAAGATTTTTTCGGTGGCTTCATTGAAGGCAATCAGTTCTTCCTCATTCAGGCTGAACCGATTGCGTTTAAAGTTATTGATCATGTCGCATACGCGGCGTATGTCGTCTTCGGGTTTACCCGATTTAAGATGCAGTCGTTTTACAAACGCATCGTCCAATACGGTGGTATCGATACGGTATTCCTGTCGGATGCGCTCGAAAAAGTAAATGATTTTCTTCTCGACCAGGTTACCGTGTTCACCCTCCTGACGGTAGAGGTTGGCAACGGTCTGTACGAACTCTACCGTGGTATTCGACAAAGGCGTGACAATCGGGATCACCCGTTGGCGTCTTTTGGCGGTGAAAATAATGAAGACCACCAGACCGCCGAGTAAAAGCAGCCATGCCCAACGCAGCGCGACGTTTTCAAACATAAACCGGGTGAGGGAACCGTTGGTGGTGTTTCGGGCGTCGTCGGTGAAAAAATAGACCTGGTCGTGAGGGAGTAATGACAGCGTACTTTCGGCATACCGTGCGTCGCGACCATGCAACAGGTAGTAGTTGGAGAACGCCTGTGGGTCGAGATGCAGGAAGAAATACCCGTTTAGGTAACGGATGCGCAGGTAGTTCGGTTTCGGTTTCGCGTCGTCCTGACGCACGTAGCCCAACACCTGGGTCTGTGATGCATCGAATTTGTCGAAATACGTATCGCCTATGCCTTTGTCGAAGATCACGGGCTTTTGGCGCGAGCGTTCGTTTACGGTCCAGAGTTTTCGCTTTTCAGGATTTCTTTCCGACGATTTTACGGAAAAGTGCAGCGAGTCGGCCAGAGCTTTGCCGAGTTCATAGTCGCTGATAAAGACAGTATTTCCGTTGGCGGCAAACAGCAGCAATTCGGACACCGACGCTTGGTCTACATGCTGGCCGATTGACATGATCGTGCCCGATAACGCAAACCCGGAACCTTCCTCGTAATAGTCGATGTTCTCGTTTAAGTACTCGTAAGGCGTGTTGCCGAAGCGCTCGACACGGTCAGCACCGAACAGCCGGTCGATCTCTTCGTTGAACACGTAGAGGTCAAGCGGGTTCTTGTCGGCTACTCGATAAGAACGCTGCCAATCGACGGGCCGCGGTTCGGTGTTGTCGGCCACCAAGAGCAGTACGAAAAAGGCAATGCAAAGCCCCAGGAAGAGTTTCACGGAAGTTGTCATGCCAGTCGCGTTATGGTTTCCTGGAAAGCGGCGGCCGTTTTGGCGTATGTCGATTCGTCAACGTCGAATTTGCCATACCAGATGTAGTTATACAAATAAGAGAGATACTGAAACTGCTTCCGTAGCGCCTCATTCCGTATTTCATAGGCGTACTGCGAATTCGTCTTCTCTTTGTCGAATTCGATGATCTCCCGTCTCGACAATTCCCGCAGCAATCGCAGGTAGAGGTAACGGGTGGCAAGACGGCGGTCATTTTCCGCCAGCGCCTTCCGGATCAACTCGTCGAAATCAGCGGCTTCGATGTTGTCGTCCACATCATCATAGCGTAATCCGGCCTGAGGCGAACGCGTGAAAACCCATTTTCCTTCCTTCCTGAAAAGGACACGGGCGATGAAATACACCACCAGAAGGGCAAGCAGTATCACTAACGACCAACCGACATAGCGCAGAATTTGGGCAGATGTCTGGGTGTCTTGCAAATCAAACCATTCGCGTAGCTTCCGGTCGAGCCAGTCGGTAAATCGTTGCCAAAGCGTCTTCTCCGGTTTTGTATCCTCATACGAAAATGCCTTCGAATCGTAGCGCGAACGGAGGTCATCTTCGAAACGCACCGGTTTGATCCGTTGTGGGTCAATCGCATAAAACGCACTGGTGTCGGCAGGTATGCGGGCCGAAAAGGTATTGTCCTCGTCGACGTAAGTAGAGTCAACGGTAACCGTCGTCGTATCCACCAGCGGCTCGGATAGTGTGTCCTGCGCCGTGGCCACTGCGGAAAGCAGCGATAAAACAAATACGATCCGGTTCCTCACGAGGCGTGCTGTTCGTTTTGCATCCGGCGCGCCACGCGATACGGATAGATGATGTAATAATAGGAGATGATCGAAAGCGTCGATAGGATGATGGCAAGGTTGACCAAATCCGGAAGCTGGTTCGCATATCGGGTCACAAATCCCTCCAAAACCGCGGCAGCGATCGTGAACGGCATCGTACTCAGAAAAATCTTGAAACTGTTCCGTAAGCCGATCTTCAGTGAATCGATGCGGGAATACGTACGGGGGAACAGCAGCGATGCGCCCAGCATGAGTCCGCAACCGCCTTCCACGACCATCGAAAAAATCTCAAACGAACCGTGTATCCAGATACCCAGCGCGCTTTTGTACAGTACATCCTGGGTAGCGAAGATATAATGGAAGCAGCCCAACATGACGCCGTTTTGCAAAAGGCAGTAGAAACTGCCAATCCCGCCAAAGATACCTGATGCATACAGGAAGGCGCCTACTTTGAGGTTATTGAATACAATTCCTATGAAACTTCCCCAGTTCGATCCGGATGAATACACAGCAGTCGGATTGCCCTCGCGGATATTTTCCAGCGTTTTATTGACATATTCGTCACCGAGCATACGTCGTGCCAGGCCGTCGCCACCATACTCCGACAAGACGCCAATGGCGGTAAAAAGGAGGAGCAACAGAAAGGAGTAGAGCAGGTAGCGTCGGTTTTGATACGTAAGCAACGGCACTTCCGTTTTGAAGAAATGCACCACCCGGTTCGTCTCATGCCGACGGGTCTTGTAGATTTTTTGGAAGATCTGCGACGCGAGGTGGTTGAGGTAGATAACGGTTTTACTCTTCGGGTAATACGTTTGCGCGAACGACAGGTCACTGACGATCTGCACGTAGAGTGCCGCCCACTCGTCCGGATTTTTTTTTGTCTCGCCCGAAATAGCCCGTTCGAATTCGAGCCATTTTTCTTTATTTTGCTTGATGAAGGCCGCCTCTCTCATGTAGGGCTAAAATATAAATTATGACCCAATTATCCATCAATACCACACAAAATGTCGTCATCAAATTCAATGCCGCGTCGGTTGGAGAGCGGATGCTCGCCGGCCTCATCGATTTCGTCATCCAGTTTGTGTACCTGCAGTTGGTATTCAACCTCATTTTCAGCTTTTTCGGTTTCAAGCAGTACCTCAGTACGCTCGACCAGTGGTCAGAGATGGCGGTTTACATCCTGTTTTATTTGCCTGTCGCCTTTTATTCTGTGGTGCAGGAGGGCTTTTTTGAAGGACGTACTATCGGGAAATACATCGTCAAAATTAAAGTGGTCAAAATCGACGGGTACCAGGCGTCGTTCGGCGACTATTTCATGCGGTGGGTCTTACGGATCGTCGACTTCGGAACGATTGTCACTGGCCTCATCCTGCTGATTACCACAAAGAAAACCCAACGGTTGGGTGACATTGCGGCCGGAACGGCTGTCATAACGCTTCGGAACCGGGTGACCATCGACAGTACCATCCTGATTGAAGTGGAAGACGATTACCGACCCCAGTTTCCGTTGGTGGTACGGTTGAGCGACAACGATATGCGGATCATCAAGGATACCTTCGAATCGGCCCGTCGCCACGCCGATTACCGCACACTTGAAAGGCTGGCGGATAAGATCGAACAGGTTTGCGGTTTCAAAAATCCGCTGTCTACGAAAGAGGCCTTTATTTCGACCGTTATGAAGGATTACAACTACTACACCCAAAAAATGTAGGTCACTTTTTAAGGTAGAGATAGCCCGTCATAGGATCCGGATAATCCGGGTCGTTCAATTCCAACAGGTAAAAATAGGTGCCCCCGGGCAGGTCTTTCCCTAACCACTCGTTCCCTTCATTTGACCGTCCGCGAAAATCATCGGTCGTGTCATAGCCCGTCCATACCAATATCCCCCATCGATTGTAGATCGAAAGGCGGTAATCCAGGAAGATGTCGTGTAAACCATCCGTCAGTAGAAAATCAAAATACCCGTTTTCATTCGGTTCGACCAGATTATAGAGAACAGGCGGGCAATTTCGCACCGTCAACGGAAAAGAGGTGGTAACAAAACAACCTTCCGGTGTCTCGATCCGTACCCAAACGGTGTCGGGTGCTGTGGTTTCATAAGCCGAGGGATCCAGGATTTCCGGTGTACCGGCAACCGCCTGGTCTTCCGTTGCGAAAAAACGAATGCTATCTTCAGGCCGTGTGCGGATGCTATCCGGATACCCCGAAAAATCAAATCGTCCCTTAGAAAGGCCGAGGTTACAGGCCTCGAGTCCCGGAACGGCATTGAAGCTGGGCAGTACCAACAGGGTCACCGGAGTGGTCGTACTATTGTTGGATTCGCTAAGTTCGGTGACGGTCTTCGTGCTGTCAGCCGCTTCATCGGCGCGGAATTCCAGTGTAAACGTATTGGGAACGCCATCGGGGATCGTCAATGTCAGGGTGCTGCTCTCACTTCCCCCAGGCGGTAAGTCGATGGTGGTGAAAATAGTGGTGAGGTAGGTGCCATCCGCGTAAATAGACACCGGCACCCCGGCCGGAAGGACATCCGTACTTTCTTTATTCCACACGGTAAAAGAAACGGTTATGTCGCGCGAGCCGCAGTCGGTATCGACGGCGTCGATGGCCACGGTCGCATCGGGTAACATGACATTCAATTTCGTCACTACGGTGCTGATCATCACGAAATCCTGTCCGGAGGTCAGTTTTACGGTAGCGGTGGCGTCACCCGGTTGTATGTTGTTTTCGATGTCATACACATCGATGTCCATATTGTAAAGGTTTGTCGCGCCGGTGATGCTGTTCGTCCCATTAAACGCATTCGTAGGCGGGTTCAGCGCGTTGCTCAACACCTGGTTGTTGATCGTAAGCCGTTCGTTCACCGCCAGGGCCGAGTCGCCTTCCCAGGCAATGAAACCAATTTTGGCGCCTTCCGAATCGATGACATTCAGGCTGTCGAGTACGATCGTCAACTGGGGCGGCACGCCGTTGAGTCCGTCGTACACATTCACCTGGTTGATGGGCAGCGCCGGATTTTCAAAGACCACCACCAGGGCCCATCCGCCAAAATTGACACCATTGGCGCAGTAGTTTAGGGTGTTGATGACATCGCTGAGGTCAAGTCCCGAAAAGGTGTAGGTGCCAGGGCCTGCCGCCTGTACCAACGCGGTGACATCCGCGGAAGCGCAGAACGCGGGCATATTGGCATAGGTAAAGGTAAGGGTCTGGGTGGCGACCACCTGTTGTCCGTTGAGTTGCACCACATCATCGCCGCTGCCATTGCCCGAGCCGGCCCAGTAAAGGCGGGCAAATATCACGTTATCAGACGGTCCGAGGGCCAGCGAAGCCGACGATGAGGTCATGATCGTACACGGGCCTTCAGGATTGCCCTCGTTTTCCTGGTAATTTAGCGTATTGCCCGCGAAAGTGAAGTCACTATGACCTCCAAATTGCTGCAACAGCCCAAATGTCTGGGCGGAGGCAGAGAAGCCCGCCAGAAGCAGAATCGGCAGCAACCAGGCAATATGTCGTTTCACAGCGCGTTTTTTTGACGGTTAAAAATACGTAAAATCACCCAAATGCGCCATTAGTGCATTCGCGGGGAATTGCGTAAATTTCCGTCCTAAACCGCCGATTTGAAAAACCTCACCGTCCGTCGCTACGACGCCCGTTCCGCCGACAAATGGAACGCCTTCATAGGAAGTGCGCGGAATGCGACGTTTTTGTTTGACCGGCGGTATATGGAGTACCACTCGAATCGCTTTGAGGATTTTTCACTGATACTGGAAGAAGAAGGGGAATGGGTAGGCGTGCTGCCCGCGAACCGCGAAGGGGAACAGGTCGTAACGCACGGGGGCCTGACCTATGGCGGATTGGTGTATAAAGACGGAATGAAACTGGCCGGTGTCATTAACATGCTGGCGGCCATACTCCGTTTTCTGGCATCGCAGGGCGTTTCGACCCTTCGGTGGAAATGCCTCCCTTCGATTTACCACGCCAAACCGTCGCAGGAAGCTGAGTATGCGCTTTTTTTGGCTGGTGCTACGTTGGTGCGTCGCGATACGCTTTCCGTCTTGGACCTCTCCCTTACACCGCGTTTTTCTACCGATCGGAAGGCGGGGCTGAAACGGGGTGAAAGAGCCTTTTTGCACGTGAAACGGGTCCTCGATCCCACGGTATTTTGGGAGGAATTGCTGGTGCCTTCGCTCAACGAACGGCACGACGCGCGGCCGGTGCATACGGCAAACGAAATGCGACTTTTGATGGAGCGGTTTCCGGATCATATCCACCTGTATATCGCGTATGACGGCGACCGACCTGTTGCCGGAACGGTGCTGTATCTCTCTGATTATGTCGTCCATTCCCAATACATTGCGGCCGATGCCGAGCGCCACAAGAACGGCAGCCTCGACTTCCTGCATGTCTCTCTTTTGTCGCAGTTCAAAGGAACCAAACGCTGGTTCGATTTTGGTATTTCGAATGAGGCGGACGGGCAAAAGCTCAACGGCGGACTTTCGTATTGGAAGGAGAGTTTCGGATGCGGCACCGTCACCCATGATTTTTATGAAGTAGCGACCGCGCACCACGCCCGGTTACAAAACGTGTTGCTATGATTCCGTTCCTCGACCTACATAAAGTAAACGAGCCCTTTGAGGCCGACTTTCGCGACCGGATGCAGCGTTTCCTCGACAAGGGTTGGTATATCCTCGGAGAAGAGACCGCTGCCTTCGAAGCCGAATTCGCTGCCTATTGCGGCACCGAATATGCTGTGGGTGTGGCGAACGGACTCGATGCGCTGACACTCATCCTGACGGCGTATATAGAATTGGGCCGTTTGCAGGCGGGTGATGAGGTCATCGTAGCGGCTAATACCTACATTGCCAGTATTCTTGCCATCAAGCAGGCCGGACTCGTGCCGGTTCCGGTTGAGCCCGACGAAGCGAGTTTTAACCTCGATCCTTCGCGGGTAGAGGCGCAGCTCACCTCGCGGACGAAGGCGCTTTTGCCCGTCCATCTTTACGGACAACTGTGTGATATGCCGCGGCTGCGGGAGCTTGCTTCGCGTCACGGACTACTCATCGTAGAAGATGCAGCGCAAGCCCATGGTGCGTGTGATGCCTCCGGACGAAAGGCGGGTAATCTGGGGGATGCAGCGGGTTTTAGTTTTTATCCTACCAAAAACCTTGGCGCCCTTGGAGATGCCGGTGCCGTGACGACCAACGATCCGCAACTGGCCAGGATGGTGCGGTTACTACGGAATTACGGCTCGGAAACCAAGTACTACAACGAGTATGTCGGCATCAATTCGCGTCTGGATGAGTTGCAGGCCGCATTCCTTCGGGTGAAGTTACCCCATTTGGATGCGGAGAATACAAGACGTCGCGCGATTGCCACCCGTTACCTGTCGGAAATCAGGAACCCAAGGGTTGTACTGCCCACTTATGACGAAAGCGACGCGCATGTGTTCCACCAATTTATCATCCGATGTACGGAACGGGCGCGTTTGCAGGCCATGCTGTTGGAAAACGGCGTCCAGACACAGATACACTATCCGGTCGCGCCGCATCGCCAGAAAGCTTTGCCTGAATGGCACGGATTATCTTTTCCGTTGACGGAAGCCCTCCATGAGGAAGTATTGAGTTTGCCGGTATACGGATCGCTCACCGATGCGCAGTTGCAGCACATTATCACCCACGTAAACCGATTGGAATGAATAGGATCCGACAGTTTTTATTCGTCACGCTTCGCGTTTGGAAATACCGCTGGCTTTCCGACTGTCGTTCAGTAGCGGGTCGGCCAACGTGTTACCACCCGCTTTTGCTGAAAGGGAAGGGACATATTGCCTTTGGTCAGGACGTGCAAGTGGGGGTCATCGCTTCCAGTGAGTATTATTCCCACTATGCCTATCTCGAAGCCCGTCATCCCGACGCGCGGATTGAAATCGGCAATCGGGTGGCGTTGAACAATGCCTTTACAGCCATCGCTTTTGATCGCATTACCATCGGCGACGATACCCTGATAGGAAGTAACTGCCGCATTCTCGACAGCGATGCGCACGACCTCACACCCGGAAACAGGCTGACGGGGCAACCCGCCACTGCGCCCGTCACGATCGGGAAAGGGGTGTTCATCGGCTCGAATGTGACCGTACTAAAAGGTGTCACCATTGGGGATCATGCCGTTATCGGACACAGCGCGGTCGTAACGAAAGACGTGCCGGCCAACGCAATAGCCGCGGGCAACCCCGCCCGTGTAATCCGGACTATCTGATGCGGTTCCCGAATAAACACGAAGTATTGAAGGTGGTGTCGCTCAACGCCGCACAAGTTCTCTTCAATTTTCTTTTGGGTTTCCTCTCCGTAAAAATTACCTCGACATTTCTGGGTGCGAAAGGAATGGCCCTCACCGGCAGTTTCCGCAATTTCGTTGCCATGGTGAAGTCGTTGGGCACGCTCGGCATCAGCAATTCCGCGACCAAACTGGTCGCCCGGAACAGGCACGACCTCGAGGAATTATCGGCGATCTACGCGACTTTCTTCTGGTTTTCGCTGTTGATGTCGGCCGTATTGTCAGTTGTCACGTTTGTCGCAGCGCCTTTTCTCTCTGAGGCGCTGTTCTTCGATCCCGGTTATGTATGGCCCCTCCGGCTACTGGCGTCGGTGCTGCCGTTGGTGGTATTGAATGTATTCTGGCTTGCGGTGTACAACGGTTTTGAAGCGTTCCGGAAGATCATCCTCATACAAATCATTTCGAATGCGGCCGTTTTTGCCGCTACCGTCTATTTTATCCTGATGTTCGGGATGGAAGGCGGACTCTATGCCATTGCCGTGGGTGAGGCGTTGATGGCCTTGGTTACCTGGCTGTTTTTCCGACGCGACCGCACCCTTTTCCGTACCCATTTGCCGCGCGTCCTCCACATGCGGTTCGTGCGGCAGATTGGGAAGTTTATGCTGATGGGACTGGTTACCTCGATCCTCGCCCCCGTGGCGCAGTTGTTCATACGGACGTGCATCGTTGACCATCGCTCGGTGACGGAGGCAGGTTTATGGGATGCCGTCAACCGCATATCCGGCTTTTACATGCTAGCGGTCGGGTCGGGACTTTCACTTTACTACATGCCACGACTCGCCTCCCTTACGTCGGAAAAGGCATTCGGAAAAGAAGTACGCTACTACTATCGGTATTTCGTGCCGCTTTTTACCGGCGCATTGGTGCTATTATACCTGCTACGCCATATCGCGGTAACCGTAGCCCTGTCAGACGAGTTTCAACCCGTCGCCGACCTGCTGACGTGGCAACTCGCAGGCGACCTCTTCCGGGTGCTGGCATTGGCTTTTGGGATGCGGGTACTGGTGGAAGCGCAGGTCACACGCTACCTTATTGCCGAAATACTGTTCAACGGTCTATACCTGGCGGGTGCGTTTTGGCTCGTACCCCAAGAGGGAGGAAACGGCGCGTTGAAGGCATACGCCATTGCCCATTTTCTCAACCTGATCTTGATGCTGTATTGGTTTCGCCGCGTGTGGTGGGGCCAAAAAGCGGCAGTATAAGTTAAGGAGACGAAGTCGTTCCCTTATAGACCGCATAATACGGCGTCGACCATAAGGGTTTCACCACCGAATGGTCCTGTTCTTTTTGGATGATGACATAGTCGAATCCGCTCACCTTTGCTGCGTCTTCCGTATAGCCATATTCAATGTGGTAGTGTTGATACCCGTCGTCAATAAGTTCAAATTCAAGATTCGTAGGCAACAGCGTTCCTACAAAAAAGTAACGCTTGTCTCCCTCAATAGAAGGGATGATGGTCGATGCCGTTGTGTTCAGCGCCATATCGCGGTCTTCATAGGCACCGATAGTCAGGGCAAAGTGTAAAAGCAATCCAACCTGCAGCGCGCATGCTGTGCCCAAAACAACAGCGGGCCGCATCCGACGGACGAGCGGTGCCAGCGGAACCACCAAAAACAGCGTCATCGGAAACGCCAGGTAGTGGAAGGTCCGAGGGAAAGGAATGGTCCGTTGCAAAACCAACATCAGGATAGGGACCATAAGCACACATCCGGCAAAAAGCATCAGGCGGCGGTTGCGGCTCCGGATGAGGTGCCATCCCGAAAGGGCCAAAAACGGCAACAAAATCCAACGCGAGAATCCGCTTAATTCTTCGACCAGATGCACGAGAAAGCCGGGTAATTCGCGTAGGGTCTGCGAAAGTCCGATGGGTTCCACGAAACGGTTTGATGTGATCGACTTCAGCCCTTCTGTCTGCAGCAGCGGCAGATACAAGCCGGCAACCAACACCACCGTAGTCACCGACCAAAGGGCTTGGCGAACGATATTTTTCGGGTGGCTTACCAACAAAAAGACGTGTAGTGTCACCAACGCATAGAGAAAGGATGGCAGTGTATAACAGCCCAGCGCGCCCCACACCGACAGCCACAGCCATTGCTTCCAGCTGTTATTGCCAGCCGAAATCGACCAGGCGCGATCGAAGCAAAGCAGAAACAGCAAATAAGCGAGGCCGTAGCCGCGTGACATATAACTATAGTAAAACGTCATGAACAACACCGGTGCGACTGCACTCACCAGGACGGCCGTTTCGCTCCCGAAATGCCGGCGTACGATTTGGAACGTCGCGATGAGTCCCAGCACATATACGATCCACGACGACAACCGGATCTTCCACAGGTGCTTGAGGCCGGGCAGGACATCCATCCCAACCGTCAGTATCGAATGCAGGATATGGTTGTTCGGGGCAGGGTAGTGGCTGGCGGAATACGCCACGCCTTTTTGGGTGAAATTCAGGAAAGTCCACGCCTCGTCATACGAAACGGGCAGCACAAAAAGCGCGGTCGCCGCTGCCAGGGCGGGAATGACCATCATGGCGTAACGATATTTTAGGATGGCTTCCATACGTCCAGGTACCGTTGCGCGATGGTGTGATAATGGTGTTCTTTTTCTATAAATGCACGTGCCCGTTTTCCGGTTTCGACCATCGTTTCCGGATCCTCGATGAACTTTGAAAGCCGTTCTACCAGATACGCGACATCCGGCCGCGCTTCCACGGCTACCTCGTCTGTAAGTCCATAGTGGGAGCGGAAAGCCGCACCCGCACAGGTAAACACCACCTGTCCGCGGGCCATTGCTTCCAACGCATTGTATCCCTGGTCAACACCATACACCTGGTCAAGGAGGATGTGGGCCTGTTTCCGCAGCCTGTCAAATTCCGTGTACGGAAGACTGTCCGTACGCACAACCGACACGCGCCCCCCATACCGCGCCTCGATTTCCACCAACGCTTCCTCAAAAAAACGACTTCCTTTTTTAATCGAGGTATACCGGTTGACCCCATGAAAAATCACGATTTTGTCAGCGAGTGGCGGCGGCGAAAACGGAATTAGGTCTGTATTGACCGGATTGGGAACGAGCGTATTGATGATACCGGAATGGTTCAGCGGCAGGTGGTAATCGAGGTCGGATGACACGATACCTTCGCACTGCGACGTGACATAATCGTAAAGCGAGCGATAGGGAGTAGAGGCATACTTTAACGTATATCGGAAGTACTGCCCGTAGTCGCGATTCCGTAGGTAGGCCGTCAACGGGGAAAAGAAGTCCGGATGCGACAACCAATACGTCACCACCGGCGTTTCATCTCCACAAACCAAAAGGAAACGTTTGCCGTTTTGCGAAAACAGCGATCGGTACAGTCGTTTGGAAAGGAACGGAAGCGTCTCCAGTGCATCCGAGTTGATGAGTTGCACCACATCGTAGCCTTTTAACTGGGGTAGCAGCCTTCGGAATCGGAGGCCTTTTTCCCAGGCTTCGAGATCGTATCCCGTTCCTTTTCGAAGGATTTTACCCAGGAACGACAGGAAGCGACTCCCGCGGCACGTCACGGGCGCTATCGAAAGATCGGACGGAAACCCTTTGAAATCGTCTCCTGCCGACACCAGCGTCACCTCATGGCCAAGCGCCACCAGTCCTTCCTTGAGGGAATTATGGAGCCGGCTGAACTCGCCGATGAGGAGTATCCGCATAAGTGCTATCTTTGTTTCGTACCTCCCAAAAATAACCAAAAGGATCCGGACCGAATGAAGCACGCGAAAATATGTCTGGTCGGCAACAGCCTTTCATCAGGAGGTGCGGATCGTATCCATGCGGTGCTTTCGGTTTTTTTTGTCTCCCAGGGGCTTGATGTACACAACGTGATCTTTATCGATCAGGTCACTTACAGCTACGGTGGCACCCTGCTCAACATGGGCGCCCGTAAGCAGTCGGGAGGAGCTCTTGACCTCCTACGCCGCTTTGGTTTCCTACGCCGGTATTTCCGCGAGCAGCAATTCGACTTCATCATCGATTTTCGCAACAAGCACAAACCATGGCAGGAGTGGCTGTTTACCCGAATGCTATACCGAACGCCCTACGTTATCACCGTCCACAGCTACCGCACCGACTGGTACATCCCGGGTGCTCCCTCCCTTTCCCGCAGCCTCTATCGTGACGCGTATGGCATCGTCTGCGTGTCAGCGAAGATCGAGGCGAAAGTGCGGTCGGAATACGGATATGAACGGGTGCGTACGCTCTACAATCCCATCGAACTGGATCGAATCGACGCGCTTCTCCACGAGCCCATTACAGTTGACGGACGTTTCGTGATCGGTGTCGGACGGATGGTGCACGACAACAACAAACAATTCGACGGCATGATCCGGGCCTATGCCGCTTCGGCACTTCCAGAAAAAAATATCCGACTCGTACTGCTGGGCGATGGGCCACAACGTGACGACTTAATCGCATTGGTCCAATCACTCGGGCTTTCCGATAAGGTGGTCTTTCCGGGTTTTGTCGATAATCCCTATGCCTTCCTCTCCCGCGCCGAATGCACGCTGCTGACCAGTCGCAACGAGGGGTTACCCAATATTTTGGTCGAGTCGCTGGCCTGCGGCACGCCCGTGGTGTCTTTCGACTGCCCGTCGGGCCCGTCAGAGATAGTCGAAGATGGCGTGAACGGCCGACTGGTTCCCGACCAGGATTTTGCGAAGTTCACGGAAGCACTCAATGAAATGGTGGAAAATAGTACCTTGCAGGACAATTGCCGTCAAAACGCCCGTCCGTCGGTGACCCGCTTCGACATCCGAATCATCGGGCCGCAATGGTTGGAATATCTCGCTTTGTAAATGAACATCGAACTTCTCCAGATTCCCAAAATAGAAGACTACCGCGGTAATATCGCTGTGGTCGAGAAAGGCACGTTTCCCTTTGACATCCGCCGGGTGTACTACCTGTTCGATGTACCCAGCAGTGCGCGTCGCGGCGGTCATGCCCACAAAGAACAGTGCGAGATGCTGGTCGCGTTATCCGGCAGCTTTGATGTGGTCTTGAATGACGGAACGGAAAGCCGCACGGTGACGTTGAACAAACCCGATCGTGGACTCCTCATCCGCTCGAATATCTGGCGTGAATTGGAAAATTTTTCGGCGGGTTCTGTATGTCTGGTGTTTTCGTCAGGGGAATTTGACGAAACCGACTACATCCGCGACTTTGACGCCTTTATGGCATATGTTCAGCGGTAGGCAGAGACGACTACCCGCTTTCTTTCCAGGAATTTCTTCAAAGCATATAACCCTTTCAAAACGCCCACCGGTAGTGCCAGCAATAGCCTAGTACGCCAGGGAATATGGGCCGGATCGACCGCTTCCAGATACTGCTTCGCGATGTTTACCCGCCCAGCTACCCGGTGTTTGAGGGCGAATTCTATCCGGTATACATCCACGAATCGCTTCACCGACGGACGCTTCTGTTCTTCAGCTTCATAGCCCGTGAACGTAGCATGCGGTACCGAGGCGATGGGTCGTTTACCGGCGCGGTTTTGCGCATCAAGTCGGTGCGTGGCCGAAGGAAGGTTGCAGAAGGCCACCGGGCCCGAGAGAGCGAGCCGGATCCAAAGATCGGTGTCCTCCCCAATGGCAAAGGCGGTGTTGAAGCCGCCACTTAAGCGAAAAGCGTCTGTCGGAACCGCCACCGCTGAGGTCCATGCTACCCGAAATACCCTACTGGTCGCGAAGAAATCGTCGAGCACACCGCACCATCCGTTCGGCAGGTTGTCGAAATGAGGGGTGACGACATGTCCTTCCCTATAAAAAATTCGATAGGACGTTGCCAGCAGGACCGATCCCGGAAAATCGCGGCGTAATTGTTTGAGTACGGTAAGATGATGGGGTTCCCAAATGTCGTCGGCGTCCAAAAAGGCAAGGAGATTCCCGGTCGCTTTTTCCGCACCCAGGTTCCGTGCTGCCGAGACGCCACGGTTTTTTGTTTCAAAAAAACGAATGCGCGGGTCGTCTACCTTTTTGGCCTGTGCGACACTTCCATCGGTCGAACCATCGTTGACCAGGATGATTTCAAAATCCATTTCCTCCTGGGCCAAAATACTTCGAAGGGCGCGAACGATAGTCGCTTCCTTGTTGAATAACGGCACGATGACGGAGAAAAGAGGCATCACGCTTTTTTTATACTGCAAAGATAACCAAGTCGGTAGAGGTCGAACAGCCGCATCGAAGGGCGCGTGCCCAATAGCTGCTTGCGAAGTGCAGGGCGCCCCAACCGATAGGCCGTGGCGAAAAGAAACCGCAAGCCGAATCGGGAGAGAGTGGTATACACCGCCGACAAACGGGCATAGGAGGAAGGCAGCAATCCGCCGGTTACGAGCGACTGTAAGGCCACCACGGCTTCTTCCGATTTCTGGAGGAAGCGCACACTGTTTTCGAGTCCGTGGTGCCACACCGGATTTTCAATGTGCAGGATCGGGATACCCGCTTCTGACAGTTCATACGAAAACAAGGTGTCTTCGTGCCGCAGATTGGGTATCGCCTCATTAAAAGGCACCGTCGCCAGCACCGATTTCGTCGTCAGGAAATTCAAGGTGAGGAAGGAGCGATACGGGTGTTTTTGACGTGTTTCTACATCAAGCGCCTCCCGTTCCATACCGTAGACCCACCGCAACTGTTGCTCTTTTG